>JBGSXW010000002.1:0-300000 GCA_041751215.1 Saccharimonadales bacterium (SeqCode) | reverse complement strand
TAGCGACACCGCCAGAGCCCAAGAGCTGAGCCTATCAAATTGGGAAGCGCTGTATAATCAACTGGAGGAGAACCTGTAATGGAAGTCCCAGTCTTAAATGCAAAATCCATCGACGCTAAGCACGGCTGGTTTACTAGGCTTGGCGGAGTTAGCCAAGAGCCTTTTGATTCACTTAACGTCAGTTATAACGTAGGCGACAAGTCCGAACACGTAACCGCTAATCGCAGCAAGGCCATCACCAGAATTGGTGGAGATCCTAAGAAACTGATATTTGCAGGCAAGCTCGCCCACGGTGACAAAGTATTTGTTGCCTCTGCCAAGGACGCCGGCACTGAACTAACTGGTTACGACGCAATTATTACTAACGAGCCAGATCTGCCAATTGGACTCTCGATTGCAGACTGCTTGCCGATATTTCTTGAGTCAAGCAATCCCAAAGCCGTGGCGGTTGTTCACGCGGGTTGGCGGGGACTAAAAGCTGGGGTAATCGGAAACACCATTTCTCTTATGGAGTCGACTTACGGTGTTGACCCATCGCACATCGCAGCTGCCATCGGCCCGGCTATTGGTCCAAAAAGCTACGAGGTTGGCCTAGAAGTAGCGGATGCTTTTCCCACTGGAGTTTCTAACCGTCGAGGCACAAATGCCTACTTAGACATGTGGAAAGTTGCCGAAGAACAGCTCAAAGAAGCTGGAGTTATGAACATCGAAAATGTTGAAATCGATACTTTTAGGGATAGTCACTTCTTTTCTTACCGGAGAGACAACGGCACAACCGGACGTCAGTTAGCGGTGATTTCGTTGTAAAGCACGGCATGTATCTGTTAGCATAAGGTCTATATGAAAAAGCTCTTCTCCTTGCTTCTGCTAGCTGTGTCTCTTGGCCTGGGCGTCATTGTGCAGTCGGATAACGCACTGGCTGCTGGTACGAAATACGACTTAAAAACTACTTTTGAAACCGACGAATCTGGAAGCACCCAGGCGCGTTATATTATCGAAGCTACCAACAGCGGAGGCCCTGGCCCCACTGAGATGGTGCTGCCTTTGATCGGTGACGGCGCAAAGGATGTTGTGGCGCAGTATCAAGACAAACAGAGCGTTGACTCAGAAATTATTAATGACGGCGACGATGTTCGAGTCAGAATACCAGCTAGCCAGAGCCAGCGTTGGTCGCTGATGGTTAGCTACACCACAGACATAACATATGACTTTGGGCTAACCACTGTTCAGCAGGTGCCTTCACTAACATTTAACGCCTTAGATATAGCCTCGCACTCACTAACGATGGCAGCGGAGCTTGAGGGCGGACCAGTAGCTATCCGTGGACCCGAACCAACCAAGCGACTGTTGACGACCGGTCGACAGGTGGTAACTTGGCGCAACAACCAAGGAGCATTTACTGATACGGTCGGGCTGGTGATCGGCAATAGTGGTGTGGCCGAAGTCATGATCGTAACCGAGCTCAAGAATGATAGTTGGTGGTGGCAAACCAAAACCGTTACATTGCCGCCTGATACTAATCAACAGCGAGTTTGGATCGAGAGTATCAGCCCTAAACCTACGAGCGTTTCGCTAGATAATGACGGTAATGTCTTGGCTAAATACCGGCTAATGCCCAAGCAAACTCTAGAAGTTACCGCCAAAGCTCGCATTAGTGTCGATAATCTCGATTATGATCTTGGCCTCGCTACTTCACTAGACGACGCACCACAAGAAATAAAAGATCGTTATCTAAACCAAACAGCGGCCTGGCAGGACACAGATATACAGGTTGAAGTCGGCGCCGATTTAGAAAAGGCTATTGCGGCCATTCATGATCAGGTGGCTGGCAAAATCAACAAAGCTCCCCACGAAATCAATTACGAGGACGCTCGGGCCAGTGCCGACATGATGGTTGGTGAGCTGCGAGCCAACCAAATTCCGGCCAGAGTGGTGCTAGGCAAGCTTATAAATAACGGTCAGTCAGCCGATTGGGCTTGGACAGAAGTGTACTTGCCGGGCGTTGGCTGGATTACTCTAGACCCAGCTTCCGAGGTCATAAGTTCCGGTTTTGGCCAAACCGATGTTCGCCTAGTAGGGTTGGTGTTGCGCGGTCTTGAGGATGATTTTCCTCCCGAACAACTAGCCGATACAACCATTACTTATGTTGAACAGGAATTTCCAGAAGATGCAGCGCCGGCACCAATTCTCACATCGACCAAACACATGATTCTGCCCGGAATTGCGTTATTCAGTGTTAGTGTCGAGATGCCGGCCGGGATAATCGTTGATGACACCGGGGTCAAAATCGGCGAAAAGCTATATCCGCTCGGATCGCTCGCGCCCCTACAGACCGCCAATGTTCGCCAATTGGCTTTAGCTGGCGATGCGTTTAGTAAAGATCCGGTATCTTACGGATATCTCGAGGACGCAAGTTTAAGCGAAGAGTTAGCAACCACAGAAACCAAGGTGTCGTACCTAGTCCCGATCGTGCTACTCGGAGTGGCGTTATTGTATGGTTTATATAAAGTCGTAAAGTTGATTCGCAATCGTCGCGGACCAAAGCACGACTCAGAGTCCTTCAGCGTAGTCAGCGAACAACCTTCGACACCAGAGACTGCACCCGTTCCTCCCGAGAGTAAAGATGCTACAATGAGCGTAGATGAGCTACGCGAAAAGGTGAGAAGACAGGTCGAAGAAGAGCGCAAAAAGCCTCCAACTCGCCGCCGCCCGCCGCTAGTTCAGTAAGTTATTAAGTACGAGTATTTACGTGAACAAGTTTTATGTAGCAGCTGCCATTCCTTATGTTAATGATGTTCCGCATATCGGACATGCTTTAGAGGCGATCCAAGCTGACGTCTTAGCTCGTTACCATCGACAACAAGGTGACCAAACCTTCTTTAGCTATGGAACCGATGAGCACGGCGGAAAAATATCCGAAAAAGCCACAAGTTTAGGTGTTTCACCCGAGCGCTATGCCGATCAGGTGGTGGCTTCATTTGTGGATTTAACAAAGATACTAGACATTAGCTATGATCGCTTTGTTCGTACAACTGAGGCGCAGCACGTGCAAAGTGCTCAATTTATCTGGAAGCAACTTGCCCCCTACATCTACAAAGGCTCCTACAAGGGTCTTTACGACCAAAAGGAAGAAGAATTTCTAACTATCGAGGATGGCCAAGAGATAAAGCGCAAAGACCCCGAGCGTTTTGCTCGGTTGCAGGCCATCGAAGAAGAAAATTACTTCTTTAAACTCAGCGCCTTTGCCGAAAAAGTTAAGCAAGCAATAGAGACCGACACCCTAAAAATTGTGCCATCAACCCGGCGTAACGAGATCTTAGCTTTATTTGAGCGTGGGCTGACTGACATTAGTATTTCGCGGCCCAAAGACAAGATTAGCTGGGGAATTCCGGTACCAGGTGATGACAACCAAGTTATGTACGTCTGGTTTGAGGCCTTAATGAACTACATTACAACGCTCGGCTATCCAAACGGTGAGAACTTTAAAACCTTTTGGCCGTGCGACGTTCATGTCGTCGGCAAAGACATTCTGCGTTTTCATGCCGCAATTTGGCCAGGGATGCTCTTAGCCCTGGGCTTGCCGTTGCCATCGACTATATTTGTTCACGGTTTTATTACTGTTGGCGGCCGAAAAATGAGCAAAAGCGAAGGCACCGGTATTCCGCCAATGGACATAGTGTCGGTTTATGGCTCTGAAGCCATGCGCTATTATTTTTTGCGACATGTACCAAGTGGCGAGGACGGCGACTTTACCTGGGAGAAGTTCGAACGAGTTTATAACGGAGAGCTAGGCAACGAACTTGGTAATTTAGTGCAGCGTACTGCAAGCATGCTCAATAAATACCAACAGGGAATGATTGGCGCGATGCCCTCTGCCGAGCACGATCGGGGCCCGTACGACGAGGCCATTGCAAACCTAAGGTTTGACCGAGCGCTCGAGTATGTTTTTGGATTGTTCCGAGGCCTTAATCAGTACATCGATGAAGAAAAACCCTGGGTGCTAGCCAAAGACGATACTGAGCATTTATCTGAGGTGTTAGCTTACGTTTGTAGCAGTTTATTGCAGACGGCAATTCTGCTTGAGCCCTTCTTACCCAAAACTGCCAGCAAAATCAACGAAGTGTTTGGTTCAGGCGTGGTTAAGAATTATGACGGCGCGTTTTTTCCTCGCATCGAAAATCATTCCAGTCCTAAGCACTGAGGCATTTTCAGATTTGCCTTGTCGCTCCCGCGACGGGGGTATTGCCACTTTTCATAAAGTGGCTCAAAACTACCCCGCTGCTACTAAAACACTCATGAACTTGTTTCGCACAGAACTTGGGTTACTGCGGAGTACGTATGAACAGTCCTCGTCACGCCATGTTCTGTCCTTACAAGTTCAGAGGTTTTAGTCGATGCGGGCGAAATGATTGCGTCTTTTTACATCTTATTCCGTCATTCCTCCAACCGCAGGGCTCAATCGATAATTAAGCACTCTGGTTGTGGGGCGTTTAGACATTTTCTCGGAGAGAAAAGTGGTCAAGGTGCCCCAACCTTACTAGATGAGCCCTCCCTGGCGGAAGAACCCGACTGATATGAGAAGGAACGCGAGCACGACGGCACCGTCGTAGAGCTTGAGCATGGTCGGCCCGAGTTCTTCGCCAGGGGCGACGATCTTGCGATTCTTCGCCGCCTCCCACGCGTGGTGGGTGATTCCGGCCGGCAAGGCCAGGATCAGGAATATGACTCCGACTGCATTTGCGCTCATGAGACCCCCTGGATCCGGACGATTTCCCCCCAGCTGAAGGGGATGACCAGGCCAGACGCCACAGCCATTGCGCACCCAGCTAGCGCCGGGACAAGACTTGATCCTGTTTGGCGAATGTTTCTGATCGCTTCTCTTGCGAACATTCCGATGCCGAGGATCAGTCCGACAACTCCAAACGCGAGCATGCCCTGGTAGAGCAGCATAAGCCACAGCTCCCTTCTTGGTAGAGTACTTCCAGAGAATCTCCCTGAAACGTGGTGATTATAACACAAAAGCATAAACTTTACAATTAATGCTCGCGGTGGCATGGTAGAATTCAAACATGCTAATTGATACCCATTGTCACATTCATTCAGAAGACTATCAGTTAGACTCAAACGAGGTTTTTAAAGCCGCGTTCGATGCTGGAGTGGGTAAAATTATCTGCGTCGGAACAGATGAGAGCGACACTGCCTTAGCCATCGAGTTTGCAGCTAACCGCAAAAATTGCTGGGCGACTGTTGGAATTCATCCGCATGAGGCCAAACATTTCGATGTTAAAACCAGTCGCTTGCCCGAACTTGCACTAGACCCTAAAGTTGTAGCGGTCGGCGAGACCGGTATTGACTACTGGTATGAGCATTCGCCCAGACAGATTCAGGAAACTTTGTTTAAGTGGCAAATAGACCTAGCACTAGAGAGTGACCTGCCGCTTATCTTTCATGTCCGAGGCAGCAAGTCCAACCCGGGCGATGCTTTTACTGACTTTTTCAGAATTTTGGATGAGTATGACGCTAAGGGTAAGCAAATCCGCGGCGTTGTTCATAGTTTTTCCGCTGGACAACCAGAGTTAACAGGTGTAATATCACGTGGCTTATACGTGGGGCTAAATGGGATCATGACGTTTACGGGCGATGAACGTCAGTTGGAGGCGGCCAAATCCGTGCCACAAGAGAGGCTGCTACTAGAAACGGATGCACCATTCTTGACCCCAAGCCCAAAACGTGGTACAATAAACCAGCCTAAACACTTAGTGTTGACGGCGGAGTTCTTGGCCAAGCTAAGAGGGGAGTCGATTAGTACGCTAACCGATACCACCTCAGCAAACGCCACTAGACTTTTTAACCTGTAACAAGGAGACAACATGGCAGACGGACAGTTTGTATCACCGGAACAGCTTCAAGACGGCACTTATGAGGTGCCAAGATTTGATGTTGCTCCAGTTATCACAAATCCGCCCCAATCAGTTGTGTCATTGGTTCCAGGCCAAGAAACCACACCAGTAGCTACCGCAGAACAAGCACCGCTAACACCGGAACAAGAAGCCTACATTGCCACCCAGCTTGGCTACATCAGCGACCTAGTTATTTCCCAGCGCGAACTAACGGCAGCAGCCGAGGAGCCCCGCCAACTGGCGGCGTAAGGAGAAGCTATGTTTACTCAACTTACACAGTTTTTTACACCACCAAAGGCCAAAAACGTTGTTCGCAGCCTTATTAAGCAAGAAGCAAAGATCGGTGGCCAGCTGTTTGGACATGTGCCAAAAGGACATCGACGTGACTTCTTTTGCCTGGACTCAAAAACTTGGGTTTGGTACGAGGGTTGGACCGATGCCAACGGACAAGAGCAGTCGGTAACTACCAGATACGAAATTCGCCCAACCGGAGTAGTAAAAGTCCAAGACGGCCAACAGTATCACTACGTGCGTGGCCAAGAGCTACAAAACTTGCTCCAAGCAGCCCGAGTTTATTATCAGCGCGTGACCGAAGAAGTCTATCACCGACAGCCTGCTATCTAATTAGTATCTAGCAATAAGTATCTCGTATCTCGCGGTATACCAAATACGATATACTAGATACGATGTCAACTAGTATGAAGAATGCAATTTATCTCGATCACGCAGCGGCGACACCGATTGACTCAGCAGTTAAAAAAGCCATGGAGCCATATTCTGCGGATCAGTTTTACAACCCCTCGGCGGTTTATATCGCGGCCAGAGATGTTCGCCTAGCTTACGAAGCGGCGCGGAAGCAAGTAGCTGGCGTGTTAGGCGCCAAGCCTGGTGAAATTATCTTTACAGCTGGCGGTACCGAGGCTAATAATCTAGCAATTCGCGGAGTTATCGATGCGAATAGCGGCAGCAAGGCTGTAGTTTCGGCTATCGAGCACGATTCGGTCTTGCAACCAGCAAAAAGTGTGGATGCAAAAATCGTGAAGGTAGACAACGTCGGAGTAGTTGATCTCGTCGCCCTAACCAAAGCCATAACAGATGACGTGGCTTTAGTTAGCGTGATGTATGCCAATAATGAAATTGGCACCATTCAACCGCTTAAAGAGATTTCCGAAGCTATAAAAGCTGTGCGAGCGGATCGCCAAGACCGCGACGTCAAAACTCCGCTGTATTTTCATACCGATGCCTGCCAGGCAGCGAATTACCTAGATTTGCGGGTTGATGCCCTCGGCGTTGACCTGATGACCTTAAATGGAGGCAAGATTTACGGGCCAAAACAGTCAGGCTGCTTGTATGTGCGAGCAGGAATTAAGCTGAGCCCATTGGTTCTAGGCGGAGGTCAGGAATACGGCTTGCGTAGCGGAACCGAAAACATTGCCCAGAGTGTTGGTTTTGCAGCGGCTTTGGTGGCTTCACAACAGATGAGAAGTGCCGAATCAAAGCGAGTTCGGGCTTTGCGAGTTAGCATTCAAAAAAGCTTAACCAAAGCCATTCCTGAGATTCAGGTGAATGGACATAAAAAGGCTCATTTGCCAAACAATTTGAGCGTTACTTTACCCGGAATCGACGGGGAGAGGGCGGTCATGTTGCTTGATGAACTGGGTGTGCAGTGTGCAACCGGGGCAGCTTGTAGCGCCAACAAAGAGGACGTTTCACACGTTTTGGCTGCGATCGGTCTGGACGGAGAAGAAGCCAGTGGAACACTGCGCTTTACGCTTGGTCGCCTAAGTAGCGAAGCTGATGTTAGCAGCGCCGCTAAAGTGATTGCCAACGCCCTCTCCGACCCCAGTTTGAGATCTTGATTTTACACTAACCTTGTGGTATAATCGAAAAACTTCGCAATGTGTGAAGAACAGATTGCACATCCGTGCAATTGCACCTCTCATGAAAGGAGATCGGCATGTTGTCGGTCCACGTTCACTACTACCCGAACTTTCGCGGTTCGGTCCTCAGCTCCATGGACCTTGACCGTCTGGCCAACGAGCTTCCCAAGATCGTGATGGAGCAGCTCGATCGATCCGTGTGCGACACAACGTTCAGCGAGGCTGGTCCCTACGACAGCGGCGATCGCCAGATCACCGTGGTGGTCGGTTGGCCCACAGCGTCGTGTCCCGCCGACGCGAACAAGATCGGACCACCGCTGCTCGTCAAGGTTGCTGACTGCCTGCGTGACAAGGTCATCCCGGGCAACATCAGCTTCCGCGTCCGTGCCGTGATGACGTCCGAGACCGATGTCGACCGCGACGTCGTGCCCCTCCAGGGCGCCGAAGCCGAAGTCGATCGGATGCTCCGTGGCCCCGAGGCTCTGGACGCCGACGTCCCCGACAAGGTCTTCGACGACTTCTCGGAAGCGATCGGTGCCAACCCGCCTGTCGGTGCCGTCGACGACGACCCGACCACGCTGGCATCGGAGGCACCGATGTGCATGACCTGCGGCGTTCCCATGGTCAAGGCCGGCTCCGGCTACGCCTGCCCCAGCTGCGGGAATACTGCGGGCTTCCCCGACGACGAGGTCGATCAGTTCGACTTCGCCAAGGACCCGCCAATCGAGGTGGAGAGCCAGCCGAGAAAGGTTTGGCTGGCCGGTGGGCCCTGGGGTTTTCGCCGCGGCGAAAAAATCGACACACCAGACGAACCTCGCGGCAAGCCGCACATGTTCGAGGGCTGAGCCTCCACGCCTCCACATGAGACCCCGAAGGGACAACGATGATCTCCTTCGGCAAGGACCCTAGTTTTTGATACATCAATCAAAAGCGCAACAGGGTCCTTTTTTCTTTGTTTTTGCCTCTTTTCACCGCCAATCAGCGTCCGCCTGCCAAGCTGCAAAGCAGCTTGCTCTGCGGACGCTTTGTCAGACGGACCGCTACTCGCAAGTAGTACGAGGTGTACAACTTAGCTGTGCTGCTCCCGTCTTCCGCGTGCTTGACTGGTGAAAAGCGCCAAAAAAGGTACGGCTTCAAGCTCTAAATTCTGCTATACTTTAACAGATAACCATAACCTTAAACTAACAGAGGTGGGATGGAAACATATCAATTCGCCATTTTAATAGCTGCAATCTTAGCTGCCACACTTTGCTTTATTTGGGCTGCCATGTCACTTCGCGGCGGACGTCACCACAAGAAAAAATCAGGCGATGATCTTGTTGATGCCGCCAAAGAGGATGTGGAGCGGATTTTTAACGAGGATTTTCGTGAGGAACTGCGAAACCGTGGCCGACTCTACTTCGAAAAAATCATCTCCGAAAACGCGGACTTTTTACAGCAAGACTTGCGGCTAACAACCTCCCAGCTGCACGAGTATATGAAAGAGGAGCTCACTAAAGTTCTTCAGCAAGAATTTGCTAAGTACGAAGTTTCGATCAATGATGCCAAAGAACAAGCTGTGGCGTCAATCCAGCGAACTCAAGTCGCAATCGAACAACAAAGAGAGCAGCTAGAACAACAACTCAAGCAGCAAGTTGAGGCCGAGAAAACCCAGCTCATCACTAAGTTTGAGCAAAACATGGGCGAGATTTTGAATCACTACATTATCGAAGCCATCGGATCTGAGCTCGATTTGAGCGATCAGCTAGATTACGTCCTCAAACACCTTGAAGACAACAAGAAAGATATAATCGAGGATGTGAAGAGTGGAGCCTAAGCAGCCAGCAATTATTGCTCTTAAGTTACCAACCTCTGTGGTTGGTCCACAAGACTTGCTGCATTTAGAGCGAGAGGCCGATCGGCTAGTGGAGGAGCTGCTGCAAGCCAGAGTTGCCAAAGAACAAGCCGGAGCAGAACGATCAATTAGCAGACCGGGCGTGCGTCTATCGGATTTGTTTAAGGTTAACGGTTTAGAATTTGATGAGCAAACTTTGCCGCAAGTTTCTCGGCAGCTGCACCAACTGCGAACTCAAGCGCCTCGAGTTCGTTTAAGTTTGGCCGGCGAGCCCGGAGATGACTCGATGTCTAAGGTCGTTGAGTGGTTTCGTAAAGAAGTTCATCCACAAGTACTTGTTCAGCTTGGAGTTCAGCCAGCAATCGCTGCCGGCTGCGTTTTACACACCAGTAAGCGTCGCTACGACTGGGCGATTCGCACTAAGCTAAACCGTAGCACCACCGCCTTTGCAAAAGTCATGAAAGAAATCAGTAGCTAGTCATGGCTAACAAGCACTTCAAATACTTAGTAGATCAGGGTCAGCCGGTTGGCGAGGTAATGTCTATTAACCGCTTTTTGGTTACTATCCGTGGCTTACAGCCGGTTACTGCTCAGGCGTTACTGATGTTTGCCGATGGTAGCAAAGGAGTCGTTCATGTCGTAAACGAGGACAACACCGTGGCCTTGCATCTTGGCAGCAAGCCGCTAACAACTGGCATGGGCGTGGTGGTTCAGCACCACGAGCTAGTTGCCAAAGTTGGTGAGGACTACATTGGCCGGGTTGTCTCTGCGACCGGACAGCCGCTCGACGGCAAAGGAGCCATTGCAGCCGATGCGACCTGGCCAGTGTTTAATAAAGCACCGGGAATCATGGAGCGCGAGCTGCTAGGTCAGCAACTAGAAACCGGCATTACGTCTGTTGATGCTTTGTTTCCAATCGTGCTAGGTCAGCGCATCGCCGTGCTCGGCGACAGTAAGTCTGGCAAAACCACCCTAATGAGCCAACTCGGTTTTAATCAAAAAAACAGCGACCGAATTGTAATTTACTGTCTTATTTCTAAACGACGAGCTGATGTTGATGATTTGCTAAAAAAACTTGGCGAACATGATTCGCTTAAAAACTCGATCGTACTAGTTTCTACGATGTTTGATTCGCTGGTGATGTCTTACCTGGCACCATACGTTGCCTGCTCACTGGCTGAGTATCTTTGGCAAGAAAAGGGTCGAGACGTCATTATTATTTACGACGACCTGACTTCACACGCCTTGGTTTACAGAGAGATATCGCTGCTAGCTAACGGAAATCCAGGCCGCGACTCGTATCCGGGCGACATGTTTTTTGCTCACTCGTCTTTGCTTGAGCGTGCCGGCCGCCTAAAATCGAGTCACAAATCGTTAACCGCCCTGCCAATTGTGTTGGTTCCTGGGGGCGATGTAACAGCTTATCTACCAACCAACATCATGTCTATAACCGATGGGCAGCTAATTCTTGACATGGAGATTTTTAGGGACGGCACCAGACCAGCAATTAACACTGGGCTTTCGGTATCTCGTGTTGGTGGGCGCGGGCACAGCGCTCGGCAAAAGCTGCTAGGCGACCGTGTTATTCGGGCTTTAAGCGAATACAAACGAGCGGCTGAATTTT
Source organism: Saccharimonadales bacterium (SeqCode) (assembly GCA_041751215.1). Lineage (GTDB taxonomy): Bacteria > Patescibacteriota > Saccharimonadia > Saccharimonadales > JBGSXW01 > JBGSXW01. Next base: position 288,762 of record JBGSXW010000002.1, on the reverse strand, counting down.
CTCACTTTGGCTCGGAGTTAGCACTTGAAGTTAGAAAAGACTTAGAGCTCGGACAACACTTATTCGAAATATTTACGCAGGCTCCAGGCGAGAGCTACTCTGTTACAGCCCAACAGCTCATGCTTGATGCCACACTCGACATTCCTCCTAATGCAGTTGTTGATATCGAGGGCATGAAGTCGATTGCAAACAGCGTAGCAGCCAAAGTTACCGACGACGCAACTTATGCAGCCGGCAAGGCTAAGATGATGGACAAAGCTACCATCGAGGTTAAACGATGAAGCAAACCACTGAGCTTGAAAAGCTAAAACAACAGATCGATACTATTGTCGATGTTTCGAGTGCTTTTGAAGGAATCGCCAGTCTGCGCATCACCCAAATTAAAAACCAGGTGTTGCAGTCGCAGGAGTTCTTTCAGGACTTGTGGCAGATTTACAATCAGATTAACGTTAAATCAACATCACGCTTTAGCCAGCAAATCGATGAAGATCAAATGATCGACAAAGACTTGCTCATAGTCATTACCGCCGAGGGTGGTTTGAGCGGAGACATCGACCAAAAGCTTATCGACTTGATGCTAAAAGTTTACAAGCCCGAGCAGCATGACATTATTGCCATTGGTCGTCACGGAGTAGTTCAGTTGGCGCACCAGGGCATAAAAGTTAATCGTTACTACAAGCTTCCGGTTCGCGACATGAACATCAACGTCACACCAATTATTCAAGAAGTTTTACGATATCGAAGCACCACCGCCTACTATCAAACCTATGTTTCATTGATGATCCAAGATGTTAAGCGCATCAGCTTAAAGGCTGCCGTGACTGAAAAAGGCAAGCAGGTTCAAGAGGGCGAGGAAGTTATTGATGGGCATAACTATATTTTTGAACCCAGCATGTACGACGTGATTGCTCACCTCGAGGACTCAATGCTCGGTATTGCACTGTCTCAGGTCATCTTGGAGTCTAAGCTCGCTCAGTACGCTAGTCGTTTTCGGGCCATGTCGTCTGCCCACAACAAAGCAACGGAGAGCGCCGATGAGCTGCGCATTCGTCTTAACCGCGCTCGCCGTAATGTTAGCGACGAACGCCTAAAGGAAATTATCAATGGTATCCAAAAGGGTCGGAGGAATCGCTGATGGCAGCTGTTGGCACAATTCGAGCGCTTAAAAATATGGTGGTGCTTGTTGAATTTGAAGACGAAGTCCCAGCTCTAAACGAGGTTTTATTAACAGATACACCAACCCAGTCGCCGCTCATTGTCGATTCATTTACTACTGAAACAACAGCCGCTTGTTTAAATCTGCTTTCGGCGGCTGATCTGGCCAAAGGAATGGCAGTTAAGGGAACCGGCAAATCAATCGAAATCTCCGTAGGTAAAGATATGATCGGCCGCGTATTTGATGCGTTGGGTAGACCACTCGACGGCAAAGAGCCGGTGGTTTCCGCTATGCAACGAAACATCTTCGATAACGGCGGCTTGCGACTTGGATCGGTTGTGCCAAAGATAGAAATTCTTGAGACCGGCATTAAAGCCATCGATTTCTTTACACCGTTTGTTAAGGGCCGCAAGATTGGCATCGTCGGTGGTGCCGGTGTTGGTAAGACGGTTCTAACCATGGAGCTAATCCACAACGTGGCCAAGAGCGAGTCTGGACTAGCCTTCTTTACCGGCATCGGTGAGCGTATACGCGAAGGTCATGAGTTGCACGAAACTCTTAAAGAACGCGGACTGATTGATAACACATGTATGTTCTTTGGACAGATGAACGAAAATCCAGTTCAAAGAAGTTTAGTTGGAATCACTTCAGCCGCTTTAGCCGAGTACTTTAGAGACGAAGAGGGTCGTGATGTGCTGTTCTTTGTCGATAACCTGTACCGATACGTTCAGGCTCGCAATGAGCTTTCCACAATTTTAGATCAGCTGCCGGCTGAGGGTGGTTATCAGCCGACGATATTCTCGGACATAAAAAGTCTTCAAGACCGTCTGAGCTCAAATGAGCGAGGCTCTATTACAGCCGTACAGACAATCTACGTGCCAGCCGATGACCTCAGTGATCCAGCCGTGCAAATGATTCAACATGAGCTCGATTCGGTGATTGTGCTGTCTCGACAAGTCGCCGAACAAGGAATTCGTCCGGCGGTAGACTTACTACGCAGCACATCCTCTCTGTTAAACCCAGATGTGGTTGGCGAACGACACTATGTGCTCTCGGTTCAGGTTCAAGCCATCATGCAAAAGTACGAAACCCTCAAAAACATCATTGCGATTGTTGGTGAAGGTGAGCTCTCGCCAGCCGACCGCGCCGACTACGCCCGAGCAAAACAACTTGTTCGTTTTTTTGCTCAGGACATGCACGTAACCGAAGACATTAATGGTCGACCCGGCCAGTTTGTTTCCAGAGAGGACACGCTCAAAGGGATCGAGGAAATAATTGTTTAGTTATGAGTGACGACGAAGCTACTAAAAAAGCCAGCCAGGCAGCTCGCAAAGCCGCTCAAGAAAAACTCAAAGCTGAACTTGCCAGTCAAAGCACTCAGCAAAATGGTAGCGCAGCACCAAAAAAACCGGCCAAAGAGTCGCGTATTTCGGTTGACGAAAAAGGCCAGCCAACACTCAAACAAGTCAAAGTCTACTCGCCGTTTCGAGTTTATTTTGACGGCCCGGCGCATAGCATATCGGCAGCAAACAAAACCGGCCCTTTTGATATTTTGCCCGGGCACAAAAACTTCATGACGCTACTAGATCCCTGCGAAGTTAGCGTCCGAACCGATAAAGGCGAACAAAGGTTTACGATCGCCAGAGGCATCATGCACGTTCGGCGAAATCTCGTGACGGTCTTCCTCGATGTTTAGATGCTAACAGATGTGGTAATCTGTTAGTTGTGAAAAAAGTTTACGTTGGTATGAGCGGCGGCGTGGATTCGTCTTTGACGGCAGCTTTGCTAGTGGAGCAAGGATATGACGTCACGGGCGTTTACATGAAGAACTGGGCTCAGGATTTACCGGGCTGGGCTTGCCCATGGCGCGAGGACTTAGCCGATGCTAAACGTGTTGCTGTGCAGCTTGGCATTCCGTTTAAGATTTACGATTTTCAGAAGGAGTACAAGCAAAAAGTTGTCGACTACATGATCGAGGGCTATAAAACAGGCATTACTCCTAACCCGGACATTATGTGCAATCAAGAGATTAAGTTTAAGTTGTTTCTTGATGCGGCACTAGAAGATGGGGCGGATATGATCGCCACCGGTCACTACGCCCGCCGGATGCCACTGGACGACTCGCCTGCCAGTTCGGCAGAGCCGACTGCACCGCGAGTCTCTCAAAGATCTGCTTCGTCTGCGCCTCCAGTGCTCGGTCACCGTGCCGACAAGCACGCTACCCTCCGCGCTTCAACGCATCCTCGCATATCATCTGAGCCAGAGGCACCGGTGGGGCAATTTGGTCTATTTATGGCTGAGGATAAGAATAAAGACCAGACCTACTTTTTATACCGAGTTAGCTCTAAAGCCTTAAAACAGGTGTTATTTCCGCTCGGCGAGCTTACTAAACCAGAGGTTAGGGCAGAGGCTAAAAAGCGTGGGCTAGCTACAGCTGAGAAGAAGGAGTCGATGGGAATCTGCTTTGTCGGCAAGGTCGACATCAAGGACTTCTTGCAGCAATACGTCGATACTAAACCCGGAGCAATCGTTAATCAAAAAGGCGAAGAAATTGGTGAGCATGACGGCGCGATTTTCTACACTATTGGTCAGCGGCACGGCTTAGACGTGGGCGGCGGCTTGCCATACTACGTTGTCGACAAAGACATTGATAAAAACATAATCTACGTGTCAACGGATCTCGACGACGAACGACTTTGGCTTAAGGAGATCAAGCTGACGCAGCCACATTGGATTAATAAAGCGCCAAAATCGGATACCAAGCTTCAAGTTCGGACTCGGCACCGAGCGCCACTGGTAAATAGCACCGTAACAGATGCGAACACCATTAAACTAGACGATCCAATCCGTGCTGTCACACCGGGACAGTCAGCGGTTCTGTATGACGGCGACAGAGTGGTTGGTGGGGGAGTAGTTGTATGACATTTAAAGCTCAAACCGGATTGCTTTATAATAGTGCCTAAGATGAACGCTCAAGAAATTCGCAAAGCCTATCTAGAGTTCTTTAAAAAGCGCGGCCACGCGGTTATTCCTCGTGCGCTCTTGGTGCCAGAAAACGATCCGACCACCTTATTTACCGGCAGCGGTATGCAGCCACTTGTTCCGTACTTACTGGGGGAAAAGCATCCAGAAGGTGTAAGGCTAACTAACTCGCAGACCTGCTTGCGCTCAATGGACATCGAAGATGTCGGCGATGATCGTCATACCACCTTTTTTGAGATGCTTGGTAACTGGAGTTTGGGCGACTACCGTAAAGAGGATCAGATAAAATGGTTCTTTGAATTTTTAGTTGATGTTGTTGGCTTAGATCCCAACAAGATTTACATTTCTTGCTTTATTGGCGACGAGACAATCGGTATTCCTCGAGACGAAGAAGCTGCCAAGATCTGGCAAGAATTGTTTGCCAGCAAAGGCATAAAAGCCGACATTGCAGCCATCGGCAGCCAAGAAGATGGCAATAAACGCGGGATTAAGCCCGGCGAGCGCATTTTCTTTTATGATGACCATGAAAATGGCTGGTCAAGAGGCGGGGGAATCGGGGACGCCCCAGTTGGCGATCCATGCGGTCCGGATAGCGAAGTCTTTTACGATTTTGGAGATTCAGCTCACAAGCCTGGCTTTGGCAAACCTCATCCGGCTAGCGATTCCGGTCGGTTTATCGAAATCGGCAACCAAGTGTTCATGCAGTACAAGCGAACCGACAAAGGCTACGAGGAACTACCAAAACCAAACGTAGATTTTGGCGGCGGCTTAGAAAGAATTGCTCAAGCGGCCATTGATTCGCCGGATATGTTTAGGATCAGTGTGCTTTGGCCGATTATCGAAGAACTACAAAAACTTAGCGACAAGAAGTACGAGAGCCACGCCAACGCTATGCAGGTGATAGCTGATCACTTGCGAGCTGCTGCGTTTTTGGCAGTCGACGGCGTAAAGCCTAGCAATAAAGAGCAGGGTTATGTCATGCGACGCTTACTCCGCCGAGCCATTCGCTTTGCCTTTGACCTGGGTATCGAGCAGAACTTCCTACAAGATGTGGTACCCGTGATTGCTGAACTCTACGAAAAGGATTTTCCGGAAGTTGCCAAACACAAAAAAGATATCATCGACATCTTAGTAAAAGAAGAAAAGACTTTCCGTCAAACTCTGCGCAAAGGTGTGCGCGAACTAGAAAAGATGGCAGAGGGCGGTAAATTGACCGGCGAACACGTATTCACTCTTTACGACACCTACGGCTTTCCGATTGAACTCAGTGTCGAGGAAGCGGTTATGCAAGGGTTTGCCGTAGCCGATGATTGGAAAGACCAATTCGAAGCCAAAATGAAAGAGCAACGCGAGCGCAGCCAGACGGCTTCCAAGGGTACGTTTAAGGGCGGACTTGGCGGACATACCGAGATGCACAAGAAATATCACACCGCTACTCACCTAATGTACGAGTCCTTGCGTCAGACACTGGGCGACCATGTGTTGCAGAGCGGCTCCAATATTACTGAAGATCGTCTGCGCTTTGACTTCTCGCACCCCGAAAAAGTAACCAAAGAACAGCTTAAAACTGTCGAAGACATGGTCAACGAGCAGATCAAGAACGACCTGGTTGTGACGTTTGAAGAACACCCAACCGAATATGCCCTTAAGGAACTAAAGCCACTTGGGCACTTTGGGGATCGCTACGGGGATGTAGTTAAGATTTATCGCATGCAAGGAAAAAATGCCGATAAGCCATTTAGTTTCGAGATTTGTGGCGGCCCTCACGTTGATCACACCGGTGAACTAGCCGAAGACGGAAAGACCTTCAAAATTAAGAAAGAAGAGGCTTCTTCGGCCGGAATCCGTCGCATCAAAGCCGTTCTAGAGTAATTCTCGCACAAACCGCATTCTTTTTATTGAAGATTCTCATCAGATTTTAGTGATGCAATGCAAGGAAGGAGCGAAGCACGGAGTCAAGCTGTACAAATGCGTACCGCTAGCGAGTACTGGAGCTGCTGACGTAGAGCTGGCGGTGCTGGTGGCTCTGCCACCAGACAAGCCGGCGCCAGTGCGCGCTAAAATCTGATGAGACAGCCTAAGGCTTCAATGATTTGAAAACTTAGGTTGTATGACAAGGAATTGAGTTTGCGGGGGCTGGGGAGATCGTTATGCACAAACGCGCACACGATTTGGTCTCCCCAGCCGCCGCATCGAGGGCCCCTCGTGTCTACAAGAGACACGTCCGCAGGTGCTTCCCCGGTCTGGCGAAGTTGAACTGGAGTGGAAATTAAAGTGGCAGCCGATGAAGACAGGGATTAGGGGGTGAACCCGGCACCAAGCTTTCTGCCACTACGCAGGACACTCCAGTCCATCGAGGTCGGGCCCTGAGGGCGACCTCTGATTGTGAACACTCAACCTGCGTTCCGAGCGTTCTGTATAGACGTAGAGCTGTCTGTGCTTTGTCAGGACGGATTAAGAGTCCGCGGCAATTGGTCGTCCCCGAGAGGTCGGCCTGCACTTGCTTTCGGAACCCCTTCCGATAGCAACCAGACTTAACACAACTTCTGGTGGGCCCAGCAACAGACATCGCTCGCCTCAAACGTCCGAAGACGCATCAGGAAAGCAACGGACAGCTCACGGACGGGTGCGTTCATCTAGCCAGGCCACTTGGGTTGGCGGCTTGGTGTCGACTACATCAGCACCTGTCACTTGCAATTTTGTCGGGCTGGCTCGGGAGCCGAGCGATTGGGGGCGCGAGGACACCTCACCAGCCCGACACCTTCCTGGGGCGATAACAGGAAGGGACTTTAGATCACTCAGAACGAGCACAGCGGTTTGGAGGGCGCTGCGGGCGCCTCGTTCTGACCACGGACATCCGTGAGGACGGCTTCATGGATATTCCACCTGTTGTTCTCCAGGTAAAATATGTGATCCAAAGGGCCAACGGCTACTCAGGAATCCACCAGGGGCGGACTCGACCTTTTGCCGTCAGTCCAGATTTAGACCACCTTGTGAGCGAATGGCTACTTCTCCATTGCCAGTAGAGCACGGCGCCGAAGCGGGCTCGGATTTGTGATCCGAGTTTCTCCGTGTTGCTTTCGCCTGGCTTCGCAGCCGTCCCCCGAAGGCCGAGTGCGAAGCAGAGCTCACAATCACTTACGAACCGAAGCTCGTACCAGCGACACACTTCCTTCCGGTGCTCGGCGAGGGTGGTGTGGGTGGTCAACAGTGCAGCTTCACGAGGGCCGGGCATTCTTACCGGTCCTCCAGCTACACCGCGATATTGGTCACCTTGAGAATGATCGTACTACAGCGGGGAGGCTGCGCAGACCTTCGGTCCAACACTCAACTCGTCCTGTTGCGACAGTCTAAGCTAGTGCAGGATTAAGACTCAAATGTCGATCGGCCCGTACCGGGGACCGTCTTCATCAAACACCAAGCCGGGGCACGGACGGGGTGTTTGGGTGACCGCAGGATTGACACCTTGGTAAGCCGCTACCTTACCAACTAGTATCGCTCCAGATCTTTCAATTCCTTGTCATGTGAACGTTCTTTATGGCGGAGAAGGGTCTTAAATACACGTCCTCCACACGAACTGGGGTAAATTTAGCAAAAACAACCGTCCTCGTCAAGGTGGTTACCCCTTAAAGAGCTAGTGTTTTTAAGATGAGCGCGCTAAAATAGGACATTGATATGCTTAACAAAATAAAGACCATCGCTAATCAGAAGAAAGTCGCCAAGCCTAAGCACTTGGTAGCTTTGGATATTGGCACCGAATACGTCAAGGCTCTCATCGGCAGGATTCAAGGCGATGAGATAGAAATTATAGGGGTAGGACGGGCGCACCAAGAACTCTCCGACATGCAATCCGGTGCAATCGCTGATATCGGCGGGGTCGTCGATAACTGCGACAAAGCTCTCTCAGACGCCGAGCGACAGGCTGGTGTTGAGGCCAAGGACGTAATCATTGGTATTGCCGGCGAGCTTGTTAAGGGTATGACTAGCACGGTACGGCTTAAGCGCCCAGAACCCGACAAGCATCTTGATGTCGATGAGCTCGAGCGCATTATTAAGCGCGTCCAAGATAGAGCGCTGCAAAATGCCCGTCAGCGTTTGGCCTATGAGCTGGGTCAAAAAGAAGTAGACGTTAGGCTGGTTAACAGCGCTTTAGTTTCGATTGAGATTGATGGCTACAAAGTTACCAACCCCGTGGGTTTTCAGGGGCGTGAGGTTGCCATACAGCTATTTACTGCCTTTGCTCCAATGATTCACATCGGCGCCTTAGAGCGAGCAGCCGAGGAGCTTAATCTTGATGTTTTGGCCGTTGCGGCTGAGCCATTTGCAGTTGCCCGCTCGGTTATTGGCACCGACGCTTCAACCAACCTAAGCGCAGTTTTAGTTGATGTTGGCGGTGGAACCACCGACATTGCAGTTGTAAACGACGGCGGCGTAGAGGGCACTAAAATGTTTGGTATCGGAGGCCGAAGCTTTACTCGGAGTGTTAGCAACGACATGGATACTACTTTTGAAACTGCCGAAGGAATGAAGCTTCACATTGGCAGCGGACATCTTGGCAAAGAAGAAGAAACCAAGGTTGTAGAAGCGGTCGATAAAACCCTAAGTGTTTGGATCGATGGTGTTGAGTTAGCGCTGAGCGAATTTACAACCCTAGACCACTTGCCCAACAAGATCTTGCTTTGTGGCGGCGGTGCTAGTTTGGAGAACCTAGTAACAAAGCTAAAAGGCACAAGCTGGACCAAAGAACTGCCGTTTACTCGTCCACCAAGTGTCCAACACATCTCGCCCGAACAAGTGGTGGGGATCGTTGACAAAACCGGTAAGATTAATGATCATACTTACATAACCGCAATGGGTTTGTTGCGTGTTGGCTTAGACACTATGTCGGCCGGCGACAGCGAGCCAGGATCTATTCGTGACCGCCTAAACAAACTGCTTACAATATGAAAAAAGACGTAATTTACATAGATGTCGAAGACGACATAACAACTATCATCGCTAAGGTTAAAGCTGCCAAGCTAAATATCGTAGCGTTGGTGCCGCCTAAGCGATCAACTGTTCTGCAAAGTGCCGTCAACATGAAGCTGCTTAAGCGAGCTGCTAAAGATGCCGACAAGAAGCTAGTATTGGTTAGCTCAGAGGCTACTCTGATGCCACTGGCTGGAGCGGCCGGACTTTATGTCGCTAAGTCTTTGCAAAGTAAGCCCGAGGTTCCACCAGCGCCAACCGAACACTCCCTAGAAGACACCGCCCTTGATGCCGAGCCCGAACTTGATCCAACTGCGCCAATCGGCGAATTAGCTGGGGATGTTGAGGAGCCCGAAGCAGTTGAACCGGCTGCTTCTAGTAAGACGAAGACTGTAAAGAAATCTAAGACTAAGAAAAAGTCGGATATTCCTAACTTCGAGCGCTTTCGTAACAAACTGCTAATTGGTGGCGCCGTCCTGATTCTGCTAATCGTGGTTTGGGTGGTAGCGTTTCGCATTATTCCAAAAGCTGACATTACGATCTTAGCCCGTGCTTCACAGCTAAACTCAAACGTCGAATTTACGGTTGATAATCAAGCCACCGACAACGACATTGAAAACAAAGTCCTAGCAGGAGAACAAGCTAGGATCGTTAAAACCGAGACCGAAACTTTTGAAGCAACCGGAGAAAAGAATGTCGGCGAAAAGGCTTCAGGGACCATGACTGTTGTTAACAGGTGTTACAATCCCGGAACTCTTCCGGCCGGTACAACTTTTAGCTCTGGGTCTCTAAACTTTGTAAGCACGCAGGCTGTAAGTGTTCCCGATAGCGCGCTTAGCGAAGGCAGTTGTAGTTCTCCTAGTTCGGTTGCTGTTCCCGTTCGTGCTGCAGCACCGGGAGACCAATACAACCTCGCAGAGACCACTTATGCGATAGCCGGTTATTCAAAATCCGATGTATACGGAAGCGGTAATCAAATGTCCGGCGGTACTACCGAAGTCGCAAAGGTTGTTTCGGCCGATGACATAAAGAAGGCATCTGAAAAACTTCTAGCTACTAGCTTTGCTGATGTCCGAACAGAGCTCCGCGAGGAGCTAGGAGAGGGTTTCTATGCGATTGAAGCGTCTTTCCGCAAAACCAATCAAGATGTTGTGGCCACACCAAAAGCTGGGCAGCAAGCCAACGAAGGCACGGTAAGTGCCGAGTTTGTCTTTACCATAACTGGAGTGGATCAAACTGCTCTGGCCGAGGTTTTAGAGGCTAGCCAGCAAGAGTCGTTAAGCGGACCTAATCAGTCGATATTAGATAACGGACTAGAGACTGCCGAAACTGAAATTACTGGCAGAAGTGCTGGAGTTATAGAAGTTAAACTTTCAACCTCGGCCTTTGTTGGGCCAGACATTAACACTGAAGAACTGGCTGAGGAAGTTAGCGGCAAACGCTTCAGTGAAGTTCAAAAGATCGTGTTAGAAAAAGAGGGCGTGCGTTCGGCTGAAATCGATTTCTCACCATTTTGGGTGTTTAGCGCACCAAAGGCGTCTCGGGTTAACATTGAAGTCGAACTCTCTGAGGCCTCAGTCGATGATTAAACTAAGCGCGGTTAATACCGACCGGTATACTTAAAAGCATCGTGTCGAGTATGAGCATCATAGCCCTAGACGTCGGGGATAAGCGGATAGGGGTGGCTCTTGCTAGTCGTATAACCAGACTGCCCAGGCCGCTAACCACCTTAATTGTCGATGGCAATCAGATCGATCAAATTAAACGTCTGCTACAAGAGCATCAGGCTGATACAATAGTTGTAGGTCTGCCCCGCGGGCTAGATGGGCAAGAAACTGCTCAAACGGCTAAGATTCGAGAGTTTGTAAAACAGCTCGGCGACATTGAGGCGGAAATCGTCATGCAAGACGAAGCCGTAACCTCTCGCCAGGCTGAGGACGAGCTCAAAGACCGCGGCAAGAAGTATCGCAAAGAAGACATCGATGCGCTAGCTGCGACTTATCTGGCAGAAGATTATTTACGGGAGAACAAATAAAGTGAAATTTTTAAGCAAAACCGAAACCTCCAACTCGAAGTGGCGCATGATACTTATGATGCTGATCGCAGTCGTTGCTGTAGTTGCCCTGATTAGCTTTATCGGCGTACGACACTGGTATAAAACTAGTTTGCAGCCGTTAAATCCGTCTGCCACGCCTGTTTTGTTTGTGGTTGCTCCAGGCAGCAGAGCTGTTAGTATTGCCGATAGTCTAGAGTCTGCAGAGCTAATTAAGAGCTCGAGTGCCTTTAACTGGTATATCGGGCGTGAGAATGTTCGCGATAAGCTCCAGGCCGGTACCTACCGTCTGAGTGCGGCTCTGAGCGTCGAGGAGATAGTAGAGAAGCTATTAACAGGTGACATCGCAACTAATGTAGTGACCATCCTTCCCGGAAAGCGTCTAGATGAAGTTGCGCTGCAAATGGTAGCAGCTGGGTTTAGTAAGGGCGCAGTTGATCGGGCCTTGGCCCATAAATACAATCATCCGTTGCTTTCGAGCAAACCTAACGCCTCTAGCCTAGAGGGCTATATCTATCCCGAAACCTATAACATTAGCACTGGGGCCAACGCTCAGCAGTTCATTGAGCGGACGTTTGACACCATGTACGCCCAAATTACCGATGAAATGATGGCCGGTTTTAAACGGCAAGGTCTGTCATTGCACGAAGCTATAATACTGGCCTCTATCGTTCAACAAGAAACGCCGAGTCCAAGTGAGCAGGTCAAGGTTGCACAGGTGTTTATTAGGCGCCTGAACATTGGCATGGAGCTTGGAGCCGACCCGACATTTTACTATGCAGCGGCAATTTCTGGTCAGGATCCAACCCCTAGTCTTCAGTCTCCATACAACACTAGAATCAACGCTGGTCTACCTCCAGGGCCAATTGGTAACTTCAACCTTAGTGCTCTAGAGGCCGTGGCTAACCCGGCTAAAACTCAGTTCCTCTACTTTGTAGCCGGCGACGATGGGATTACTAGATTCTCAAAAACCCTAGAGGAACACGAACGCCTGACTCGTGAATACTGCACAGAACTCTGTTTTTAGACGCAAACTGCTATTGACACCTTTCAATTAAAATTTCATTAGATCTGTCACAACAGGGGTGGGCTAATATATACTTAAGTTGACTCTAAGGGGTTTTTTGCTAGAATTGAGTCGTTGCGCAGAAGTCCGTTCTGTGGGAACTGCCTATAACGGCGGACCGGTGGGACTTCGGTTCTCTCTCGCAGCCTTCCTAACCTTTACAATGCAGACGTACTTTAATCCGAATCATCGGAGGTAAGGTCGATACGTCTAAGGGCCGCTAAGAGTTAATACTTTAAGAGGGCCAGGGCAGGAAGCGTTGAGTGGAGACACTTAACAATGGAGATGCATAATTAGTAGCAATTCGTCGGTTCGTTCGCGTGCGAACGATACCGCCCAAACAATAACGCGGCATATTCAAGCCGGTCACCAAATGGGGGCCGAGAAGTTAAGTTCTTCTACCGAAGGCTTGGTTGGTCACGTCAAAAAACACCACCACATCGCTATTCATATCGGTGTTGCAGTGTTTGTTGGCGCGATGCTGTTTTTGGGCAGTCGCGGCACACCAGATAACGCCAAGGTAACCTATACCTTTGGTTATGGCGGCGGACCTATTACCGTAGACGAAGTTTCTTCGGCCGACGTCGCAGCAGCGGTGGCTCAGCAAGGAAACCTGTTGATTGCCAACAACGTTAAGAACTTAGCCGACTCAGTAAACGCTCAGGTTGAATTTGCTACTACGAACAATACCTACATCGCAAAACCACAACTTATTGCCACCGACGCTAGTTCGCGTAGTGACATTGTTCGCTACACCGTTAAAAAGGGAGATTCGGTTAGCTCAATTGCTAGCGAATTTAACATTACTTCCGATACCATCCGATGGGCCAACAACATATCGGGTGATAGCGTTTCGCCTGGCGACAAGCTGACAATCTTGCCGGTTACCGGAATTTTACACACAGTTGTATCTGGCGATACGGTTGAGAGCATCGCTCAGTTATACCGATCTAATAAAGAACAAATCATTGCCTTTAACGATGCCGAGCTCAGTGGCTTAAAGGTTGGTCAAAAGATTGTGGTTCCTGGTGGTGTAAAGGTAGAAGTGGCTGCCACCACAGCTTCGTTTAGCAGCCCGGCTCCTGGCTTTGCAACTGGTGGCTTCTCCTTTGGAGCAGGTCCAGTTTATAACGACAACGGCTATGGCTATGGTTACTGTACTTGGCACGCTGCTAACCGTCGCGCTCAGATTGGTCGCCCAATTCCAAGCAACCTAGGAAATGCAATCTCTTGGTACAACTTAGCTGCCTCAGCTGGCCTCGGAGTTGGATCACAACCGCGAGCTGGTTCTGTGCTCTGGCACAACTGGAATAACTTGCCAACTTCGCTTGGTCACGTCGCCTTTGTGGAAAAAGTAAATCCAGACGGCAGCATCTTGGTATCAGACATGAACTATCCGATTTGGAATGTGGTTACTTATAGAACTATTAAGCCTAACGAATTCAACCAATACCGCTTCATCTACTAGAAGTTAAAGCCTCAGGCTTGGCGCTGTGCTTTGTCAGACAACTCCGGTGCTCCTTCGCCGTACACTTTTATTAGTACGCCTCAGTTCGGCTCCTCGTTGCTTCCGCGCGCAGCATCCAAGCTGAGACTTTAACACGATCTGCTGGCAGTAATTCTTTAAGAGGTGGCTTCTCGAGAGAAACTTCTATATCCTATAGTTATGTTTGTTGATAAGGTTCAGATTAGCGTTAAGGCCGGTAAGGGCGGCGACGGAGTAGTTAGTTGGCGTCACGAGCGCTATATTGACCGTGGAGGCCCAGACGGCGGCGACGGCGGCGACGGCGGCGATGTGTTGGTTAGGGCCACTAATGCCGTTAATACTCTTGCTAGCTTTCGGCACAAGCAGGTGATAGAGGCCAAACCGGGCGGTTCTGGTAGCAAACAGCGCAAGCACGGAGCCAATGGTGACGACGTTGTTATTAAAGTTCCAACCGGAACTCAGGTAAAAAACGGCGACGAATTAATTGCTGATCTTATTCAGCCCGGGCAAGAAGCAGTTATAGCTTTTGGCGGTAAGGGTGGTTTTGGCAACGCTCACTTTAAATCCTCAACTCGGCAAGCTCCGCGGGTGGCCGAAAAAGGCGAGCGAGGCGAGCAGTTTGATCTAGATCTAGAACTTAAACTAATTGCTGATGTTGGCTTGGTTGGCCTGCCTAACGCCGGTAAATCAACATTTTTATCGGTTGTGAGCAATGCCAAACCACGCATTGCGGACTATCCTTTTACAACACTAGAACCAAATCTCGGAGTGGCTGACGTCGATAGCGACAGTCTTTTAATTGCTGATATCCCGGGTTTAATTGAAGGCGCAGCTCAGGGCAAAGGACTCGGCGACGAATTCTTGCGACACATTGAGCGCACAGCGGTGATAATTCATCTGGTCGATGGTTACGAAGACGATGTGGCCGGCGTATACAAAACTATCCAAAAAGAGCTAAAAGACTACAAGATCGACCTAAGCGACAAGCCCCAGATCGTAGTTTTATCAAAAACCGACGGGCTAGAAGATAAGGTTGTTAAACAAAAACTGAAACAACTTCAGAAGGTTTCTAAAAGCAAGGATGTTCTAACTATGTCGGCTCACACCAAAGAGGGCGTACCCGAAGTTTTGCGAGCTGCCCTAAAGCAAGTTAAGACGGTTCGACTTGTGCCGCAGGCCAGAGACCAAGAAGATGAGAATGCGCCAATCGTTATGACACTGTCTGATGAGGATCGCTGGGAAGTTGAGCCGTACGGTGACAACTGGATGGTGACTGGTAAAAAGATCGAGCGCTTTGCTGGGCGAACCGATTTTGAAAACGAGGCTGGCGTAGATCGACTGCACGACATTATGCGTAAGATGGGAATACTGCACGCGTTGAGTCGTCAGGGCGCAGAAGCCGGACAGACGGTACAGATTGGCGCGCACCCCGAGCAAAAAATCAAGCTCTAGCATTTACAGCAGTTCAAAGAAGTGATATAATATGCGAATTAGCTGCTTTTTGCGGCTGGTTTTTTAACATGCAAAGTAGATCGAGATGGGCTAAGTGGCTTTATGTGAAGCTAGTTAGCCCATCTCGAAAGAGATCGTCTCAAGCGTGCAACTTCGCACGTGACAGTGCGCCATTAGGCGCATGGGTGAACCAAGGAGTGACTGTATGTACTTCATTGTTGCCACATGCGGATTCGTTCTGGCAGTCGTGGCGCTCCTGATCCTTGCGTCTGTCCTCGAGAAACGCGATGCCAGAAAAAGCGAGGAGGAGAGCAGGTCGACTCGGTACATCGCGAACGCGATCCGGGACTTCCTGGTGAACGATCTCGAAGTCCAGATGACCATCCAGACCCAGGAGATCAGACGGAAGGACGGCAACTTCGTGGGGCAATTCATGTTCTGTGAAGCCTTCAGCATCCAGATCGAGTCGAAAAGACTGCTGTTGCGACACTGCTATCCGCAGCGCACCGACCCTTCCAGCAAGGAGTTCTCGGGGACGCTCTCCATCGACGAGCTCGAGGATTTCACGAAGGAGATCGCCAAGGCCCTGCGCGAACACTCCAACTGGCTCGACAGCCAGCAAGTCGAGCATCTCGACAGGATCTCGCGCTACGGCGAACAGCTCAGCGACGAGTCATCCAGCGATCAGGGTGGATCCCAAGCCGGGTCGGCGACGTTCAGCGAGCCCTGAGGTGTCGAGCATCACCGGAGAGGTGGTTTAGAGCAGCTTCAGTAGCGCTCCCACCTCTCCGGCTCACCCCCACAATCTCTAATAACTCTACTTTGCATTCAACTCAGTGACTGTGTGGTCATTCTGATGAGTCCATCCGCCAGCCGGCGGACACAAGGACGAAAGTTGAACAAGTTTTAAGACAGCTCTAATAATCATCCTGTAAACTAAAGGAGTGACTTTTTATTTCTACGACCTCGAAACCTCCGGAATTGATTCGCGCTTTGACCGTATCATGCAGTTTGCTGGTCAGCGCACCGACGCCAATCTTCAGCCAATTGGGGAGCCGCACAACATATTGGTTAAACTAACAGATGACATTGTTCCATCGCCAGATGCGGTTTTGATTACCGGCATCACTCCGCAAAAGACCCATCAAGACGGAATTAGTGAAGCCGAATTCTTACGAATCGTTGAGAAGGAAGTATTTACACCAGACACCTGTTTGGCTGGCTTTAACAATATTCGGTTTGACGATGAGTTTATGCGCTTTGCGTTATACAGAAATCTTTGTGATCCATATGAGCGTGAGTGGAAAGACGGGCGTAGCCGCTGGGACCTAATCGATTTAGTGCGAATGACCCGGGCTTTGCGTCCCGAGGGTTTGGAGTGGCCAGTGGTAGACGGCAAACCGTCTAATCGGCTCGAAGAATTGGCAAAAGCCAACAAGCTTACTCACATCTCTGCTCACGATGCGCTGTCTGACGTCGAAGTTACCATTGACCTGGCAAGGCTCTTAAAAGCCAAACAACCAAAACTGTTTGAGCACTTTTTATCCTTGCGCGATAAAAAGGTCGTAGCCTCGCTATTAAATCCGGCGCACCAACAGCCCGTGGTTTACACGTCTGGTAGATACTCAGGAGATCACCTAAAGACTACCGCTGTGCTGCCGCTATGTGACCATCCTACTAATTCAAATGCGGTGCTAGTTTACGATCTAAGAGTTGATCCGGCTGAGTTTATTGAGCTTTCGCCCGAGGAGCTACTAAAGCGTGCATTTGCTCCCCGAGCAGACCTAGAAAGTGCAAAGCTGACGCGGCTTCCCGTTAAGATAGCCTCGGTTAATAAAGTTCCAGCTGTGGCACCGCTTGGCGTGCTTGATGAAAAATCACAGAAGCGGCTAGGCCTAAGCCTAGATCTGATAAGCGCCAATGCCAGCAAGCTAAAGACAGCATCGGAATTTATCAAGAATGTCCGCAGCCTGTACGCCGAGGAGCGTTTTACCCCAACTACTGACGTAGAGGGGCAATTGTACGATGGGTTTTTTCTAGATCAGGACCGTGAGGTTATGAAAGTTGTGCGTAGTACTGCCCCATCGGCTCTAGCCGATCTAAAGCCAAACTTTACAGACAAGCGCCTTCAGGAATTATTCGTTCGCTACAAAGCTCGCAACTACCCAGAGACCCTAAGTCCGGAAGAGCAAAAGTCTTGGTCTGAGTATCGCTTGCAAAGACTTATGGGTAAGCAGGGCGGCAACAGTCTAGAAAGCTATTTCAAACGACTTCATACCCTAGAGCAGGCAACAGACATAAGCAAAGAGAAGCAATTTTTGCTCGAGGAATTAAAACTATACGGCGAATCTATTGCGCCCGCCTATGAGAGCGAGGCCGAAGACAACCTAGAACTGTTTTCGTAATTGTACAAACGAGTCGTCAAACAGGCGGTGAGCAATTAAGTAAACTGCTAACAGTACACCGCTGACTACAAATGCCTCAAACGGAATTTGGACACCAATGATGGGGATTTCTCCCAAAACTACAAAACGTAAAACAATGTTTTCTACGGCGCGCGCCAGTGTGTCGGTGTCTACCGACCCAAGAAGTCGTAATATGAAGTAGCAATTCATTGCTAAGCTTACTGTAATCACTGGTGCACTCCCACTTTGGGTTATCCTGGCAATTTCATTTTGCCCTAAGCACGTTCTGACTGGCTGAAAGCGGCTTATCGCTCGTCAACATATCGTTTGATTGATATGCTTTCTCGTTCTGCGCCACTTTCGCTCACCCAGTCCTGCGCTTAGGACTAAAAGCAAATCTTCAAGAAAACCCGTTAGATTTAGGCTAATTGTACAACCGACTAGTAATTAACGCAAGATGATTGTATATAATGCTTAAGCTAGATTGGTCGGTTTTCGGCTTTTAAGTAGCTGCCGAGGTGGGTGATTTTGTTTCCTAACTCTTCTAATTCTGCTATCGCTGCCTGGGCGGCCTTAGCCTCAACACCGGCTTCGAAGTCTATATAAAAGATGTAGTGCCAGGCTTTACCGACAATCGGTCGGGACTCAAGTTTACTCAGGTTTATGCCGCGATTTGTGAATACGCCCAGAGCACTATAAAGTGCGCCCGGAGTGTCGGCAATCTCAAGAACAATCGATGTTTTATCCGCCGAGTTAACTGGCGCTGGTTCTTTGGTTAAAACAATAAAGCGAGTGTAATTATGTTTATTAGTTTCGATCTCACGCGCTAACACAGTAAGCCCGTGCAGCTCCGCGGCTTCGGCGGAGGCGATGGCGGCTTTGGTGGGGTCGCCCAATTTAGCAACTTCTGCGGCGCTAGCTGCCGTGTCGTGCCGCTCGATTCGCTCGACGTGCTTGAGGGTTGTTTCTAGGTATTCATCGCACTGCCCGAGGGCCATGATTTGCGAGTGCACTTCTTTTAGGCCGTCAATACTAGCACCCTTAACCCCAAGCAAGCAGTGGCTGATGTGGAGATAGAGCTCACCGGAGATGTTCAGGTTGTGCTTAACCAGCAAGTCGTAAACTTCGTTGATCGAGCCATAAAGCGAATTCTCAATCGCGACAATACCAAAATCGGCTGTTTCATCTTTAATATCGGCAAAAACTTCACGAAAGCTATCGCGGTGTAATACTTGGCTATCGTTGCCAAAATACTGTCGCCGCGCGATGTCGTGATAAGAGGCACTTTGCCCCTGGATGCTGACAGTTTTCTGTCCAGGTTTCATAACCAGGACATTGTACGCTACTTTTATACCGCGACAAACAGGGGTATAATGATTGGTCATGGCTGATCATATTGTTATCAAAGGAGCCAGGGAGCACAACCTCAAAGGGATTGATTTAACAATTCCGCGCGAGAAGCTCATTGTGATTACCGGATTATCAGGATCCGGTAAATCCTCTTTGGCTTTTGACACTATTTACGCCGAGGGGCAGCGACGCTATGTTGAGTCGCTCAGCGCCTACGCACGCCAATTCTTAGGCCTAATGGAAAAGCCGGACGTAGATCAAATCGATGGCTTAAGTCCGGCTATTTCAATCGATCAAAAATCGACTTCGCGCAACCCGCGCTCAACGGTGGCTACCGTTACTGAAATTTACGACTATCTGCGGTTGCTATACGCCCGAATCGGCACGGCTCATGATCCAGAGGGCAATCCAATTACTCAAATGACCTCACAACAGATTGTTGATGGTGTCATGACCTTGCCTAGTAAAGCTCGCCTAATTTTGCTCGCACCAGTAGTAGTTGGCAAAAAAGGAGAGCATGCACATGTGCCGGAGCAGTTTATGAAAGCTGGCTTTGCACGCGTTAGAGCCGATGGAATTATTTATGCACTCGATGAATTCCCAGACCTAGACAAACAAAAGAAACACAACATTGAGGTGGTGGTTGATAGATTAGTAAATGACCCGGAGCAACAGGGTAGAATTGCTCAATCTGTAGAGCAAGCCCTAGATCTTGGGGACGGCGTGATCACTGTCGTTAATGCCGATACCGATCAAGAGCACAAGTTCTCGCAGCGCTATTACAATCCAAAGTACCCAGACTTTAATGCGCCAGACATGGAGCCAAGAACATTCTCGTTTAACGCACCACACGGAGCTTGTCCGGTATGTACTGGCTTAGGAAGCAGGCTCGAGGTTGATCCAGAACTAATTATTCCTAATCAGCGTTTAACGATTGCCGAAGGCGCAATACGTCCGTGGTTTAGGCTGCGAATTGATGCTTGGTACATCAAAAAAATTCGAGCCATGGCAGCTGCGCACGATTTTACAATCGACGTACCAGTAGCTGACCTAACGCAAGAGCAGCTCAACATGGTTCTATACGGAACTGGTGACAAAACTTATCACGTTAAACTGGGTAGTGGCCGCGGTTTTGACACAAGCTTTGAGGGCGTTATTCCAAACCTAGAACGTCGCTACCGCGAGACCGAGTCTGATTTTGTAAAACGCGACATCGAAAAGTACATGCAAACTAAGCCCTGCAGTGCCTGCAACGGCCGGCGCCTAAAGCCCGAAGTGCTGGCAGTCACAGTTGCCGATAAGTCGATCATGGACGTCGCCGAGATGTCGATCACTAAAGCTGTAGAATTTTTTGACGAACTAAAGCTCAATGATCAAGACTTGCACATTGGCCGACAAATAATTAAAGAAATCAAAGCCAGACTCACCTTCTTAGTAGATGTTGGCTTGGGATATCTAACGCTTGGTCGGAGCGCGACCTCACTCTCTGGCGGCGAAGCTCAAAGAATTAGACTGGCAACTCAGATTGGCTCGGGGCTGATGGGAGTGCTCTACGTGCTCGATGAGCCCTCAATCGGCCTGCACCAACGCGATAACGGAAAATTGCTCAATACTCTAAAGCGCATGCGCGATCTCGGTAATACCGTTATTGTAGTTGAGCACGATGAAGAGACGATTCGCAGCGCCGACTTTTTAGTCGACATTGGCCCAGGCGCCGGTATTCACGGCGGAAAAGTTATTGCCACCGGAACCCCAGAAGAAGTTGAAAAAACTCCCGAGAGCATCACCGGCAAGTATCTACGCGGCGACGAGGAAATTAGAGTTAAGTCAAAAATGCGCAAAGGCAACGGGAAGGAACTGTTCATCAAGGGCGCAGCCGAGCACAACCTCAAGGACTTAAACGTTAAGATACCGCTGGGTAAATTGGTGTTAATCACCGGAGTTTCGGGCTCGGGCAAATCGTCGCTAATTAACGACATCTTGGCCAAAGAGTTAACCCACCAACTTCACCGATCAAGTGCAGTGTCGGGTAAGCACACCAGCATCGATGGCATCGAACACCTAGACAAAGCCATTGTTATTGACCAGTCACCAATTGGTAGAACGCCTCGATCTAATCCAGCGACCTATACCGGCTTGTTTACGCCGATCCGCGAGCTGTTTTCGAATACCCCTGAAGCCAAGCTCCGTGGCTACAAGCCCGGGAGATTTAGCTTTAATGTTAAGGGCGGTCGCTGCGAAAACTGTCAGGGCGACGGCATCATTAAAATTGAGATGCACTTTTTGCCCGATGTGTATGTTCAGTGCGAAGTCTGCAACGGTCAGCGCTATAACCGCGAGGCGTTAGAGATTCACTACAAGGGCAAGACTATCGCTGACGTTTTGGGCATGACAGTTGAGCAAGCGCTAGAATTCTTTGCTAATGTACCAGCCATCGCGCGTAAGCTTCAAACGCTTAACGACGTTGGACTTGGTTACATTGGGCTGGGCCAGGCGGCAACGACTTTGTCGGGCGGTGAGGCTCAGCGAATCAAACTAGCATCCGAGTTATCGAGGCGCCCAACCGGTAGAACTCTTTACATTCTGGACGAGCCAACAACGGGCTTACACATGCACGATGTTAATAACTTACTCAGCGTGCTGCATCAGTTAGTTGATACCGGCAACTCAATGGTCATTATCGAGCACAACCTTGATGTTGTTAAATCAGCGGATCACATCATTGACTTAGGACCCGAAGGCGGGGACGCCGGAGGATTAGTCGTTGCGACCGGCACCCCGCAAGAAATCGCCAAGGCCAAGGGTTCACACACCGGGCACTACCTCAAAGAAATTTTGTAGCTTGTTTTAGAGAAGCCGTTAATTAGCAGTACACGGTTTTTAAGACTCTTGATAAGCAACTCCCAACACCTATATTTCGTTGGTAATTTTATGGTGTGATATAGTAAATCGCAAAGAGGAGATTCTTATGAGCGAATGGGAAGAAGAGCGAGATTTTCAGGAGCAACATGAGGCCGAAGCCGTTGCTGAGCAGCCAAGTGGTCTGACGCGCCGTGATTTCATTGGCGCAGCTTTGGTAGCCGCAGGCACGTTTGTTGGCGGCGCTCTACTTCAAGGTGTTCGCAACGAATCTGAGGCCGAAGGAGGCAACGGATTAGAGTTAGCCTACGATAGTTCCGACCGCGTTACCTATCCAGATCGACTGAGTGAAATTGTGGCTGAGGGCATGGAAGGCGAGTGGGAACAAGTAGCTTTATTCCCGGGAATCTTTACTGTTACACCTGGTGCCAAATTTTATAGAGACGTCATGTTAACCGAAGAAATCGATCTAGGAATTGTCGGCGACAACCGCGGCGTGATTCAGCGTCCGGTCTTTCCTGGAGCAACTCTTTCCACACTTGTTGGCAGTCAGTATGAGGGTGACGACCTTGCTGCAGTAGAAGCCGGTGGAATCGATAGCAACACTTTCGCTTTTTTTGTGCCGGGTGTTGAAGGAGTAGTTTTTGGCAACTACCAGCAAAGTATTGAAAGCCTGCAGCTGCACACTCGTCTAACTGGTGGCGCGCTAGCTTACAACAGCGAGACTGAGGCTAACCTACCGCTGCAGTTTATTGAGGTTGATGAGCGACGCGAGCTCGACGAAGCAATCGCACCGATTGCCGTAAAAAGACGTTACACCGACGAAGTCTATGAGGAAACTGACAATCCTGATCGTTGGGTTCCGGTCGACGAGCGCACAGTAATCGGGCTCGAACACCACACAGTATTCTTCGTTATTGGTCAGGGTAGAGTTTACGACTCGGCAACTGCACTAAACGGCATAGTTTACGGTTTTGTTCACAACCGTGACCCGATTACCATTGAGAATGATGTAGAGACCGTTGACGTCAGCGAATAGTCAAAACGCTACTGCTTGCAACATCGGTAAGTAGGTGAAAAACTTGGTGCATCGGAACCCCCGATAAATGTCGGGGAAGTTTCCCAATTGCTCTTCACATCGCTCTACTTTTTGTAGGGCCCGGACAGGGAGAACCTGAACATGACCGATCAAACGAAGAAGTACGCACTGTTGTCGGTGAGCGACAAGACCGGCATCGACGTCATCGCCCGAGCTCTCATCCAGTACGGCGGCTACGAACTGCTGTCGTCGGGCGGCACCGCGGATGTCCTCACCGAGGCAGGGATCAAGGTCACTTCGGTGGCCGAGTACACCGGCTACCCAGCGATGATGGGTCACAAGGTGGTCACTCTGCACCCCAAGGTGCACGGCGGCATCCTGGTCGACTTGCGTGACAAGAACGACCTTGCGGACATGGTGGAGCACGGGATCGTGCGCATCGATCTCGTCGTCGGCAGCCTCTACCCGCTCGAGGTGGCAGTCGCGGAGGAAGGGGCAACGCTGGAGTCGATCCGCAAGGAAACCGACATCGGCGGACGCACCCTGCTCAGCGCGGCGGCCAAGGGTCAGTGCGCCATCATCAGCGACCCGAGGCAATACCCGGCGATCATCGAGATGCTCAAAAACGGGGGCATCCCCGACGAGGTTCGCCTCACGATGGCAGCCGATGCCGAGGCCCGCGTCGCTCAGTACAGCGGTGTCTCAGCGAACGCCCTTTCGGGTGGTCGGTGGGACTTCGTGATCGGCAAGCGGAGGCTGGAGTGCTCCTACGGGCAGAACAAGTGGCAGACCGCTGCGTTCTACTCCACGGATCCGAACAACCCGCTGTCGCCCGACTTGTTCGTGCAGCACAAGGGTGATCCGGTCAGCCAGAACAACCTCATGGACCTGCACCGAGCCATCCAGGTGATCAAGCGGATCGTCGCAGCGTTCGAGGTCAACTTCGGCAACACACCTCAGGTTGGTGTGGTGGTGAAGCATGGCAACCCGTGTGCCGCCGTGGCTTCCATCCAGTACGGCGAAGCGAACGATCTGTTGGCGCAACTGGTGTTGTGCGACCCGAAGGCTGTTCTTGGTGGCGTCATGGTCACCAACTTCAGCATCGGCGAACACGAGGCCATCACGCTGCTCAATCACAAGGCGGAGCGGCGGCGAGTCATCGATGTGGTAGCAGCGCCTGGCATCAGCGAAGATGCTGTTGCCTTGCTCGGCCGGAAGGACGGCAAGGGACGGGTTCTTTCGAATCCGGCACTCGCCGAAATCTCCGGTGACTCGCTCAGCTCGGAGCCGATTCGGATCCAGGTCGAGGGGGGCTACCTCTTGCAGTCGGCGTTCGATTTCGTACCGCGGTTCTCCGACTACGAGATCACCGGTACTCCGTCGCTCCGACAGCTTCGGGATGCCGCTATCGCCTGGGGTGTCGGATCGATGTCCAGCTCCAACGTCGGCACCATGGTGCACAACGGCCAGCTGATCGGCAACGGTGTCGGTCAGCAGGATCGAGTCACCGCTTGCCGACTAGCGATCGAGAAGGCCGACGAGTTCAACCACTCCATCAGGGGTGCATCGGTCTACACCGACAGCTTCTTCCCGTTCTCGGACGGACCGAAGCTGCTGATCACGGCTGGAGTGGGCCTGATCATGGGTACGCACGGCTCAATTCGCGACGACGAGGTTCGCCAAGTCATCGAGAAGTCTCCTGCCGTGCTGATGTGGGTCGACGACGCCGCAGCTCGCTGCTTCTACCACTGATCATGGCCACGCGTCATCGGTGCAAGGCTTGCGGAAATCTGACACGGTTCACCGTGACCAGGACCCGCCGGACTGAGGAATTCTTACACTACTCGATTGGTGGCGATCCCGTCATCGAGGAGACAGTAGTGCTGTTCGAAGAAGTCGAAAAAGTTGATTGTCGCTGGTGTGACAGTCCCGACATTGAGGAGAAGGAGGCCCTAGCGGTTCCTGACAACCAAGAAGAGTAAGCCCGCCCGGCTCTGATTGATGAAACATCATCACAGAGCCGGGCGTTTACTTTTATGTCATAATTACTAGATGCAATCTAAGCTACAAGGCAAAATCAACGAACTTCCATTATCGCCGGGCGTATATCTATACAAAAACGCCGCTGGCGAAATTATTTACGTTGGCAAGGCTGCGCGTCTGCGCAACCGTGTTAAACAATACTTTCAGAAGTCCCGGGTTCGCGACCCTAAGACCGATGTGTTAGTTTCGGAAATTGCGGATCTCGACACCATCGAGACCGAGTCGGAAGCTGACGCACTGTTCTTAGAAGCCGAGCTCATTAAGCGTTACATGCCTCGCTATAACATTGAGCTGCGTGATGATAAGTCGAGCTTGTTCATACGGATCGACATTAAAAGCGATCAGCCAACAGTCTCTTTAATTAGACGTCCGCTAGATGACAGGGCTAATCATTTTGGTCCCTATCAGGCCAGTCTTGAAGTGAAAAAAGCTTTACGCTACTTGCGGCGGATCTTTCCCTACGACGAAAAACCAGCCAAGGGCAGCAAAGTTAATCTTAACTTTCATCTTGGGCTCTCGCCGGGGCTAGAAGAGAACAAGCAGTCGCTTGAAACCTATCGGTCTAATCTGCGCAAACTCGAACTTATACTAACTGGGCAGCGCACAGCCGTCATAAAACAACTTGAGTCAGAAATGAAGCAAGCGGCTAAACTAGGCAACTACGAACAAGCCGCCAAGCTAAGAGATCAAGTCAGAGCACTTAAGCATCTGCGGCAACAGGTAGTTTTTGGTGATCGAGAGTTTATGGACATGTCTAAAGACACGGCGCTAGTCGGACTTCAGGACTTGCTAGGACTAGATGCTATACCAAGACGAATTGAGGGCTACGATATTTCGCATCTGCAGGGAACCGATAACGTTGCCAGCATGGTGGTGTTTACCAGCGGAATCCCCGATAAATCTCAGTACCGTAAATTTAAGCTGCGAACTCCGGGTAACGACGACTTTAAGCACATGCATGAAACGATTTTCAGACGCTTTAATGGTCAGGGCAAAAGTTGGCCTAAGCCAGACCTGCTCTTAATAGATGGCGGCAAGGGACAGCTAGGATCTGCTCTAAAAGCCCTCGAAGAAACCGGATTAGATATTCCAGCTATTGGCCTAGCCAAGCGCCGCGAGCAGATTGTAATTAAAAACGGTGATGACTTTAGTCTTATCGAGCTCGGCCTTAACAGCGACATCGTAAAGTTACTGCAAAGAATTCGAGACGAATCCCACCGATTTGCCGTTACCTATCAAAGTTCATTACGCGGCAAACGCCAGATTGCCTCGGTACTCGATGAAATTCCTGGTGTTGGTCCAGCCACGCGCAAGAAACTAATTAAAGCCTTTGGCGGCGCGAGAGCTGTTACAATGGCAAAGCCCGAGGAAATCGCTGCGGTGGTGGGACCAAAGATGACAGAAACTATCGTAAAACACCTGGGGCTTAAATAATTCATGCCAACGTTATTACCAGCCAGCTTTTTTAGTTCCAACCGAGAGCGCCTTCGAGAGCGCTTACCTAATGATCTAATTGTTATTACCGCTAATGGTCTGCTTCAGGCAAGCGGGGACGGTGAGCTGCCATTTGCGCAGGATCGCAACTTCTTTTACCTGACAGGTCTTGATGAGCCAGACTTTTTGCTCATACTCGATAACGCCAACAAAAAAGAGCTGCTAGTGAGACCCACTCAAAGTCGCTATCAGCAAGTTTTTAACCATCAAGTCAGCGACGAACAGCTAGAAGCAACCACCGGTATTAGTCGAATTGTCACTGAAAAAGAAGCTATCTCTTTTTTACGCAAGCGTTTGCAGCGAATCGATACGATTTCTAGCTTTTCGCCTTCGCCGGCTTATTCACGAATTTACGGAATTTACAGTAACCCTTCAAGACGCCGATTGCTAACGCGGCTTAAAAGAATCAAACCCAGCATCAAGATAAAAGATATTCGCAGAGATTTAGCAGCATTACGGCGCATTAAACAGCCAGAAGAAATTATAGAGATCGAAGCTGCCGTTAAGGTGACGCTCGATGCCATTGCAGCAGTTAAGAAAAAGCTGGGTCGTTATCAAAACGAAGCCGAGATTGTCAGAGACTTAGATGCTCGTTTTGCGGCTCAGGCAGACGGACACGGTTTTTTACCGGTAGTGGCTGGCGCTAGCCGAAGCTGCGCGCTGCATTACCGATTAAATAACGCCAAGCTCGATAAGCGAACCTCGATACTGCTCGACATTGGCGCTCAGAGTAATTACTACTCCTCAGACATAACTCGGGTCCTTTACCGTGGGGGAGCCACAAAAAGACAACAAGCGGTCTTTGACGCTGTTTCCAGAATTCAAAAAGCCACAATCGATCAAGTTAAGCCGGGAGTAACGATACGTGACTTAGAGTTATTTGTTAGCGATCAGCTAAAGCAAGAATTGATTAAGCTTAAACTGGCCCAAAACCGCAGCAGTACGCGGCGGCTGCGCCGGCAATACATGCCACACGGTGTTTCTCACTATCTTGGCCTAAACACTCACGACATTGGGTCATACGAAGAACCACTGGAACCAGGAGTTGTGATAACTGTGGAGCCCGGAATCTACATTCTCGATGAAGGAATTGGCGTTAGGATCGAAGACGACATCCTCGTAACAGAGGAAGGTAATCGCGTTTTAGGCTGATTTAACCCAGCCATAAGTGCTATAATAGACTCCAATGAGCCCATTTGTTGTACGCATACTTATTCGTTGGCTAGGAAACAGCTTTGGCCTGTGGCTGGCCGCTCGCTTAATTCCTGACATTACATTTAATGGCGGTCTTGAAGTTATTGTATTGGCCGGCTTGGTGCTTTCGATCATCAATACCTTCATTAAGCCACTAGTGATAATCCTGTCGCTGCCAGCGATCGTTTTAACGCTCGGGCTGTTTATCGTTTTCATCAATGGCTTAATGGTTTATTTCGCTGCCGGGTTGATGGATTCACTCGATATTAAGGGTTACGGAGCGGCTGTACTTGCGGGACTCATCATTGGGTTGGTAAACTATGCAGTGACAACTATTGCAGAAGAGAGAGGTGACAAAAAATGAGAACTGATATCTTTAATGTCATTACCGTCGTTTCGGCCGCGTTAATTACGCTTTTGATTTTATTGCAAACAAGGGGGGCAAGCTTAGGCGCCGGATTTGGTGGCTCAAGCGAAATCTTTACTACAAGACGAGGCGTCGACAAGACACTTCACCAAATAACCATAATCTTTGCGGTTGTTTTTGTAGTATCGATCGTGCTTAGTCTCCGATCTGCCTAAGCAACGTATATATGGTAAGCCGATACACAAAGTTGCGAGTCCGCCGTTCGTTGCGCCGAAAACAGCGCACTATTGAGACTGCTAGCGAACAGGCCAATCAAAATTTTGATCGCTTGGTTCTTGGACGTTGGCGCAACCTTCAGGGTGTTCGCAGGTTTGTAGTTGGCTGGCTAGTTTTAGTAGCCTTGCTCATAACCGGCGTTTTGATTCAGAACGGCCAGCTCAACGCTTATTATCAAGCTGATGGACCGGCCCCAGGTGGAACTTTTAGAGAAGGTTTAGTTGGCGATTTAACAAACGTTAACCCGATCTTCTCTACAAGTGGCGCCGATAGAGCTGCCTCTAAGTTGCTTTTTAGCAACTTGCTTAAATATAACGATCGAGGCGTACTGACTGGTGACCTCGCTAGTAACTGGACTTCTAACAAGGCTGGTAATGTCTATGTCTTAAGTATTAAACCAAATGCAGTTTGGCATGATGGAACTCCAATTACCGCTAACGATGTGGTGTTTACTTATGAAACAGTTCAACACCCAGATGCTAGGTCGTATCTTAACTCGAGCTGGCGGGGAGTAAAGGTTGAGGCAAAGAGCGACAAGATCGTGACCTTTACGCTTCCTAACGCTTTTGCTCCGTTTTTGCATTCGCTAACACTGGGCGGAATAATACCCGAGCACATTCTCGGCGATGTTGATCCGGCGAGATTGCGCAGCCACCCGTTTAACACGTCGGAGCCAATTGGCAGCGGACCGTTTGTTTACGAAGACATTTTTGAGAGCGGCGGACAAAAACAACTGCGAACCAATGCAAACGTGCTGTATTACGATGGTCCACCAAAGCTAGACAAATTTGTGATTCAGACTTTTGCTGATCACGACGAGATGATCGCCGCCTTTAAGGGTGGGGAACTCTCAGGCGTGGCCGGTGTTCGCACCATAGATCGAGATGAGATTACAGAAGATGCTCGCGCCACTTGGTACGACCTGCCCCTAGAAAGCGGCGTTTACGCCTTCTTTAAAAACACCGACAACCTTCTTAAAGATGAAGCAATTCGACTTGCCCTTACTCAGGGGACCAATAACCGCGCGATCGTTAGAGAGCTAGAGGATCGATACTTGTCTGTTAATGGACCGCTCTTGTCTAGCCAATTAGGGTACGCCGAAAACGCCGAACAGTACGGATATAATCCCACCAAGGCCAGACAGGCTCTAAACAAAGCGGGCTGGGAGTCGGTTAATGGTGTTAGGACAAAAAATGGCAAAGAATTAGTTTTGACGATGGTTACACAAAATAGTGATGATTATCCTTTGGTCGCCCAAGCTCTGCAAAAGCAATGGGGGCAGCTAGGGATTAAACTCAGAGTCAATTTAGTTAGCGAGAGTGATATTCAACAAAATCACATTCTGCCTCACAACTATCAAATTTTGCTCTTTGGCATAACTATCGGCAAAGACCCAGACGTATTTCCTTATTGGCATTCATCACAGCGCTCGGCAGGTGGGTTTAATCTCTCAGAATTTAACTCACCAATTTCTGACATCGCCTTAGAAACCGGACGCACACGTTTGCAGCCGCAATTACGACAAGCCAAGTACCAAAGCTTTATGCGCGATTGGCGTAGCAAAGTTCCAGCAGTGGGCCTTTATCAGCCGGGATACGGATATGTTCAGCATAGCCGCGTTAGCGGATTTGTTCCGGTTAGGATAACCACAGCTGACGATAGATTTAACGGTGTTCACGACTGGCAGATCAACACTCAAAGAACTGACAAAACTTTCTAGGCTATCAAAAAAAGTCAGGCCAGCCAGACCTGTTGCATTTCATTCCTGGCCAGGAAAAGTTGAAGTGCAGTGGGTGAGAGAGAGGACTTCCATTTGCAATGCTCGCTCAACAAAATGAAAGTTCCCCAAACTTTCATTGCTCGCTCGGCCAAGCAATGACTCCGCAAACAGCTCCCAGCTGTTTGCGCCTATCGGTTCAACCGTTCTCTCGCGCACCAATACAAAAACCGGACACAAGGTCCGGCTTCTGTATTGGTGCGCGAGAGAGGACTTGAACCTCCACAGCCCTAAGGCCACTAGCCCCTCAAGCTAGCGCGTCTACCAATTCCGCCACTCGCGCGAGTAACAGGGGCTATTTTACTACAGAAACCAGCTTAGTAATAGCTGGACGAGCTCTGATGAACGATGCCAACATTCCTGGGGTAAACTGTTTGGGGTCCTGCTCGATTAGTTTATCGAGTTCATCTAAGGTGAGCCACTTGGTGCCTGAAACTTCCTCTGGGTCGGGATTAAGCTCATCGCTGTAGGTGCCAACGAATATCGCGTTAAAGCGTCGGCTTCTTTCGTTATTATCAAGCTCTTCGTCAGCAAAGTAATAGTCGACTTTATTGAGCACGACATCACCGGTTATTCCAAGCTCCTCCCTCATTTCGCGGTAAGCCGCTTCCTCATAGTTCTCGTCTTTATCAACGTGCCCAGCTGCCGACTGATCCCATACGCCTGGCCACCGCTCGATGCTATCCGAGCGCTTTTGCAAAAGCACCTGCCCCTGATTATTTACCAAAAAAATTCGAGAAATTCTAACAATGTCGTTATCAATGTAAGCCTGAGTTATGTCTTTAGATCCGATTACGTGATCATCTTCGTCAACGATAGTTACTGGTGGGTGTGTTGATGACATAATTCTCCTTCGTTAATTTGTTCGTAGGCAGGGTGGTTGATGCAAAGTCTGGTGCGCCCATAGCTTGATCTGATGATCTAGGCCAACCAGGCCCTTGCATTTCATTCCTGGCCAGGAAAAGTCGAAGCGCGGACGAGTGGCTGTATTGTAATACTGTCCTGGGAGCACTGGAGACTTTGACGCCGTCAGGGATGGAAAAACAACGGAGCTACGAGCTTTGCTCGGAGGCAGGTTGTTGATGCAAAGGTCTGGTGCGCGAGAGAGGACTTGAACCTCCACGAACCAAAGTTCACTAGAACCTGAATCTAGCGCGTCTACCAATTCCGCCACTCGCGCATGAGTTACTAGGGTATTCTACCTGATTAAACGACAGAGAGACAAGGGCGCTGAGGGGGCTCGGTGCTATTGTTTTACGCCGAGGGGCCTCGCCTACGGCTCGCGCTTCCTATAACGCTTGGAGCAAGATTGCGCTGAGGGACTCGGAACTATTATTCTGCTCCTCGGCAAAATCCGTCTGGCGACGGATTGCTCGTCGGCCAAGCAATGACTTCATGAACAGCCACTGGCTGTTCATGCCCTCTCGGGTTCGAGCCCCTTAAACATTCTCACCAATTTAAAACACCCGCTAGCCATGGTGATCGCTGGAGTCGATTTGTACCCAAATCGCCTGGAGGAAGCTCCCAGCACAACCACTCCTGCGGAGGCGACCATTTCAACATCCACACCCGCTGCTACCTCAGTACATGCTACCAAAGTGGAAGGCTAGAGGCCGAAGGGATTCTCTAGAACGATTGTGTCATTGGCAGTATATCGCTGAGGCGCGAACTCAAGCGCCGGAACCGTCGATCCCAGAGCGGTATATGTGTGAATGCATCGCGGAAGAATCCGTACCATCTGACCGGCAGTTAGAACGACCTCACTGACGTCAGTCGGGTTGTCGACTGGTGCAAAGTGACACCGCAAGGTGCCTCGCAACACGGTCATATACTCGACCTTCAGGTGATGATAGTGATCACCACGAGGTACACCTGGCTTAAACTCTAGCAGTGCGATGAACCTAGCATCGCAATGAGTGTGAATGGCGGCCGTGAGTCCGGAGGAGGTCGGCTCGACGAAGCCGCTTCCACCATCCAGCTCTTCATAGTCCTTGCTATGGCCATACTCACTGAATGTAAGGTAGCTATCTACTGATATCACGGCGAGATCTCCTACGTTGTCACCTTCAGTAGAAGGATACGGCATTGGCGCCTCTGTATCAAGCCCCGCCTCGGCATCGCAGAACTCAAGTATATAACGAGCGTGGTGCGGAGCCACCTTCGCTAGGCTCAAAGCCTCAGACGGTGTGAAAATGCCTACACTATGGCCTTCGAGCACCTTGAGGAGGGACGCCGCAGAGCGTAGTTCAATGCTGAATAGGTACACGTGCCAGCGTCCATTCGGATGCATAGAATAGGACAGCAGGCGGCCACGAGCCGCCCAGGGGGCGGGTTGAGGCCAGAGAAAAGCCGACCCCATGTCTCACGAGTGAGATGTCACCCGATGGTGACTGGGGTCGGCTGGGGTTGGCATTGACGCTTGCGCTAGCCCATCTGGATCTGCCACCAACGGCGGTGATCCTCTGAGGTGATCGGGCGCTCCGATCGCTCCGGGATGTGCTGGACGTACGCGCGGTCGACTGCTCTCGGGATGAACCCACGAACCGCGATGCGGTCAGGGAACGGGTCGAGCATCGACTTGACGATCCAGCCTTCGAAGTAGAAGTCCGGATGCTCGTAGCAACTGACCGGCAGGTCGCGGGAGTCTGGCGCAGCCTCGAAGATCTGGCGCACCATGGTCATCACGACCCTCAGGTACAGGTCATCAGCCTCCTTGAGCAGGACCACGCACGGTTCGGTGTACGTGGCCTCGAAGAACATCCGAGCGAGCTGCTGGACGTTCACACGCTCGAGCGTTCCGAGGTGTAGCTGGAGATCCGTGTCGAACCCGAGATCGCCCAAGTCGTGCTCGCCGTACGCAAGGTGCACGCCGTCATCATCGAGGCCATCGCAGTAGTCAATGCCAGGTCTGCTGTGTTCCATCTCACCCTCCAGGTGATCTCAAAGGCGAGGTGGAGACTTTCCATCCCGCGCCGACGGCCACAACTGCGTGGGTGCGGGATAGAACTGTCACAGATTATGACATAACCTAGGGCAATACGCAATAGCGATTACCCACATGGTCCGACAACCTTGATGTTGGCACTGGTTTGAAGACGCGCTAGCTGATCGCCGGAGGAGGCGTTAGTCGCCCAGGCGACGAAGTTGATCCCCAGAGCCTCCTCCCCACAATCGAAGTGGTCCGAGTCGGCCACGGTCAGCTCGACGATCAGGTACAGCCACCCGCCCGGCAACGCGTCTTGGAGATTCACAGCACGTTCTCCGAGGTTGGCCGTCAGTTCCAAACCGTCGGGATGATTTCCGTTCACTAACAGCAAGTCGGCCGGCTGCACAGCGACGTCGCTGTCGACGAGATCACGCGTGGCCTGGTCCAGGCCGGACACCGGCCCGCAAGCTGTCAGTCAGCGGATTCTGCAAGCTGTTGAAGAACCCGTACTACGGCCTCCGACACCGGGTCACCAAACGCCGAGGCGAGGAAACCGCGAACCCGGCCAGGTCGGGGGGAACCGAAGCACCCATCCGGCCAAACCGTGACCCCTGTTTCCAATAGTGAGACTCTGGTGGGCGCTGAGGGACTCGAACCCCCGACCCTCTCGGTGTAAACGAGATGCTCTAGCCAACTGAGCTAAGCGCCCTAACAGGGGGATAGTTTACATCGCTCTAGATTAAAAGGCAATCTATCGTAGGCCTCAGGCTATTGGTCATAACCCGTAGCTGGCAAATCTGTCCTTAGATTTCCTAAACGCTTAAGCTATACTTTGGTTAATGGCAGCCGCAAAGCTTAAACGCTCACTATCTACTACCGTATTAATGATGTACGGCCTTGGGAACATCCTCGGCGCGGGAATCTACGTGTTGGTTGGTAAGATTGCTGGCGAGGCCGGCATGAACGCACCGCTGGCCTTTATGATTGCCATGGTGGTGGCTGCGCTGACAGCGTTTTCGTACATGGAATTATCTAGCCGGTTTCCTACCAGTGCTGGCTCGGCCCTGTATGCGCACAAAGCCTTTAAAAAATCTGCCCTGTCTTTGTTTGTTGGCTTGTCGATGATTTTAGCGGGAATTACTTCGGCCGCCGCTCTGTCTCAAGGGTTTGCAGGCTATCTAACTGAGTTTGTGGCGGTTCCTGAACTGCTTGCGAGCGTCGGAATTCTGGTTGTAATAATCGCCGTAGCGCTGGCGGGAATTTCCGAATCGGCACGATTAGCCGTGTTGCTCACCATCTTTGAAGTAGTTGGACTACTGATCATAATCTGGTTTGGCCGTAGCGGGCTGGCTGATGTTTCTTTGTCTGAGACGGTTCGTCTTGATCCGGCTATCGGTATTAGCGGCCTGCTCTCGGGCGCGTTCCTGGCTTTCTATGCGTTTATTGGCTTTGAGGACATGGTCAATGTGGCCGAGGAGGCTAAAAACCCTAGACGGAGCATGCCGCTAGCAATCATCGGCGCTTTAATTATCGCGACGATCTTATATATGTTGGTGGTTTTGGTTAGCATCGCGGCGGTTTCGCCCGCGGAACTAGCGCAAAGCTCAGCACCGTTAAGCTTAGTGTTAGAGCGTACTAGCACTGTAAACCCCGCCTACATTAGCTTCATTGGGCTAACCGCGGCTCTTAACGGCGTTATTGTCCAGTTAATCATGGGCTCACGAATGCTCTACGGCCTTGCCAGCAACGGCTTGATTAGTAAGAGGTTTGCGGCCGTAAATTCTAAGCGGCACACTCCGGTTTTTGCCACATTGCTTGTTGGTGGCTTGATGATTTTGGCGACTATCGCCTTGCCATTGGTCTCGCTTGCTCAAGCCACCAGCTATTTGGTTTTGGCAGTCTTCTTCTTGGTAAACATTTCTTTAATCGTGCTTAAAGCTGGCAAAAAACCGCACAAAAACATCATTCAGGTACCGATTATTTTACCGATCTTAGGGGCTCTGACTTCAGCAGCAATTGCGATTTATTCGGCCAGCGGCCAATAGCAGCTATTCAACTTTCCCTTTAGAGTCAATCGCCCTAGCGGTACTAAGCCAGTAAAAAGTAACGTAGCAAAGAAGCAGTAGGCCAATAGCCCCAAAGCCCGCAGCAGCAGAGTAACTTTGACTTATAAAGCCAAAGCCGAGCGCTAGGATCACATATAGAACGTACGAAGCTAAACCAAAAAACGATTCGCTGGTTGCTCGAATCTGCGAAGGTAGCTGACGATTAATGTCGGCCATGGCCAGGATTTCAACGATAAAGATAAAGGTAAAGGAGCCAGCAAACAACAAGGCTGCGCCCCAAAGATTCTCAAACCACCAAGCGCTTAAAAAGCCTAGAGCATATAGCACCAGAATTAATCCGTACATAACATCGTGACGGAAAACCTTAAATCTAAACGCAATCGTGCTAAACAAGGCATCTGCAAAACTCGACAATGCACCGGCTGCTCCAAGAGCAAGGGCCGAGAAGCCGATGGACGCAAAGTACACTTGAGCGTATTCGTCTACCAACAGTGCCGGAGCGGCAACGATCGTTATAAGTGCACCAAAATGCAAAAACCGTGGCTGCGCAGCTAAAAACGAAAGGGTTTGCTTGGCGTGTTGCCAGTATTTAACCTCGCCGGTTGAGCGATGAAAACGAGGCTCGTTTAAGGTCAGGGCGATTAGGGCGGTAGCGATCATGCTCGGTAGCGACAACCACAAGGCGATTTCTAGCCCGTAGCGCTGGCCGATAAGCCCGCCTAAGAGTGCTGCAACAATAAACGCGATTGATCCGATTGCTCGTTTGCGTCCGAGGTACTTTTCGTAGTGATTCTCTTTGCCGGACTCCTTAAGCGTGTCAAACAACAAAGCCGTGTCGGTCCCTGAGACTAAGGCCGTCCCGATACCAGCTAGCAATGAGCCAATAGCAAACAGTACAAAGCTGTTGCCAGCAGCAAAGGCTAAAACGTAAAGAGTAAAAAACCAGCCGCTCAGACTTAGAACGTATTTTCGGCTCCAGCGATCGCTTAACACACCGCTCGGCACCTCTAGCAAAAGTATAGTAACGATGTAGATCACTTCTATAAAGATGACCTGAACGATCGTGAGTCCGTTAAGCTGCAGATAAATTTTGTCGAAGGCGTAAAAGAGCACCAGCCCCTCAAAAGCCGAAATCGCGTAGAGCTTTTTTACGTTGCTTTGCATAATCTTAAAGTTTAGGTAACGCTACTATACTTCTCTAACTTCTATGACTCTGGTTTTAACATCCGGGTAATCGGGCAGATCCCCAACTCGGAACTTAGTTCCTTTAGGCTTGCGGTAAATTCTCGTTATCTCCCCGGCGTCGACGAATATTTTGGGATAGTATCTGAGTAGTCCGACTGTTTCCATGGTTTGAGCGTAGGGCTCAAAGATCTTTTCATCGACCTTCCACTTCATGCGGTCTAGCTTTATAGAAACGACTAACAGGTAAGAGATGACACAGGCTAAGCCAATGATAATGAAGTACGCAACCATTCCGCCGCTGTTAGCAAACAGTAGCGAAACATAAATCAGCAAAATTAAGAAGTAGAGAATAAACCACTCGGGGCGAGTAACTCTGTCTTCAAACAGGGTTGCGCTGTACTTTCTGGTGTCCTCGATTTTCTCTAGCGCCATTAAGAAGCGATCATAAAACTTTTTCTGCTTCTCCTCTTTTATCGATAAGTTTTGGACTTCTCGGAATAAAGCTTTAAATTGATCGTCGCTCTTATGAAAATCCTTAACTTCAAAATCAAGGATCGCCATAAAATAATCATCAATCCGCTGCATAACTTTTTCTCGTTGAGCTTTGGGGAAAATCCGTAAACCTTCGGTAATAAACACTAGCTCACCGCGCTCTACCGATGCGTTGTAGGTTATTTTGCTTAATCGAACGTGACGATCTTTTAATGTGTAGGTCGCGAGCAAACCAAATAGAAACGATGAAACACCGCTAATTGCGACAAAAGTTGCTTGGTTTTCTTTCTCAATTATTAAAAAGAAGACAATAAGTGGAATAACTAGCAGCACAACGAACAAGAGGGGATAGATGAATTTAAATCTCATAAAGCTAATGATATCACGGTAGTGATCAGTTTCGCGGGTTCTTTATGGCATTGCTCCGACTCAAAGGTCAAACCAAGTTCAGAATCCGGACAACTTTAGTGGTGTCGATTTTTGACTATCTTTTTCTTGAGTAATTGAACCTTCCGGCCTAGGTTTTTCCCGTGAGAGCCCAATAATTCAGAAGCGTTATCTTGACTCCAGGGAGGCACGGTAATTGTAAATGGGGCAGCTTTTGCAAGCTTATCTAGAGAGATGTCTGATTCTGGAAGCTCAGTGGCCTCTTGCGCGAACTTTAGGCTAACGGTGGTGCCTTTTTTGAGAAGGAGGGGTGTGCTTTTATCTAGGCCAACCGAGAGCAGGTAATCGTAGAATTTTGTATCATCACCAGCTATGGGATTTTCTGCACCGATAACCTTACACCACCTAGCGGGAATTCCGTAGGCATGGGCGACAATAATGCCGTGCAGCGATGTGGAAAGGATCGCATCGCACTCATTGACCTCGTCAATAAACTTTTCAATGCCCGAATACCCTGATCGAATGACAGGAATGTCTTTAACTGCTGAAGTTGTTTCTAAATCACAGGCATTTGCGTAGTGCTTTATAAGTCCAAGCTTATACTTTTTGGTTTGGCTCTTGGGTTTGTAAATGTGCGGCAAGAACCACGCTGGGTCACCGTAAATCTCAGGACACTTACCTCCGCAGTCCGTTACCAATTTACGAGTCAATGGACCCCGAACTGCAAGGTAGGTTGCTTTTGGATCAAGCTTGTCATTTTGTCTGGGTGTGCCTGCACCCCACACCTTTGTCTTGCTCGTTGCAAACTTTATCGTAGAGCCGATGGCAATGATGCCGTCACCTCTTTTCCCCCGCCGGGGAGGTAAGCCACTTAATTTCTCGATGACATACGGATTGATCATGTCGCCAAAGTTTCCAGGGTAGGGACCCTCCATCCACCACAAGACAGGCCTTACGGTATCGTTAAGTTGCTGTCTTTTGGCGCGCGATTCGAGTTCCACGCGGACCATACGGCTATTTGCCCAGTTTATGTCGAGCCTATTGCCAGAATCTTTAAGCTTGTTGAGCATTTCTTCCGCCGCGACAAACTTTTCATTCTCGATGGCGTCCTCTGCTTTAAATCGTAATGCTCGGTCATAGTCTTTTTGCTCTTCACTAAATTTCTTAAGAAAAGCTAGAGCATCCTTTAGCTTGCCTTGGCTCTTTGAGAGGCGAGCAATTCTAAATGGCAAGTTTTCATTCTCGGGCGAGTAGTGAAGTGCTCGCTTAAAGAATTCAATAGCACCATTGATATCCTTACTTTCTAGGAGCTCGTTTGCTTCGCGAATTAGCACAATTTGCTTGCCTCGGGCGGTTAGATTGCCCGGTTTATGCTGAACGGCTTGTCCCATGTAGAGAGGAACATTGCCGCTTCTTCCTATAAGAAATGCGGCATCATCCGATTTTTTTAATCCGTCAGTTATTAGGCGGGGCGGCATTAGGACTATAGAGAGCTGCTCCTGAAATTTTAGCCAGGCTTCGTGCAGAAAGTACGCATCCGTGGCGTCACTTCCTTTATATGAACCTTCAAGATCTGCCATCTTTTTTACAAACTTAAGAGCTCGAGCGGTATTTCCGTAGTACAGTGCAAAGGGAACAATAAGACGATCTGCAGTCGTAGTGTCAAAATCTCTAAGGTAGGCAAACTCCTTTAAAAAGAATCCGATGTCAGCGCCCGATGACCTTAATTCTTCTGGAATATTCAGCAAACGAGTGTCTATGTCTAGCCAGAGTACCGGCCGATTAATTGTTTCAACACAATTCTTTATGAACTGAACCTTATGGCGGCAAATTCCAATCCAGTCGATATTCGGGTCCAGGTCAGCCTCAACGATATGATGCTCTAGGCCGAGCCGCTCGCAGTCCATTTTTAGCTTATTCGCTGCATCATGGTAGTATTCGTGACCGAAGAAGAAACTAATAACTACTGGTAGATCTGAACTATTATGCTTTGGGGGTTTTTTCATTGGTCGCTCTGCATAGTTTAATCGCTGAATCTAACATGTTATTTAATAACCATACCGTCCTGATTCATTTAGTATGTTGTCGATATCTTTAATGTCTTCGTCGCTGAGTTCATTCTTCCATTTATCCAACGATTCTTTCCGGATTGTAGGCGACGGTATGTTGCGAGAAAGACCAATGACCTTTTTCAGTTTAGGTAGCTGAGTCTTATGGTCAGTGATTAGCTTTTCGTAGTTTACTACTGCAACGCGATCAGGATGCGCTTTTTGTAGCTCATAAATTCGCTTACAGTGAGCAGCCCAACGAACCGCTGATCTGCCAGCCAGCGACAAGTCGGCATACTCACTTACGTTATCTTCGTGTATCCCTAGTAGTTCGTTTGGAACCGGATAACTTCTCCAAGTTTTGAACCTTTTGTTTACATTCGCGTGCTTGAAGGAGCTGGCAGTCACGGCGTATGGGCTTCGAACGATACACACGAAAACAGCATCGTCAAAGGAGTGCATCAGATCTTCAGCAAGCCAAAGGTTCGGGTGACTCTTGTCTAAATAATACTTGGGTGCAACTTTAGCATGCTCCCATCGATACTGACGCACAATTTTCCGAACAAGTTTTTTTCTTTTTTGCTGATCAATAGCTGCAGTGGTTACATTGTGAAACAAGCCAGGCTTTTCAATAGTAGCCTTAACATCAGGGTGTGCAGCAAGTATGTATCCTAGCCAGTGTGTGCCAGAGCGACCAGTTCCCAAAACAAAGATCTTGCGAGAACTTCTACTTGTGCCGAGCCAAGCCCTTGCTCTCGCCCCTAAGGCGACTTTTTTATTCATGCGTTCCATCAGTGAAAATAATTATAGACGAGATACAACGTTATACAAAGGCGGTCGATATATCCTCAGATTTAGCGCGCCCAGTCGTCTGCATGACGAACTCACTTGCCTGGTTTTCATTCTTGATTATCAAAAACCAACATGAGCGGAACCACTAACGACAAAATAAACAGAAGGGGATAGATGAATTTAAATCTCATGAAGCTAATGATATCACGGTAGTGATTAGCTTGGTCCTACATCTTTATTGACGCCAATCACCACTAACTTAAGTTTCGATCTTGCCGGTTATTAACTTTTGAGCGCGACGTACTTTTTGAGTTGATTCTAGCTTAGAACAGACCGATAAGGCATAATTACACTCATGCTTGATGGCTTGCTATCTATACTCCAAGACTGGGCCGAACTAATGCCCTTGCCGATATTTACGTTTGTCGGCGCCTTTGTAGAAGAAATCATTGCTCCGATTCCGTCGCCTTTTGTTATGACACTTGCCGGCTCATTGGCCGAGGCCCAGGGCCAGCCCCACATATATTTACTGTTCTTGGCTGTAATTGGCGCGATCGGCAAAACTATCGGCTCGGTAATAATCTACTTCATTGCTGATAAGTTCGAGAACGTTATAACCAGCAAATTCGGCAAGCTCATTGGTGTGTCGCACCGACAGATCACCCGCCTAGGAGAGAGGCTAGAGCAGGGGCGCGGAGAGTGGTTCGCAATATTTGCTTTAAGGGCGTTGCCCGTAATGCCAACTGCGCCGGTCTCATTTGGAGCCGGGATACTTCAGTTAAAACTCAAGACCTATATTACTAGCACTGCCTTAGGGCTTGTCGTGCGCAACGCTTTTTACTTGTACCTAGGCTACACCAGCACTAATGCACTCGAGCAGCTAAACAGCAACCTCGATAGTGTAGAAACTATTGGCTATGCTCTCTTATTGGTTGCCGCTGTCGCCACGATTTTTTACATTTACCGAGGGCGACGGAAGCACGATTAGCAACATTTATCACATCCAGGGTAGGTGTGGAGGATTACTCAGGATATGCACGACGAAATTGCCAATGAGCTAGAAGCTCGGCAGCAAGAATTGAATGACCGCCTCAAGTTGCTAACAAGTGACAATAAGTCGTTCCAAGTGACCGCATCCTATCTGTTAGACCTAGCTCAACGCTCGGCTGAGCTGTTCAGAACAAGCGATGAAGCGTTGCAGCAGAAACTTTTAGAATATGTACTTTCAAACATTGAATTGAACGATAAAAAGTTGTCATATATACTAAACGACCCCTTTAAGACCATTGTTGAAACAAAGAAAAAAGCCCTTTCAGGCTCTAATTCAAACGTTTGGTGCGGGTGAGGAGACTCAAACTCCTGGCCTCTTCCTTGGCAAGGAAGCGCTCTATCAACTGAGCTACACCCGCTCGTCGAAGCCTACGCCTCGGTCTTGTTTTGATTTTCATCAAAACTTCGACTTGATGCTATGCTTCTCCTCTCGATTTTGCAAACAGTCGAGTCGACAAAGCCGCTCCTTGGGTTGCAAAATCGGTTGGAAGAAAAGGGCATCGTGGTGGCTCCGCACAGACTCGAACTGTGGACACAAGGCTCTTCAAGCCTCTGCTCTACCAACTGAGCTACAGAGCCACGTTGCATTTTCTTGATGTTAACTGTTGAAGATCCTGTGTCCCCGTGGACAACTTTTATACTTACCGGGCTTCGCCCTTGGGCTCTTCAAGGCCCTGCTCAACCTCCGCCTGCCGGCGGATGAGCTACAGAGCCATGCTACGCAAACAGCGAGGATGCCTCGCCCCAAGATTCTAAAGTATTCTGCGACCTCTGGCAAGAAGGTGGCCGTCAATTCAGTTTGCAGGTATAATCTCTAGCAATGGCGCCGTGGCCGAGTGGTTAGGCGAAGGTCTGCAAAACCTTATACGGCAGTTCGATTCTGCTCGGCGCCTCCATTATAAGTTAGCCTTATACCACCCAAATTGTTTTGCAGTTCGTTTTTTATGGCAGTTTGCACAAAGCACACGACACTTTTTGATCTCGGAAAGAACTTCATCGACATTCCGGCCCAGCCTTACGGCCTGAGAAACCGTGAAGGATTTTTCTAACGGGTTTAAATGATCGAATTCGAGTGTTCTAATGTCGCTTTCTCCGCAGTCTACACATGACTTATCTTTTAAGTACTCAAGAATAGTTAATTGGAATTCCTTTTTTAGACACTCCCTTCTAGTTTTTGCCCGCAGTAAATAGTCTTTTTTGTACTTTTTGTAGTGATCATTGTAGTAGCTCACTCTGTGCGATTGATAACATGTCTTGCACTGGGCGTGGAGTCTCCTGGTTTCTTTATTGCGCAGAAAAAACTCAGATTCGTCTTTAGATATGTGGCACTTAGTGCAAACCCTCATTAACAGTAATTATATCATGGTTGTAGTTTGCAGACCTGTTCTATAATCTTATTGCATAAGCCCAGGTGGCGGAATTGGTATACGCGACGGACTTAAAATCCGTTGCCGGCAACGGCTTGTGGGTTCAAGTCCCACCCTGGGCACCAAGCTAGCAATTTATCAACGGTTTCTACGGCTTTTTGTTGACCTTGTAGTGCAACTGTACGACTTGCGTGCCGATCATCCTTTGACCAAGAAATTCTAGGCTAACATCTAAACTCTTATCACCAGGAGCTAGTAGTGGGATTCCCTCTGATAAAATAACTGGCTCAACATCTAGGTAGATTTCATCAACTAAGTTTTCTTGTAGAAAACTCTGATTGAGCTTTGCACCACCAGCTATAACGACCTCCTCAAATCCCTCCAAGCACACGAGTGCGTCGTGAGGCGAGTTTGCAGTTTGGTGAATATCATCCACTAATTCAAGATTTTCCTGTTGCGTGACGGCGACTATCTTAACTCCGTCTAACTCCTCAAATCCGGCTTGCTTGGTCAGTATCTCGTAGGTTCTTCGGCCAATAATCATTGCTTTGGCTTTTTGACAGGCCTCAACATAACTTTTCCATTCAACATCAGAGATCCAGTCGGTATTGTCATCGTTCTTTGCAATGAGCCCGTTGGCGCTGATTGCCATATAAAGAATTGTCTTCATGGGCTTAAGTATACAGAGCCTAGTCAATTCGTGACTAAAATTGTATAATTTAGTTAAAGGAACCAAATTGATTGAACGCGAGCGGGTGGCAACTGTAGGCGACCTTTCTACCTGGCTAGCAGGTGAGATTTATTGTGGTACCGCCAATTTTTTGGGGTTTCGATTTGTTGTTGAGTCTCAGACACCCGAAGGCCTTCCGGTTGTTTCGGTGCAAATTGACCCAAATACTTCTAGCAAACCGGACGCAACCATCGCCGAGTTTAACCAGATGGACATTAGGGGCGTTCTGCTTGGTTCAAGCGAGCATGGCATTCCCAAACCTTTATCAGACGAGCTTGAGGAAGAAGCGCCGTCCGATCCTGACCACGCTACTTACATCGACGACTTAACTTTGGGAGAAATCCAGCGCAACGCGTTTTTGGTTATCGACACGCAAGACGACGAGCCACTAACCGTGCTGCCGCCACTTATGCAGGTCGGTCGATTAAGCGTTTAGATATATTGTTCACGACCACTGTTTGCGTTACAATATAAACTATAGAGTTTTAACAGGAGGAAGAAATGGTACTGATAATTATTGGAGCAGCAGTTGCGCTAGTTTTAGTGTGGCTATTCTTTACGTACAACAGTCTAGTTAAGAGCAATGTTCGCGTCGACGAAGCCTGGAGCGACATCACAGTTCAGCTCAAGCGACGTGCGGATTTAGTTCCAAATTTGGTAGATACCGTTAAGGGCTACGCCAAGCACGAGAAGTCGGTTTTTGAAGAAGTAACAAAAGCCCGAGCCGAGATCACCAAAGCTTCTACGGTTAAAGAAACTGAGAAGGCCGACAATATGTTCACCGACGCCCTAAAAAGCGTTTTTGCAGTTGCCGAAGCCTATCCTGACCTTAAGGCTGACCAGAACTTTAAAGATCTTCAAACTCAGCTAGTAGACACCGAGAACAAGATTCAAGCCTCACGACGCTTTTACAACGGCAGCGCCCGTGATCTAAACATCAAGGTCAAAGTCTTTCCAACCAACATGTTTGCAAACATGCTCGGATTTACGGTTCGTGACTTCTTTGAGGTAGACGACCGCGCCACAATCGAAGAACCAGTCGAAGTTAAGTTTTAACGCTAGCAA
Source organism: Saccharimonadales bacterium (SeqCode) (assembly GCA_041751215.1). Lineage (GTDB taxonomy): Bacteria > Patescibacteriota > Saccharimonadia > Saccharimonadales > JBGSXW01 > JBGSXW01. The sequence continues at coordinate 244,687 of JBGSXW010000002.1, read as the reverse complement.
ACGCCAAGCAATAGGGATCAGAACTTCACTATATGTATTCAGAAATAGCTGCTAACAAGCGAAAAACCTGGCTAATCATGTTCTTGTTTGTGGGTGTTGTTGGCGCAATTGGCTGGTTTTTGGCTGAGTATTGGTTTCAGGATTCTTCATTCGTGATCTTTATTCTAATGATGGCAATGGCCTACGCTCTATTTAGCTACTTTGGAGCCGCAAAAATGGCAATCGCTGTCAACGGAGCAAAAGAGATTACCGCTAAAGATGAGCCGAGGCTGTGGCGAACAGTAGAGAATTTATCGATAACCAACGGCATGCCAATGCCCAAGGTGTACTTAATTCCTGACGCTGCACCAAACGCCTTCGCCACTGGCCGAGACCCCAATCATGCAGTGGTAGCAGCTACTACGGGTTTGGTATCAATGATGAACGACAGTGAGCTCGAGGGCGTGATGGCGCATGAAATGGGACACGTTAAAAACTACGACATTCGGGTTTCGATGATTGCCTTTGCTCTAGTTACGGTGATTGCCTTACTTAGTGATATTTTGTTTCGATCGATGATATTTGGCGGCAACAAAGACCGAGGCGGCGGAGCTGTCCAGCTAGTAGCCTTAGCAATTTGGATACTAGCCCCAATATCAGCGGTATTACTACAGCTCGCAATTTCTAGAAAGCGCGAGTATCTAGCCGACGCCACGGGAGCCTTAACTACACGCTATCCTGAGGGTCTTGCTAGCGCACTCAAAAAAATTCAGCAACACGGATCGGCCCTGCAGCGTCAAAACACTTCAACGGCTCACTTATTTTTTGCTAGCCCGCTCAAAGGCCAATCCTTTGCAAAGATGTTTAGCTCTCACCCTCCAGTCGAAGATCGAATTAAGCGCTTAAACGAGATGGGCAACAAGCTTTAAGGCTATGGCAAAGTCAAAAAAAGCTAGCAAGTTGGCTACATCCGATGCTGTGCCGACAGCTCGCCAGCTTTTAAAAACCGTATTTAAAACTTTAAAAACTCACTACCGACCATACCTGGTTACTACTTTGATTTTTATGCTGGTGTACGTGGCTTTTGTGGGCGTTGGATCACAAATTGATCCGGTCGAAATCAAGGAATACCTCAACACTAATTACGCCGATAACTCAAAGTTTATAAATGACACTATCATTCTAAGTGCGGTTTTTGGCGGTGGAGTCCTGGAGCTTAGCCAAATCGCCACCAGCTACGGGCTGTTTTTGATCTTAATCGTTAGCCTGGCTTACCTATGGATCGCTCGCCAGATTTGGGCAGACAAGCAGGTGTCGGTTAGAGATGCATTTTATAAAGGAATGTACCCAATGGTGCCGGTGCTAATTTTGATTCTTTTATTGAGTATTCAGCTTCTGCCCTTAACTCTGGGTAACTACATATTAATAACCGTTGTGTCAAACGGACTTGCAGCCAGTGTTATTGAAAAAGTTTTTATTGGGTCTGGATTTGTATCACTGGCACTACTTTCTGGATGGCTAGCAGTTCCAACTGTTTTGGGGCTGTTTATTTCAACCTTGCCAAACATGACGCCAAAAAAAGCTTGGCAAGCCGGCAAAGAGCTAGCTAAAGGGCGGCGGCTGAGGATTTTAAGTCGAATGTTTACGGGCGGTTTGTTAATGTTTGTTGTTAGCTCACTCATCTTGCTCATCGTGGTTGCCGGCTGGACCGGTGCGGCTCCGGTTGTGGGTGCGATCATCGCTGCTTGCTTGTTGCCAGTAGCTAATCTTTACTTGTACGCACTGTATAGGGGGCTTTAATGAACGAAGCTGACGCCAAAAAACGAATCACCCGCCTAGTTGCAGAAATCGAGGATCATCGTCACGCCTACTATACTCAAGACGACCCCAAGCTCAGCGACGAAGCCTATGACTCATTGGTGCACGAGCTAGAGAGCCTAGAGGCTCAGTTTCCTCAGCTTAAAGACGCCAACTCACCGACTCAACGAGTTGGAGCAGCACCTCTTAAAGCCTTTGTTAGCGTTGCGCACAGTCGGCCGATGCTCAGCCTTCAAGACATATCTAGCGATGCCGACCTGGAGGCTTGGACTAAGCGAACCGCCAAGCTTTTGCCGCCCGACTATCGGCCCAAGTATCACGTCGATATTAAAATGGATGGCCTAGCCTGCGCCTTAGTTTACGAAGACGGGCAGTTAGTTAGAGGCGTAACTCGCGGCGATGGCAAAATCGGCGAGGATGTAACCAGCAACGTCAGGACAATTGCCAATGTGCCCCTAAAACTTCGCAAAAAAGTAGCTGGAACCGTTGAGGTTAGAGGCGAGATACTGCTCTACAAAGCGGACTTTGAAAAGCTAAACCAAGCCAGAGTAAAACAGGGTCTGCCTGAGTTTATGAATCCTCGGAACACAGCAGCCGGAACAGTTAGGCAACTAGACCCAAAGCTAGTCGCAGCCCGTCCGCTAAGGTTTCATGCTTACAGCGTGTACTCCAACCAACCAACCAAAACCATACACGATGAATACGAGCTGGCTCGCGAGCTCGGTTTTGCAGTAAACCGCCAGAATAAAGTAGCAAGCAGCAGCAAAGAAATAATGGAGTTTGTTGAGCATTGGGCACAAAAGCGACAGGAGCTTCCTTTTAATACCGACGGTTTGGTAATTAAAATCGATGACCGCCGCGTGTTCGAGGATCTTGGCAGTGTCGGTAAAACTCCGCGCGGCGCCGTGGCCTTTAAGTATCCGCCCGAAGAAGCCACCACAAAACTAAAGGACATCATTATATCTATCGGCAGGACTGGTGCGGCAACTCCAATTGCTCTGCTTGAGCCAGTTAGAATTGCTGGAACTACAGTTCAACACGCCAGCCTGCACAACGCCGATGAGATTGAGCGCAAAGATATTCGAATCGGCGACACAGTAGTTGTACATAAAGCCGGCGACATTATCCCTCAAGTTGTAGGCGTCCTAGCTAATCTTCGTGATGGCAGCGAAAAACAATTCGATATGGCCAAAGAACTGCAAAACCACCCGCTTAAGTTCGAGCGATTGCCAAACGAAGCAGTTTGGCGCACCAAGGATCGACAAGATCCACACATCCTAGCTCGAAACATAGAACACTTTTGCTCAAAGTCGGCACTAGATATCGAAGGCATGGGCGAAAAAAATGCCGATGCTCTGGTTGCTGCCAAGTTAGTGAGCGACCAAGCAGATCTGTTTAAACTAAAAGCTAGCGACTTGCTAACACTAGACAGGTTTGCCGATATCTCAGCTAATAAGCTGGTTGATGCGGTTGCAAACTCTAAAGAACCTAGCTTGCCCCGCTTTTTGTATGGGCTAGGAATTCGCCATGTGGGCACTCAAACCGCCATCGATTTAAGTGAGCATTTTGGTAGTCTCAATAAGCTTCAAGAAACTTCGTTTGATGAACTGGCCGAGATCGAAGGCGTGGGAGAAGTTGTCGCTCATTCAATTCTTGAGTGGTTTGCCGATGAGAACAATCAACAGCTGCTCGAAAAATTTGAGAAGCAAGGTGTAAAGCCAAAGACCACCAAAAAAGTCCACGGTCCGCTTGAGGGCAAGGCCTTTGTTGTAACCGGAACACTGAGCTCAATGCAGCGCGAGGAAGCGGCCGAAAAGATTCGCGCACTCGGCGGCACCTTTCAAACTAGCGTCGGCAAGGGCACGCATTACTTGGTTACAGGTGAGGGAACTGGCCAGAATAAGCTTGATGCCGCTGAAAAATTTGGCACGAAAAAGCTTGATGAAGATGAGTTTGTAAAGTTAGTTTCCTGATCGCTACCCTAGAAAAATAAACTAGACCATAATATACTGCTACTTAGCAAGGAGTTGCTATGGCAGGAGAAATTGAGTATGAAGACAACTTTGGTCCCTCGATGGATCAGCTTGTTGATTCTCTGAGTAGACTAGAAGCTACGCTGGAGTATGTCAGGGGCTCCCAAGAAGGTGCCTCCGGCGAGCAACTAGCAGAAGCTAATGTTTCAGAAGTACAACTGTATAAATACTACACTGTAGTCAGGCACCAGCTGGCGGCAGCCTGCGCAGTTGATCCAATTATGGACCCTGTGCAAAGGGCCGTGTGGTACAACACCCTTAGCCAAACGGATGTATATCTTGAGGCTCCGCTTGAGGCGGCCTATAAGCGATTTCAGATGTTAGGTGAACTTGAGCCTAAATTACGCGTCGGTCAGCCAATTCTTCGATTAGAAGGAAGGGAAAAAATTGGGTTCTATCAGCTAACCGAATCAGGACTGCATACTGATCTCACAGTTCAGCCGGCACCCCTAAGGAGGGACATGACAATTGAAGGCGGTAATATTACTACCGGCCAAGCCGTCGGTTCCATATCAGACATTGTGTGCGATGAATATACCTTTCCGAACATTCAGTTCAGAGAGGACGCTGATACTGGAATTATTCTTTCTCCGATTGCCAGCGACAGCGATGTTCATCTTGAGCGGATAAAGCGCGGCAAGGAAATGAGCCCGCAAGAATACGCTGTCAGCACTGTCGAATCACTGCACAGTCAACCGCAGCGGATTTGTATCGGCGAGGACGCTATCAAAGAAGCGCTGTCGCAACTAGCGCCAGGCGTAGCCTTTGCGGTGTTGCTGGAGGCTAGGGCTCAAGGTTTCTTACTAGATGTTAAATCGCCACTTAGTCCTGGGCAAACCGAGCAGATCAGACACGACGTACTAGGAACGCTCTACATGTATTTAACCGACGTGCAAAAATCGAGCGTTCGCGGACAAGACAACCTGCCGCTAACTCTCGAATTATTACTAGATAAAGAACGTGAACGAGGTGACGCAGCAATATTTTGGTGGCCTGCAAAATATCACCGCGCATTGTTTGAGCTAATAGAAGTTCCCCGCGAAACTCTATCGACAGCAATCTTTTCATTTAGTGTTAACTTTGATGGTCACTTGAGTGACGTCGGCAGAACACTTACGCATGCCGCGGCTATCGATGCTTTTGTTAGCTCTGTCTACAACCAAGAAGATCCCACCTAAACGTAGTTGCCAAAATAGCCATAAGCTTGTACGATGTTAGCGGAGTAAGGGGTTCGTGTACAACGGCCCAAAAACAAAAAGGTTTATACAAAAAAACCCGGGCCGGGTGGGCGTACATGAGCCCTTTTTTATTTTCACCGCCAATCAGCGTCCGCCTGCCAAGCTGCCAAGCAGCGTGCTCTGCGGACTCTTTGTCAGACGCTCCGCTGCTCGCAAGTAGTACGTTTGTACAACTTAGCTGTGCTGCTCCCGTCTTCCGCGTGCTTGCCTGGTGAAAGATAAAAAAAGATCAGAATATTGTGCGTTAACTAGTGTGCTGGTACCCTGAGTACGGCTTGGGGCTGTAGCTCAGTTGGCTAGAGCGCTAAACGGCTTTTGGAGGGGCATTAGCTCAGTTGGCTAGAGCGCTTCCATGGCATGGAAGAGGTCATCGGTTCGAGTCCGATATGCTCCACCAAAAGCTGTTTAGAGGTCCAGGTGCGCTCGCGATGAATGCGCGCAGTCCGCCAGCTGGCGGACGAGCACATGAGGAGGCGGACCGAAGGTCGCCCCCTGTAGCTCCACCAAACTAGATTCGAACCACGGACCTATTTCGTGGACTTATGATGACAAAGATTGTATACTTTGCTTAATTCCTCATCAAATGGTGTGGTCGCCCGAAAGGGTCAGGGAGAGTCTGCACTCCAACTTGCAGGCACGTACATTTCAGGAGGTGAGCCAAATGGCTCACATGTTGATGACAACACGTGCACTCATCAAGAAGGGCCCAAACACGTGGGGCTTGCAGTTGGGTCTCTTCGATCCAGAGCCGTCGCCGCTGAGTGACGACGAGCTGCAGCTGCACAATCGTCGAGTGACGGTCTTCTACCTGATGAGCGGATCTCTCAGCGAGGTTTGCCTGCGGACCCGGGTCGTCGGCGTCAGCAGACCACGGGCCGGAGACGAACTCTGGGTGATCTCTGTGCTCAACGACGGTACGGATGTGCACCAACTTCCGACTGTCTGTGGCCTACCCTCACTGGCAGGAGCGCAGCCGTTCGACGTCCACTACGATCCGGTAAAGCGTACGGGTTGGGTTGAGCTCCCAATTCTTTCGCCGTGTCACCTGGCGCCTGTCTCGATCGTGGCAGAACGGCCGGCAGACCATGTGTCGCAAGCTGATCGCAACCTCTGCACGGTTTGTGGGGCGGAGATCGTATCGATCGACGCACACCCGGGCGGGTATAGAAGAGTCGGCCTGGCCAACTCGACATCCATGACCCTGCTCCTTCGGGAGTGGCGGGGCTAGTCGTGCCAACCTGAAGCCGGGCTGGCGAGCTGTAATTCTGGCTCGCCAGCCCACGGCGGTTTTAAGAAACAATAATTCTTAGAACCGCCTTTTTCTTTACCTTAAGAATTAAGCTATAATAAGCGCAAGAGAAATACCCATGGATCCACAACCAATTCCAACACCACCACCATCACCAACGACAAACCCGCCTCAACCTGATAATTCAGCCGGCTTAACGAATCCACCAACTGATCCGTTGGCCCAATCTAAATTTAAGTCTGCCAAACGAAAAGCACCCGCAGCGTTGGCCGTGGTGTTGGGCGGAGTACTGCTCTTAACCAGCATGGCAGTCGCTTACTTCGCGCTGTATTTGCCAAACCAACCGAGCGTTATTCTGCGTGACGCGGTTCTGAATACGCTCAACACCACTTCAGTCGCTATAGACGGCGGATACACCATAGAGAATGAAGGCGAGAGCCAAGAAATCATTAGTTTTAGTGCTCAGACCAGTGAAGAGGCCTCACTACTGAGCATTAACGTTGACTGGGCAGACACATTAAGTGGAAACGCCGAGCTGATGGTTAACGAGCAGGCGCTGTTTCTGCGCTTAGATGTCGGCGACATTGTTAAGAGCTTTTTGCCTGCAGTCTCTTTGCCGGCCCAGACTGTTAAGGACATAACGGCAGTATTTACCGACCTTGCTGATCAGTGGATCAAGGTAGACAGCCAAGATCTTCAAGGAGCCTCATTGATAGCCGATGAGAGCGTCGTCCCACAAGAAGACATCGACACCATCATGAATGCCGCAAAGAATCACATTTTTGTTGTGGTTAAAGAACGCTTGCCCGACGAAGACATTAACGGTCAACCAAGCCATCACTTTAAGCTGGCATTTGATAGATCCGAGTATGCTGAGTTCCTAGAAGCCATAAAGAACGCCGAATTAAGTAGCCTGCCAGTCTCTGATGCGCTAATTGATAATGCCAAAGGTTCGGCTACTGCAAATGACGATGAGACCTTCGACATTTGGATCAGCAAGGACGATCGATTGATAACTCGGATCGCGCTTATGTCAGATGGGGCAGCTGCCTCTTCGGGCGTGCTCCGCCTAGATTTTAGTGATTACAACGTGCCCGTAACTTTTGAGGAACCCGCAGAGGCCGTTAGTTTTGAGACCATTGTTCTGCGCTATCAAGACCTGCTAGGAAAACTATTTAGTGGCACCTCACTGGCTGGTTCTCAGGTTAGTGCCCGCGACTCTGAGCGCCGGCTTGATCTAACGTTGGTTAAAAATGCCATCGAGGTGTTTGAGGACGAGAACGATCGAGTTCCTACCGTTAAAGAGCTTTCTAGTGATAAATGGGTTCGAGAAAACATGCCAGCATTGAGCATAGCCTCACTAAAAGATCCTCAGGGCGGCCGCTACTTATACGTTGCACTCAATAGTGATGAGGAGCCATGCGGCAACCGAGCAGCTACTTGCGAGGAGTTTGAAATTAGTGCGGATCTTGAGTCAGATGGACGCGGAGCCCGTGACAGCGACCGCAACACCAAGGACGTTGTAGTTACAAATTAAAAATCCGCCAGCTGGCGGATGGGATGGTGGAGCGCTGTTGGTATGACCAACGTCGGCAAGCCGATGGATGTCAAACATCCGCGCCCCATATCTGCATGAAATGATAGCAAACATTACCTTAAAATCACAAGCGTAACTGCGGTACTTGCGCTACAATAGTTGCAGATGAAACATCAAATGTACCGGTTAGCACTCTGGCTTAAAAGTTATATTTATTTTGTGTTTGCTTGGTATTTTAGAATCTGGGCAAGCATTGCTCTTAAACGCTGGAATCCCCGCGTGATTGTAGTTACTGGATCTAGTGGAAAAACGACTTTAGTACATATGCTAGATGCCCAGCTTGGCGACGAGGCCTTTACTGCTCACCACGCTAACAGTCCGTTTGGAATTCCACTTAATATTCTCGGACTCCACGGTATAGGATCTAACCGACTAAGATGGGTGTGGCTGATCATGGCAGCTCCGGTAAAGGCTTTTCTGCAAACACATAAGGAGCCGCTCTACATCGCCGAAGTTGACGCCGAGCGGCCATACGGGGCAGCTTTTTTAGCCGGGCTATTAAAGCCCGAAGTTACCTTGTGGGTAAGTACGGCCAGAACTCACTCTCAGCAGTTCGATAAGCAAGTCATAAAAGGCAAATTCTCTGATGTTGCTCAGGCCATAGCACATGAGTACGGACGGGTTGGCCTCTACACAAAACGACTACTCATGATTGACGGCGACGAGGCAGCAATGGTTGAACAATCTAAACGGAGCGGTGCTCGGGTTTTGGCGGTCAAGAAGTCAGATGTTTTGCGTAATTATTTGCTCAGCGCCAGCAATACCAAGTTCGAGCTGGTAAACGGACAAACCTATGTGATTAAGCAGCCGCTCCCAGAAGAAGTTTATCTACAGGTCGTATATGTCGATGAACTTATGAGCTACCTGGGCAAAGACATCGACTACGATTTTAAGAATTACATTGCGCCTCCCGGGCGCAGCGCTAGTTTTGAGGGGGTTGAGGGAACCACTCTAATTGATAGTACCTACAACTCTAATTTATCTAGCGCCAAAGCTGTGCTTAATATGTTCAACAAGCTAAGCGGAGGCCCCAAGTGGCTAGTAATGGGCGACTTTTTGGAGCAGGGTAGAAGCTCGGTAGCTGAGCATAAAAAACTCGCTCACGAGATTGAAAAGGTTAATCCTAGCCGTGTAATCTTGGTTGGAACCAAGGTTGTAAAGCACACACTGCCTGAGCTTAAGAAATTACTTCCTAAGACCACAGTTGTCATAGACTTCGCTAGCCCTAAAGATGCCCTCGATTACATCCGGGAGCATCTCCAGGGCAAAGAGCTACTTCTGTTTAAAGGATCGCGCCTATTTGAGGGTATTGTTGAGGGATTGTTGAAAAATAAGTCTGATGCAGCGCACCTTCCTCGCCGCGAAAAACGTTGGCAAAAAAAGCGCGAGCACTGGGGACTATAGGACTACAATGACCAAAAAAATCTACATTGTTCATGGCTGGACGTACACAACCGACTACTGGGAAGACTGCCTAAGTGAGCTAAAAGCCAGAAAGATTAAGCCGGTGATGCTAAATGTTCCGGGACTGACCAAGCCAAGCGACCGCGTTTGGGATATCGAATCATACGCCACTTGGCTAGAGGAAGAACTAGCTAATGAAGACGAGGTTACTTTGCTGGGCCATTCAAATGGCGGCCGGATTGCTCTTAACTTGTGTGTGCGCAACCACTCAAAAATTAAACAATTGATACTGGTTGATAGCGCCGGTGTGTACCACGACGAAGCACTGTTGCGTCTCAAGCGCTGGACTCTTGGCAATGCCGCAGCCATTGGAAAAAAGGTGTTGCCAGTCAAGCCCGCCCGCGAGGCTTTATACAAGGTTATCGGAGCAAAAGATTACTACCAGGCGCCGCCAAACATGCGCGAAACCATGAAGAACATGCTCGAGTCCGATAAGTTTCTAGATGCCAGCAAAGTCAAAGCGCCAACCGTGCTGATATGGGGCGATAAAGATCAAGCTACACCGTTATCGGACGCACAAAAACTCAATCAGCAGATTAAAGGCTCGACCCTTAAGATTATTCACGGCGCTAAGCATGCACCGTACCACACGCACACTAAGGAATTTGTCGATACACTTGAACAGGTTTTGATCGACTAGTATGAAACTTCTGTTTAACTCGCTCGGATCAAACTATAGTCCGGCTTTTACGCTAAAATCGCTGCTGCCGGGTCTGCCCGGAGCTCGCACGCATTTGGCTGAAGCTCTAAAGCAGCGCTACGATGCCAATGAGGTAAGGCTGAGCTATAAGGGCAGAGAAGCCATAACCTTAGCCCTAAAAGCCCTAGATTTGCCCAGAGGCAGCAAGGTCGCAGTCAATGGCTATACTTGCTACGCCGTCTACCAAGGAGTGCAAGGTGCGGGTCTCGAGCCCTATTACGTCGATATTGAGCCCGGCAGCACAAACTATTCGGCCGCCGGCCTTAACAAAGCTCTTAGTAAAGAGCCGTCAATCAAAGCGGTGATTATTCAAAACACTCTCGGTCGGCCCTGCGATATTGAGGGCATAGAAAAGTTTTGCAAAAGCCACAAACTGCCACTAATCGAGGATCTAGCCCATAGCATTGGCTTGATCTATAAAGACGGGCGCGAGGCCGGAACGGTCGGCGTAATGTCGGCTTTGTCGTTTGCTCAATATAAGGTTATCGACGCGGTCTCTGGCGGTGCAGTTGTTTCCAAGCAGGCGTTAAACATTAAAGACAAGCAGCTCAGTGCGCCGCTCCGCCGACGCTTAGTAGATCCATTGTTTGCACCAATCACTGCGGTTATTAGAAACACCATGCGTATTGGTTTGGGTAAACCCATTCAAACTATTGTGTCGCGCTTAAAATTGCTACCAAAGCCTATCGAGGGCGAAGCCACTCCTTGGCGCAACATGACTAACTGGCACGCTTCGCGTTCGCTTCGAGGTTTAAGCAAGCTCGATTCAGACCTTGTCAGGCGACAAAACATTGCTCGCATCTACCGCGAAGAACTCCCTGTTAGTATTCAGCTCGAGCACATTACAAACACCGTTTTTGTTAGGTTTCCAATTCTAGTGGATGACCCAAAAGCTTTAATTGAGCACTTAAAAGCGAGAGGCATTTTTATTAGTGACACCTGGTATGATTCTCCTGTTAGTCCCGTTAGGTTTTTGTATAAAACCAACTACAAAAAGGGGAGCTGCCCAAATGCCGAGGAGCTGAGTCAAAGAATGATCAATCTGCCAACCCACGTCCATGTTGACGAACCGGCAGCACGATACATTGTTAAGGAGGTAAAAGCATGGCTTCAATTGAACATCGAGAAGTAGAGGGCGTAAAAGTCTGGGAAGACTTTTTGTCTAAACACCCGGAGGCAAACTTCTTACAGTCGTCGTTTTGGGGTGAGTTTAACGAGGTGATAAAACACCCATCACACCGCATTGGTTTGTTTAAAGGTAGCGAGATGGTAGGCGCGATGCTTGGAGTTGTAGAGCCGGCAAAAAGAGGACGTTATTTAACTGTTCCCGGTGGGCCGATTATTGACTGGCACGATGAAGAGCTAGTTAGTGCTGCGGTCAGGGCAATGAAAGACTTGGCAGCCCGAGAAAAGTGCGCCTTCGTTAGGGTTCGCTCCCAACTAGTCCAAGATGATTTCTCAAAAGACTTGTTCAAAAAGCATGGCTTTAGGCCGGCTCAGATGCATATGCATGCGGAGCTAACTCTACAACTCGACATTACGGGTGAGTTAAGCGCTATTCAACAAAACTTTCGCAAGAACACCAGGTATGAGCTGAAGCAAGCTAAAAAGAAGGGTGTAGTAATTACGAGCACCACCGACCCAGATGCGATCAAAAAGTTTTACGAACTTCAGCTAGAGACTGCACGCCGACACAACTTTGTTCCGTACCCGTACCAATATCTACACGAGCAATTTAAGGTTTTTGCGAAGGCCGGCAAAGCAGTTTTGTACAGTGCTCACACCAAAGACAGCAAGCTAATAGCTCAAGCCTTTGTGATTTTTTATAACGCAGAGGCGGCCTATCATTATGGTGCTAGCACGCAACTTGGAAGATCAGAGCCTGGCGCCTATGCCTTGCAGTGGGAGGCTATCCAGGAGGCTAAACGCCGCGGCATGAGTCGATACAACTTTTGGGGGATAGTGGGCGAGGACGAGACGGAGCATCGATTTTACGGCGTCTCGGTATTTAAGCGAGGCTTCCGAGGCGAAGCGATTCAGTACTTGCACGCCCACGATCTAGTTATAAACAAGGCTAAATATCTGCCAAACTTTACGGTTGAATACATTCGTAAGCGTCGTCGTCACGTCTAGCAACGCTCACCTTAACTTCTCACACTAATCCAAGCAAATTTAAGCTAAAATTTGAGCAGACCAGACGGGCCAGCCCCCTTTGGGAGGGCGGGGTATCCCTGTTATAATCTAAGGAAATGCGAAGATACAACCCAAAAGAAATCGAAGCCAAGTGGCAAGCCACCTGGGACAAGACCGGTCTGTACAAGACCGATGAAGACGAGTCTAAGGATAAATACTATTGTTTGGTGATGTTTCCTTACCCATCAGGAAACCTACACGTCGGACATTGGTATAACTTTGGCCCGGCCGATGTAGTAGCACGCTATCACCGAATGCGCGGGCAACGCGTGTTGCATCCTTTCGGTTTCGATGCCTTTGGATTGCCGGCCGAGAACGCTGCCATTAAACGGGCTATTCCTCCAGCCGAGTGGACTCGCTCAAACATAGCCAGCATGAAGAAGCAGCTGAATATGATCGGTGCAATGTACGACTGGTCTAAAGAAATCAGCACCGCCGATCCAAACTACTACCGCTGGACGCAGTGGCTGTTCTTAAAGCTTTACAATAACGGCCTAGCCGAGCGTAAAGGTGGCCTGGTTAACTGGTGTCCTAAAGACAAAACAGTGCTCGCTAACGAGCAGGTTGTCGGCGAAAACAATGAGTGTGAACGTTGCGGCACGCCAGTTATCCAAAAAGACTTAGAGCAGTGGTATTTCAAAATCACCGATTATGCCGACGCCTTGCTAGAAGATGCCAAAGAACTTGACTGGCCAGACCGCGTCAAAACCATGCAGTCTAATTGGATTGGTAAAAGTAGCGGTGCAGAGATTACCTTCCGGGTAGACACACCAGCAAACTATTTGTTGCTTCATGGCTTCGAAGGGGATTCCGAAGGTTGTTTTCTTCCTAAGCTCAAAGCCAGCCTAGAGCAACAGGGCTACAAGGTTGCAGCGCCAAATCTGCCAAATACTGATAAGCCCGATGCTAAAGAGCAAGCAATAGCAGCCGCCAAAGCCGCAACCATAGATTCGGACACTGTTATCGTTGGTCATAGTTACGGCACAGTTACCGCTCTGCGATTGGTAGAAGGTCTCAGCGCACCAGTAAAAAAACTGGTACTGGTGGCCGGTTTTGCAGAACCTGGCTTATTAGACGTAACTCTAAACTTTGAGTCTACTACCGACTGGGAGTTTGATTTTGATAGGATTAAGCAAAACGCCAAAGAGATTATTGTACTAAGAGATACTAGCGATACTATAGTGCCGTCTGAGCGAGCCGACTACTTGGTGGCAAAGCTCAACGCTAAACTCGTAGACGTCAAAGCCACCGAGCCTCATTTTTGCGGAGCAGATGAGCCGGCTATATTCAACGCTAGTCAGGACAGCTTAAGTGTTTACACCACCCGTCACGATACTCAGTACGGCGTAACTTTCCTGGTGCTTGCACCAGAGCATCCGCTAGTTCCAAAAATAACTACTAGCGAGCAGCAAGCGAGCGTCGATGACTATCTCCAGGCAGCAGCAAAAAAGACTGAGCTAGAAAGACAGCAAGACGAAAAAACTAAAACTGGTGTTTTTACGGGGGCCTACGCAGTCAACCCTGTAAACGAAGAAAAAATTCCTATTTGGGTGTCTGATTATGTCCTTATGAATTACGGAACTGGCGCTGTCATGGGTGTGCCAGCGCACGATGATCGAGACCATGCTTTTGCAAAGCAATACGACCTAGAGATCCGCCAAGTGTTAAAAACCGATAATGAAAGCGACTTTCACTCCGAAGGCCAGTTAATAAATTCCGATAAGTACAGCGGTATGCGGTCCGAGCAAATGCGCGAGCAGATACTCGAAGACATGACAGAAGCTGGCTACGCAAAAGAGCGCGTAAACTACCGCTTGCGCGATTGGCTTATCAGTCGCCAACGTTACTGGGGCGCTCCTATTCCTATAATCTACTGTAATGATTGCGGTACTGTCCCCGTCCCAGAAGATCAGCTTCCGGTTGTTCTGCCCGAGGACGTCGAGTTCGAGCCAACGGGACAGTCGCCGCTTCTTAAGATCGATAAGTTTGTAAATACTCAGTGTCCAAAGTGTGGCAAAGCCGCCAAACGAGAGACCGACACGATTGATACCTTCGTTGATTCTAGCTGGTACTTCTTGCGATATCCCAACACCAACTACAGCGAGGGTCCGTTTGATCCCGAAGCCATCAAAAAGTGGATGCCAGTCGATCATTACATTGGTGGCATTGAACATGCCATCTTGCATCTTTTGTACGCGCGCTTTATTTGTAAGGCCCTAAAAGATCACGCCGACCTGCCGTTCGACGAGCCATTTACGAAACTTTCTAACCAGGGCATTATTTTGGGTCCAGACGGTCAAAAAATGAGCAAATCTAAAGGAAACGTAGTTGACCCTGATGATCAGGTTGGTAGCTACGGTGCCGATAGTTTACGCTTGTACCTCATGTTTATGGGCCCGTACGATCAGGGCGGTCCATATGACTTTGGCGGAATTGCCGGCGTGCGCCGTTTCTTGGACCGAGTCTGGAACTTGGTAATGGAATTTCAAGCCGAACGCGCTAGCGGGCGGAGCGCAGAGCTTCACAATCAAAGCGGCAAACTAGAGACCCAGCTGGTAATGGCGACCCACAAGACACTGCGAAAGGTCACAAAAGATCTAGAGGAGCTTGGGTTTAATACAGCAATTGCATCAATGATGGAGTTAATTAACACCATGACCAAACTGCGCGGCGAACTGGCGTTTATTAACGCACCAGATGTCTGGCACGAACAAATCGAGATATTGGTTCGAATGCTTGCTCCTTTTGCGCCGCACATGAGCGAAGAGCTGTGGCACGAGCTGGGCAACGATCAGTCTGTTCACATTGAGTCATGGCCAACCTGGGATCCGGAGTTAATAAAGCAAGATGTCGTGACGATTGTCGTTCAGGTAGGCGGAAAAGTTCGAGGTAGTTTAGTGGCAGCACCAGATTCAAGCAAAGAAGAACTAGTCGAGCTAGCCAAAGCCGAGCCAAACGTGGCGCGACATTTAGAGAGCAAAAAAATCGACCAGGTTATTCATGTTCCTGGCCGATTGATCAATCTCGTTGTTTCTGATTAGTCGGCCTGGTCTAGGTGGACGACGAAACAATCGTCTATCGGATCGTAGTCAAATGGTCCTGGCTCAACTGGGGCAGCTTCAGCTCCAGCAATGCACTCGTTTAGTTCTTGCTGGTCAGCGATTCGGTCTCCATCTAGGTATGATCCGACTTCGATCACCAGTCCAGCAGTAGCGGCGGTGAGGGCCACCAGACCTAGAGCTGCTCGGCCACGACGGCGTTCTTCGGTCGGGGTTGGGTCTTGGTCTTCGTAGGGAATACCTAATCGATCGCCAGCACGAGAGACTAGTCGTCCGGTTGCGCCAAAGGTGCGGTCCAGCAAATTCGTTCGCTGTTCTCGATACTCGTTTAAGCTTACAACGTTACTCATGACGAGATTATACCACTTAAGGTTACAAAAGTCAATCCAGATCCAAACTTGAGTTATATCTGTTAAGCAGCTATAATGATGCTCAAGAATATCAGTTAATACAGAGGTTTCAATGGGTCAACCAAAAAAACAAACCACCCCGCGTAAAAAGGGGTTGCGTCGCAGCCACCACGTACTTAAGTTAGCCCGTCGGGTTAATTCAAAGTCGCCGGTAAAGGCATTTACTACACGACGTGAAACAGGCGCACGTAAAAGCGCTAAATAATTTAGAGAACTACGTTAACATTTATGGCTTCTAATCGTCACCTCGGTCGAATTGTTGCACTCCAAACGCTCTACGAGTTTGATTTTCGACGTGAGTGTGGAGACGATAAAGCCGATCTGCAGCAGATCACTAGTCGTAATATTGAGCGCTATCAAGAAACAATCGAGGACAAGGACTTTATCCGCACGCTTATTCAGGGGGTTTCTGGCAAACAGACCGAGCTAGATGACACTATTCGCCCAATCGCTCCAGAATGGCCAATCGAACAGATTGCCCGTATTGATCGAAACATTCTGAGGATGGCCTTGTGGGAACTAACAGAGAGTAAGGACGCGCCGCCCAAGGTCGTCATCAACGAGGCGGTTGAGCTAGCCAAGGCCTTTGGCAGCGATAATTCATCGAAGTTCGTTAACGGTGTGCTTGGCACGGCCTTTCGCCAAATTCAAGGTGATGATAAGCAAGATTCAGCCAAAAAGCCAGCAACCAAAAAAACTAAACCAGATACTAAGACCAAGGCAAAAGAGGACGACAATGGTAAAAAGACCTAAGCCAATCAAGGGCTTCAAGCAATACGTTCACCGTCGTCGCCCGGCTATTCAAGAGGTAGTTCGGGAACCGACCGCGGGTGGAATTGTTTTTCGCCGCGATGATAAAGGAGGAGTCGAGATCCTCTTAATTCAAGATGCCAAAAATCGCTGGACCATACCTAAAGGACACATCGAGGACAACGAAAGCGCTAAAGACGCGGCTGCACGCGAGATTCAAGAAGAGACTGGGCTAGAGGAACTAAAGGTCATTTCTTGGTTAGGAAAAATCCACTTTAGATACCGCCGCCAACAAAGCCTGGTTCTAATGACGACACAGATTTATCTTGCGAAGGCGCTTGGCGATACCAACAAGCTCAAAAAAGAAGAGTGGATGAACGGTATCGGCTGGTTTTCGACCAGTGATGCGCTAGATAAAATCGAATACGACGATATTGGGAAGATTATTCTGCTGGCTCTCAAGCAGATCCGACAAGACAAGCTCTGAACTCTTTTCAGGGCGAATCACCGTGCGCCTGCAGGCAGGCTCTATTTTCAACTCCTTGGTCTTCATGCCCGAAAAAGGGGTCAGGTCGTTGCAATATTTACATAAGCGCGTATGATGAGCGCAGAAGTGCGGATAACGGTATCGATATCGATACGCGAGGCCGCAATGCGCACTTCTGGCTACAACAAACCATGAAAGGATTTTTATTTTGAGCCAGAAAGACTATAAGGCGTTTGCCAAGCAAACCCTAAAACACGACTTTAAGGACCCAGATCTGTTAGTGACGGCTTTTACTCACCGATCTTACGTAAACGAGCACCGCTCAACCGTAAAAGAACATAACGAGCGCCTAGAATTTTTAGGTGATGCGGTGCTCGAGCTGGTTGTGACCGAGTATCTTTATGCAAACTATCAGGAGCCAGAAGGCATCTTGACCAACTGGAGAAGCGCCCTAGTGCGCACAGAGTCGATTAGTGCGGCGGCAAGCCGTTTAGGTTTTGAAGAATACCTTCGCCTTAGCCGAGGCGAAAAGCGCGGCAGCGAGCGGGCTAGGCATCAAATCTTAGCTAACTCGTTTGAGGCAGTCACTGGAGCTATGTATATCGACGGTGGCTATGACCTAGCTAAAGACTTTATTTCCGCCAACATTCTTAGTACGCTCGACGACATACTCAAGAGCGGAGCTTGGCTAGATGCCAAGTCTCACCTGCAGGAACGAGCGCAAAGCGTAATGGGGCAGACTCCAGCCTATAAAGTGATGGAAGAAGTAGGGCCAGATCACGACAAGATGTTTACAGTCGGCGCTTATGTCGGAGACAAGTTACTTGGTGAAGGCAAAGGCTCGTCTAAGCAGGCGGCGCAACAAGTTGCTGCTGAGGCCGCGCTAGAACACTTTAAATAAAGTGATATAATAATCTCAACATGACAACACCTGAGGCGACAACAGATCAGCCGGAGGTGGTGGGAGCAACAATAGAGCCGTTTGCCGGTGGGTTTGATCCGCTGCGCGATCTTCTTGAGGCTAGTGCCCCTGTTGAGCCTATGGATGAAAAAAGATTACGAGAACGTGCTGTAGAAATAGTTAGAGCCAGCGCGCTCGTACTGGATAGGTTCGGCCAGGAAGAGAACATGGGCGACTCTGGACTTACTCCT
This sequence comes from Saccharimonadales bacterium (SeqCode), assembly GCA_041751215.1. Taxonomy (GTDB): domain Bacteria; phylum Patescibacteriota; class Saccharimonadia; order Saccharimonadales; family JBGSXW01; genus JBGSXW01. Next base: position 226,558 of record JBGSXW010000002.1, on the reverse strand, counting down.
TGGGTGAGTTACGGAAGTGAGGACAAAGGATTCTTGCAAGTCAGATTAAGCGGTGCAACCTCTGCGCTGCCCGAAACAGCAAGATACTGCATTATTGAAGTTCGTGAGGACGATGAGGACTCTGTTCCAGGACGCTTTGCGACCGTATCCAGCGATCTACCAGACGCGGTACAGATCAATGGTAAAGGCGCTAAAGAGGTTGGCTCAAAAGACTTCAATTACGTCCGAGGTTTAATTCGTCGCATTGATGCCGCCCTGCCGAAACCGAAAGACAGTTGACACCTCTGTTGCATATCTGTAGAATAGGGCGAGTCTCAAAGGAGTAGTTAAAACATATGTTAGCAATTAGAATGCAACGACGAGGACGCAAAGGACACGCTCAATTTCGAGTGGTGGTTCAAGATTCTCATTTAAGTCCAAAAAGCGGTCGCGTTATCGCTAACCTTGGCAATTACAACCCACACACCAAACAGGCCACAATCGATAAAGAAGCCGCTGCTAAATACCTCAGCAACGGCGCTCAGCCATCCGACCGAGTTGTTAGTGTCTTTAAAGCCGAAAAGATTAAGCTACCAGACTGGGTTTCTGTTACTAAGAATCCAAAGCGCGAAACTCGTAACCCCGAGAAGCTTCGTAAGAATCAACCAGCCCAGGAGTCGAAGGACGAACCAAAGCCTACCGAAGCACCCGCGGCAGAAGAAGCTCCAGTCGAAGAACCAACCCCAGAGGTTGCAGCTGAAGAAACACCAGCAACCGAAGAAGCTACTCCTAGCGAAGAAGTTTCTAACGAAGAAGCTCCAGCCGAAGAGCCGGTTGCCGAAGAAGCAGAAGCTCCAGTCGAAGAAAAGCCAGCAGCTTAAAATCTGCGTGCTACAATTAGATAGACCGTAAATAATCAAGGAGACCGTATGTCCAACATCGACGAACAGTTCGTAGAATTTATAGTAAAATCACTAGTCGGTAACCCCGACGAAGTTAAGCTCGAGCGCCGCATCGACGAAAAAGGCGTATTAATTGAGCTAAGCGTAGACCCCGAAGACCTAGGCCGAGTTATTGGTAAACGAGGAGCAACCGCTCAGAGTATTCGTACTCTTTTGCGGGCCTTAGGTACTAAAAACGACGCCCGCTACAACCTTAAAATTGTAGACACCGGCGATGGCTCTCACAGATCAGCACCAGCTACAACTAGCGACGACGATCAGTCGCCAGCTGATGACAGCAATCAAGATGATGCTGCAAACAACAGCGGCCAAGACGAGGAAGTTAAGAACGACGACCACGAAACCGAAGTTGAAGAAACTCCAGAAGAAATGGAAGAAGAAGCTGCGCCAAATCACATTAACGATGCCGAAGACGAGCAGGGACATAGCTTAGCTGATAAAACCAGGCGTGAGCTAGAAGAACTTGACGACCTAGACATCTAGTAAGCGCCTCTTGCGAGGATTGATATGAAGATTCAAATTATAACCCTATTCCCCGCCATGTTTGACGGGGTATTTGCGCACAGCATGTTATTTAAGGCTCAAGACAAAAAGCTAGTTGATATTGAGCTGATTGACCTGCGAGAGTTTGGACTGGGCCCAAGACGACAAGTCGATGACAGTCCGTACGGCGGGGGAGACGGTATGCTCTTAAAGCCTGAGCCGCTGTTTGCAGCTATTCGCAGTGCAAAGGAGACCAACCCTAAGGCTACGGTTATTTTGATGACACCGCGGGGTAAAACCTACGATCAGGCTACTGCTCGAGAGCTTAAAGACCACGAGGGGCTAATTATTGTCTGCGGTCGCTACGAGGGCTATGACGAGCGGGTAACATCGTTAGTAGACCAGCAGATCTCAATTGGCAACTATGTACTGACTGGCGGCGAGATTCCTGCCATGACGATTGTCGATAGCGTAACGAGGCTGATTCCTGGCGTGCTGGGCGGTGAAACATCAGCCGAAGTAGAATCCTTTAGCGACGGCGACACCATTGAATACCCGCAGTACACCAGGCCAGAGAAGTTTGAGGATTTATCGGTGCCAGAAGTGCTACTGAGCGGCGATCACGGAGCTATTGCTAAGTGGCGCGCCGAGCAAGCGCAACTGGACAGTAAAGACAACAAATAAAAAACCCGGCTCATTACTGAAACCGGGTTTTTCTTTTATAAGCTTTTTAGTTTTTAGTCTTGTCGGCGGGCTTCAACAGCTAGCGCGGTTGGGACCAAGATCATAAGAGCGCCAATAACGATGTAAGGCAGAGCGCCTAAGCCGGTTTCGGCTAGAACTTCACCGCGGTTGTCGCCGTTGGTGTCGCTGTCGCCAAGAACCCCTGTAGGACCCTCATTGTTGTTATCGTTCTCGTCGGTATCACCTTCTACAAGTCCACCTTCGTCGTCAAAGGCACCGAATACGTACGAACTAATGTCTCCGGAGGTGACAGCTGCTGGAATACACTGTTCGCCCTCATCGGTTTCACCTGAGAGGTTTGGCGCTTCAGTTACCGGGAAGACAAGCCAGCCCAGAATGGTGCGGGCAAATGTTTGCTCGTACTCATCTTGCATTACAGCGCAGATGAAGTAGTTGCCAGGATTGGTGTGGAACATAGCTGAGCCACCAAATGGCACGCCGGTAGTTACGACACTGTCTTGAAGTACCCAGCCTTCGTTGTAAAGGCGGATTGTCCAACCAGCTTCGTGAGTTTCTTCATCTGACCAGTCAGGGGCGCCGTCGTTGTCGGCATCAATAACCATGTGTACACGTAGTTCACTTTCCTGGAAGTTTCCAAAGACGTGCGAGCTGTAGGCGTCAGCTTCAACAGTTACTGCGATGCAGTCTTGCGCCTCATCGCCTGCGCCGGACTCATTGGCTACAACATTAGCGTCTGAGTAGTTGAGCCAGCCAAGAATTGTAAAAGCAAAGCTTTGCTCGTAACCTGGCTGTTGAACTTCACAAACTACGTAATCACCAACCGGAACCACAAACTTGCCGGAATCTTCGTAGTAAAGGCCATTTGTGACCATTTCTTCGACAAAGTTCCAGCTGTCGCCATCATCTTGGTAAAGGCGCATTGTCCAGCCAGCGTAATGAGCTTCTGGGCCGCTCCAGCCGGGAAGGCCATTACCGTTGTCATCAATAACTTTGTGAACTCGAATTTCACCTTCGGCAACCTGTTCGATTACCCCAAAGTTCATTTCTCGTTCGCGCTCATCTTCTTCAGCGGTTCCGGGGCCATCTTCATCAGCAATCACCGTTGCAGTGCGGCAATACTCGGCTTCAATTCCTACGTTGGGGGAGTTGTTTAGAACGCCACTAATAACCATCAGTGCGTTTGGCTGAGTTTGTGTCCAGCCGGCAGGTAATTCGACACAAGTAAAGTAAGTGCCCCATGGCAAGTTGCTAAAACGGTAAGCGCCGTGTGAGCCGTGGATGGCCGAGGAGGTAATAGTTGTCTCTACAAAATCCCAATTGCTGTCGTAAAGGTTAATATCCCAGTCGTTTAGTCGGTTTGCTGGTTCGTTGTCTTCAGTATCGCGCACGCCGTTGGCGTTTACGTCACGAAAGACACGCCCATGAACTTCGCCGTTACCTTCGGTCTGTTGCTGAGCGTTGACTATGCTTGAAGCACCCATAACCAGCAAGGCTGCTCCTAAAAATCCCAACACGATGGCCTTGACGCCCACTTGCATTATGTTATTTCCAACCATATACACTCCTTATTCACACTTACCCAAACTTACACTCATCTCGAAGTATAGACCTACCTCTGGTACTTGTCAACGAAGCAGAAACATTGTTATACACAGAAAATCCACTGTTTTTAGGGTGGGGGAGGAGAGTAGCGTTACTGAGGCGGGGTTTCGTCTGTGTCTTCGTCGTGTTTGTGGTGAAGTTTTTTGCTTAGTCTTGAGGCATGACGCTGCGCAATATCGATTTGTCGATTTTGTAAATATAGTGAACCGATAATACCTAAGGCAGTTACTGCTACAGAAACGCCGATTAATATAAAGATTGCAACTGCCAGCCTGCCAGAATCTGTGGCGGGAGTTAGGTCGCCGTACCCAACGGTAGTAAGTGTTGCCACCGAGAAGTAGAAGGCCGAAGCCCAAGTCCAGCCCTCGGTATAGTGAAAAAAGATCGTGCCAAATATTATCAAACTGCCCAGCGAGATCAAAGCTGCGATTAGCTGAATTTTTTTTCGATTATAGGTTTCTTGATCCATATTTTCTCCCCAGACCTTGATTAGGCGTACATTAATATACCAATAATCATAATTGCATAGACTATCGCCCATATCACCTCTAGTAGAATAATTGGCTTAAGTTTTTGGTGTAGTCCATAGGATAAAAAGATCAAAGCAAACATAAAGTACATACTCCAAGACCAGATCGACAGGTCTTTGGCACTTTGTTCTGAATAAACGTGGATTATCTGGGGTAGCGTGGTTAGCGGGTAAGCAATGCTGGCAATATAAATAAGCTTATGACCCGGGGTCTTATGGAGTTGATCGCTGGCGTGTTTTACGTGTCTTGGGTTTCGCATAGAATGCCTACAGCATAGCAAAGAGGCTAGTGCTTTGTAAGGGGGTATGGCTTGGAGCCAAGGTAAATTAAAGGGGTGCTAGCTTTTATCGTCGTTGTCGTTGCGTCGCCAAGTCTCGTTGATAGGTGTGGCCTGGCCGAATACGTTGCGAAAAATGTTGATCACGCTAGTAAGAACTAAGAATCCACCGAGGCCGTAGCGAAGCCACGGAGTTTCAATGATCTCCATAGTTCTTAGCAAAGAGAACAGACCTAAGCTAGCTAACAATAATCCGATACTGACATTGCTGTTGTTGCCGGGGGAGGAGAGCATAAAAATGCCGATTAAGATCAGCAGTACCGACAACCACCAGTCAACATTCCCTAAGCTAAAAGCTCCAATCAACAAAGCAAAGCCAACTGCAAACAGCACAAACGCTACCGCCAAGCTAATGATGGAGTGAAATGACATCGATTGTCTTGGCGCTTGTTTTTCCATAGCTCCATTGTCCTCTATATCCCCAAGAACCTCAACAACTTATTATGACTAGGCTATAATAAAGGGCATGGCTAAAAAACTTGAACTCAAAACTAAAAAGAACGACTCAAACGTCGATGAATATATCGCTGGCATAGCAGACGAACAAACTCGCAAGGACTGTGAGCAGTTGGTAAAACTTATGTCAGAAACCACCGGTGAGCCTGCAAAGATGTGGGGAGCAAGTATGGTTGGCTTCGGTGAGTACGAATACACAGCTGCCAATGGAAAAGTCGGAGAATGGTTCCTAACTGGCTTTGCGCCGCGCAAACAAAATCTCACCATATACATTATGTTTGGGTTCAAGGATTACAAGAATTTAGTGGACAAGCTCGGCAAGTTCACTCACAGCAAGTCCTGCATCTATGTTAAAAAACTTGAGGATATCGACTCTGACGTTCTTCGTAAACTGGTCAAAATTTCGTGCGATGACCTCCGAGCGGGCAAAACCGCCCAATATTGATACTACTGTTGCTTAATTAATCTGCTTATGTCATAATTAAGGGGATATACGTTATGTTTTGTAGCGCAGAAAGAGGCGCTATTTTTTATGAGTCAAGCTACCCAAGATCCATCTAAAATTCGCAACATTGCAATCATTGCTCACGTTGACCACGGCAAGACCACGTTGGTTGATGGTTTGCTCAAGCAATCGCAAACTTTTCGAGATAACCAAGCCGAGATGAGCCAAGAGCTAATCATGGATAGTGGCGACCAAGAACGCGAGCGCGGCATTACAATTACCGCAAAAGTCACTTCAGTTCAAAAAGATGATTATCGCCTAAACATTATTGATACCCCAGGACACGCCGACTTCAGCGGTGAAGTTGAGCGAACGCTAAACATGGCAGATGGTTGTTTGCTGATCGTTGATGCTCAAGAGGGGCCGATGCCCCAAACTAAGTTTGTTTTAGGCAAGGCGCTGGCTAATGAGCTGACTCCAATTGTCGTGATTAACAAAATTGATAAAGCCGGAAGCCGCATTAAGGAAGTCGAGGACGAGCTAGCTGATCTGTTCTTAGAGCTAGCAGTTCACGAAGACCAGCTGCACTACCCGGTTTACTACGCGGTTGGCCGAGCTGGCAAGGCCTGGGAGTCTCCTCCAGCAGACTCAGAAGCCGATGGAGATCTAGCAATTATTTTTGATGCCATTATCAAAACCATTCCAGCGCCTTCCGTTGAGCTCGACAAACCATTTCAGTTGATGGTTACTGCGCTGGCATGGGATAACTTTAAAGGTAAGTACGCAGTTGGCCGCATTACGCGTGGGCGCATCAAAGGCGGCGAGCCAGTCACTCTTTGTCGCAAAGATGGCAGTCAAACCAAGGCGCGAGTAGACGCTGTCTACATGAGTCATGGTTTGAGTAAATTTGAAGTCGCCCAGGGTGTAGCAGGCGACATTGTGCAACTTACCGGTGTTGCTGATGCTCAAATCGGTGAAACTATTGCTGATCCTGAACACCCCGAAGCTTTGCCGGTTATGGAAGTTGAGGCCCCAACGCTTAAGATCTATCTTGGCCCAAACACCTCTCCTTTTAAGGGACTTGAAGGCGAATTTACAACTTCGCGCCAAATCGGCGAACGATTACAAAAAGAGCTAGAAACTAATGTCGGCTTGCGCGTAGAAGAAGACGCCATCGGTTTCTTAGTGAGCGGCCGCGGTGAACTACACCTGAGCGTCTTAATTGAAACCATGCGCCGTGAGGGCTATGAGTTTGAAGTAGGGCGTCCACAAGTTGTCACGAAGGAAACCGACGGCAAAGTCATGGAACCACTCGAAGAACTTCTTATTGAAGTTCCAGCCGAGCACGTTGGAACAGTTCAGATGGAACTTGGACAGCGCCGAGCAACTCTTAAAGAACAGTTTGCTAGCCCTAAGGGTGTTACCAAACTAGTTTACGAGCTACCAACCCGCGCACTGCTTGGTCTGCGCAACATTCTTATGACCAACACTAAAGGTACGATTGTTATGAACAGCTTGATGATTGGTTACCAGCCAATGGGTGCCGAAATGCAACAGCTCAGAAACGGCGTTTTGATCGCCTGGGAAACTGGCGTCACGACTCCTTATGCACTCCAAACTGCCCAGGAGCGCGGAACTAGTTTTGTTGAACCAGCCGTAAAGGTTTACGCCGGACAGATCGTCGGACTCAACAGCCGTGGCGAGGACATGGAAATCAATGTCTGTAAGGCTAAGCACTTAACCAACATGCGCAGTAAATCATCTGATGGTGTGGTTCAGTTAACACCGCCAACAATCTTCAGTCTAGAAGAGGCCATCGACTTTATTGAGAACGACGAACTTCTAGAAGTAACACCGCAGTCTTTACGCCTGCGCAAACGCGAGCTCGATCCGAATCAGCGCAAACGCCGCTAAGCAGCCTTGATTTGCGCTTTGCGCATGTTCACGTAAGTTTCGATGGTGGTAACGATAACAATCATGATTACCGGTCCGTAGACTACGCCTAGTACACCAAAATAGAGTACGCCAGAGAGTGCAGAAAGAATTATCAAAGACGCAGCCAGTCTGGCATTCTTGGGAACCAGCTTCGGGCGCAACACGTTATCAATATTTGTAACAACGACGAAGTGGTTTATTAGCACCAACGAGCCTTGCCAAACATCGCCGAGCAAAATCATGATGATTCCTAGCGGTATGGTAATAACTCCGGCGCCTAGGGGGATGATCGATAGGAAGGTGAAAATCAAGGTAAAGAACAAGAAGTAACTTTCCAGGCCGACGATTGCCAGCGCAGCGGCTGTAGCTAAACCTTGAGCAAACGCAATAATAAATTGACCGCGAACCATGGCTGATGTCATGGCCCCAATTCGCTTTAGGTAAAGATCGTTAACGTGATCTTCAAATGGGCTAAGATAGCGCACAACTTCTAGTAAGCGCGTCTGGTTAACCAGGATGCCGGTAAACAAGAACAAGTAAATAATTAAGTTCATAAAGAAGCCGGGAATTCCGCTGACAATGCCCAGGAGGGCGTCAATGAGACTCTGGATTACTTGAGGTAAGGTACTCTGGAAAAATGAAAGAACTTGGTCGTAGCTCAGAGCATCTTTTATGCCGGTTCCGCTAGAAATAAGTTTATTCACGTAATCAACTAAACTTTGCAGGGCGGTGGTGTAGTCGGAGTTGTTAGCAAATACCTCTCCAAGACCTAGAGTATCAACAAGTTTAATTCCTTGAGCTACGGCTATGGCTACAATCGCTAGAACCGGCAGGCCTACGACAAAAATTGAAAACAGTGTTGTAAGGGTTGCCGCCGCACTTTTAGAGTTGCCAACTTTTTTAAGCGTCCACTTATAAGCTGGGTTAAAGAGGTAGGCCATTAACAAGCTGAGAATTATGAGAGAAAAGAATGGTCGGACAAAAAAGAAGGCTCCAACAAGAGCAATAATGACGGTAACTCCCCAAAGATGTCGGTTTTCTTTTGTGTCCTTAACAACCTGCGAGCTCATATAAAGTCCAATTAGTTAAATCAATTGTACTCGGTAGGAGGAAGCAGCACAACTAGAGCTGAGTTAGCTTACATGCCGTTGGCGGTGCGATTGGCTTGATCGGTTGCGTGGTCAATAGTTTGAGCTTGCTTGTCTAGCGTTAGGGCCTCGGCTTCGAGCTGATCGGCTACGCGCTCTAGTTCATTTGCAGAATCGCGCATATTCCTTGCTTGATCCCGGTGTTGCCGGGCTTGGTCTTTAGCTTGCTGGGCTGCTCGTCTTACATCGTCTCCAACTTGCATAGAACCTCCAAAGTTTACTATCTAATTATAGCAAGGCCATCAACCCCCGGTGATATACTGATCTTAAGCGAGAAGCAGATGAACCGAGATGTCTATAAATACATATTGAGTACCTATGGCCGGAATCCCGGACAGTGGTTTGGGTTTTTGGCCGAGATCGCTCGCACTATCTTGAGCAGAATCGTGACCATAGTAATCATGGCTAGTGCTGTCACTAATCTTGCAGCCGGGGATTTTGAGGCGGCTAAAAGTAATGTGTTGTGGTTTTTGGCGGTCTTTGTTGCCGCTGCAACTATTGGTGCAATTGGCGAGATTGTATCGGTGCACACCGAGAATCTTGAGTACGAAAAGCTCTCAGTTGGTTTTCATAAAAAGCTAACCAGTAAGGACATGTCATTTTACAGAGACAATCAGACTGGCTACTTAGCCAGTGTTTTTCGCCAACATTTGGACAGCATGATGCAATTTGTCCGCTTAATTCGGGGCGAAGTTACTAGGGCTGCAGTTTCACTGGTTGCCCCGATAAGCGTGCTCTGGGTTGCCGATTGGCGCCTTGGTTCAATTGCTTTAGTGATTGTTATCATTCAGCTGTTCTACATAACTTGGGCCTCAAAGCGCATGAACAAGTACCGAGCGCAGGCACACGAGATCTATAGAAAGATTACCGGTGAGGTGGCGGACGAGATTACTAACATCGTGGCCTACAAATCCTCGGGTATGGAAGACCGCGCCGAAAGCCGAATTCATAAGCTAGCCAAAGAAGAAACGGCGACCTTTATGGTTAGAAAAAAGATGGGCGTGATTTTGGACTATCCACGCTCGCTTATAACCGCATTTGGGGTAACCGCGGCTTTTTATATTGTGGTCAGTAGCTCAAAGAGTGACCCTGCGCAAATCGGCTTGATTGTTTTGACCCTAACCTACATGTTCCAGATCCTGCGCAATATCGGCGAACTCCCAAACTTGCTCTATCAGCACGATGATCTAACAACTAAGATTTATCCAACACTCGAGTACTTAAAAAATGAGAACGAAGACATTAAAGATCCGCAGTCTCCTAAAACCTTAGGTCGAGCGCGCGGCGAAATTAACATCGACAGCGTCGACTTTGAGTATCGCTCATCGGGGAAATACCGCAACACCTCAGTATTTAAGAACCTAAACATTCACATTAAAGCTGGCGAGCAAGTGGGCGTCGTGGGACTAAGTGGTGCCGGCAAAAGTACGCTTGCGAGTTTGCTGATGCGCTTTGACGACGTAACTGGCGGCTCCATCAACATCGACGGCACGGACATACGCGAGATCAAACAAGGCGATTTGCGACAAAACATTGCCTACATTCCTCAGGAGCCACTGTTATTTCACCGCAGCGTCAAAGAGAACATCGCCTACTTTAGAGAAAACACCAAGCAAGCCGATATTGCCCGGGCGGCTAAAGCGGCTCATGCCGACGAGTTTATTAAAGACTTGCCCGATGGCTACAACACGATTGTTGGCGAGCGCGGAGTCAAGGTCAGCGGCGGCCAAAAGCAGCGCATTGTAATTGCTAGAGCCATCTTAAAGAACGCACCGATTATGCTGTTTGATGAAGCGACCAGCGCACTCGATAGCGAAAGCGAAAAGATTATCCAAAACGCGCTGCCAGAGATCATTGGCAAACGAACAGCTATTGTAATTGCGCATCGCCTCAGCACTGTAGCTGGGCTAGATCGAATTATCGTTATGCATGAGGGAAAAATTATCGAAGAAGGTACCCACCAGCAGCTGCTGGCTCAAGAGGGGCGGTACTATTCGCTTTGGCAAAAGCAAATTCACGAAGAATTGTAGTTCCTGACTATTGTTAGCTGTGCTAATCTAAATAAGTTAAAAACTCAGTAAAGACGAGAGGTTGCTTGAGTGAGTAAAGATGAAACACAAAACCCAGACAACGCAATTGTTGTCAGTGATCTAAAGAAGTCGTTCAAGGATCTAGAAGTTCTTAAGGGAATCAATTTTACTGTTAAGCGCGGCACGATTCTAGCGGTGCTTGGACCCAACGGCGCCGGTAAAACTACCACAGTTAGAATTTTGAGCACGCTGATCGACTCTGACAGTGGCAGTGCCCAGATTAACGGTTACGACATTATAAATCAGCCGCAAGAAGTTAGAGAGAGCATCGGCCTAACCGGTCAGTTTGCGGCAGTTGATGAGTACCTTACCGGTAAAGAAAACCTACATATGATTGGGCGTCTGTACCGCCTAAGCAAAGATGAAATCGCTAAGCGCACAGCAACTCTGCTTAAACAGTTCGACCTAGAAGAAGCTGCTAATCGGCCAGTAAAAAACTATTCTGGCGGCATGAAACGACGAATCGACCTGGCCATGAGCTTAATTGCCTCGCCGCCAATTATCTTTTTAGACGAGCCAACCACCGGCCTAGATCCCCGCAGCCGTCTTACCATGTGGTCGATTATTAAAAAGCTGGCGGATAGCGGCACCACTATTCTTTTAACGACTCAGTATATGGACGAGGCCGATCATTTGGCCGATAACATCGTAGTAATCGATAACGGCAAAGTTATTGCCGAGGGCACATCAAACACTCTTAAGTCTAAGGTTGGCGCGGATCACGTCGATCTAACCATTGCCGAAAAGAGCACTCTTGATGCAGCCAAGCAAGCAGTTAAGGGCGAGAAGGTAGAGATTAACACCGAGTCACGAGTCTTAAGCTTTGCCAGCAAGGGCGGCGTAACCAAGCTCAAACAGTTGCTGCAAAAACTCGAAGATGCTGGTGTCGAGGTTGAAAACGTTTCTCTGCGCCGGCCAACTCTCGATGACGTGTTCTTGTCGCTAACTGGCCATAAAGCCACAACTGAAACCAAGGCTACCAAAACCACAAAGAAGAAGGGAAAATAAAATGGCCAAATCTGAGACTCTAAATCAGCCACCTATGCAGGCAAAGTCTGGATTCTTCTGGGCACTGTCTGATTGTTGGGTTTTAACCAAGCGCAGCATCATGCACATTGTGCGCAGTCTAGATCAAGTTATGTCTTTGGTCTTGTTCCCGATTATGTTCATGTTGCTCAACCGCTATGTATTGGGCGGAGCAATCGACACCGGTGACGTTAGCTATGCCAACTACCTGTTTGCGGGAATTTTAGTTCAGACGCTAGCTTTTGGTGCAAACTATACAACTATTAACTTGGCCGTCGATTTAAAAGAGGGGATTGTTGATCGTTTTCGCTCGCTACCAATGGCCAGCAGCGCCCTGTTAATTGGCCATGTCAGCGCCGACCTAGTAAGAAACGTCATATCCGGAATCATTATTATTGCAGCCGGCTTTTTGGTCGGCTTTAGACCAAGCGCTGATGCCAACGATTGGTTGCTAGTAGTTGGACTATCGATACTATTTACTCTAGCTATTTCTTGGCTATCGGCAATTTTGGGCTTGATGGTAAAAAGCCTAGAGGCTGCCCAGTGGGTAGGCTTTATCGTGATCTTTCCGCTGACGTTTATCTCTAGCGCCTTTGTGCCAACCGAAACTATGCCCGCAGCGCTTCGGGCATTTGCCGAAAATCAGCCACTAACTCACGTTATTAATGCCATGCGATCACTGCTGGTCGGTACGCCAATGGGCGATGCTGGCTGGCTCTCGGTAGTTTGGTGTGTTGGTATCATTGCGGTTTCTGCACCGCTTGCTGTGTGGATGTTCCGCAACAGAACTGGACGCTAAGAGTTATAATTAGGTTTAAGTAAAAGAGGGGGCGTTATGGCACGAGTCAGTACATATTTAAACTTTGTAGATAAAACCGAGGAAGCTTTTAACTTTTATAAATCACTCTTTGGCGGCGAGTTTGAGGGCGATGGGTTTAGCCGAATGGGCGAGGCGCCAATAGAGGATGGACAGCCAGAACTTAGTGAAAAAGACAAGAATTTGGTTATGCATGTTGAGCTAAAGATTTTGGGCGGCCACTCAATAATGGGGACAGATGCTCCAGAGTCGATGGGTTTTGAGTTAAAACCCGGCAACAACGTGTACATCAACCTTGAGCCAGACACTCGGGCCGAGGTTGATCGATTGTTCGCCGGACTATCCGAAGGCGGCAAAGTAGAGATGAAACCTCAAGAAATGTTTTGGGGTGATTATTTTGGTTCTTGTGTAGACAAGTTCGGCGTACAGTGGATGTTTAATACATCCGCAAAAGAGTAGGTAGAGTTTTCTTCGAGCCTCACTGCTAGCATAATCAGAAAATTATCGTATAATATGCTTAACGCAGAAATTCTGTGTTGTCCTTTGGAGTACTGGGAGGCAGATGTGTTCTGGCTTGTGATTTTGTTCGGTGGCGGCATCATGGCAGTCGGCATCGCCCGTTCATTCAGCGGCGAGATTCTCAGCGAGTGGGCTGGGTTCGCTCTGATCGGCCTCGTCGCCGCAGGACCGCCGGCGTTGGTGTGGGTCGCTGACAGCGAAAACGTCGAGGCAATGGTCATCGCCTGCATCATCGGTGTCACCATGGCGGGAGCTATCAATGCTGGTCTGGTCTACTTGGTGTCGACCTCCTTCCTCGCCGACAAAGACGCCGGAAGTGGGGCTGCGAAGTTCTTTCTGGGCATCTTCAGTCTGATCTTTGCTGCAGTCATCGGTGCTGTGTTCACGGCTGTGATCGGTGCCGGTACGTCCGTGGCTGTGTCGATGTTTGGTGTTTACGACCAGCTTCCGCAGGATCAGCTGATCATCGTGTTCATCGCCGAAGCTGCGATGGGCATGCTCATCGCCTTCATCCAGTACATGAGCTCCGACGCTGGCAGCTTTCATGCCAAACATCACGGTATGGGAGGATAGGCTGTGTTGCAGCCAACCGGGCCCACGAAAAGGCTCACGAGTTTATCTCGTGCATCGTGGGCCTTTTCATTTCTATGGGTAAATTGCTTCGGCGAGAGCTAAGAAACTACAACATCAACTTTGTTTGAGTAGTCGACACAGCCACTCTCGGTGTATTTACAGACTCGGACGTGATAGGTGCCTGGACTTAAGCCCGACATATCGTACTGAGTTGTTCCTTTGCCAACAAACGCCGCGTTGTCTTGGCCATATTTTGGTGCGGTGTTGGTTTTAGAGTAAACAACTTTAAATCCGTAAGGGGCGGTTCCACCGAAGGTCCACTTAACTTTTGTGCCAACAGTACTTAGGCTGACTGCGCCGCTGACAACTTTTTCTTTAGCTTTAAAGGGGGCTTTAACGACCACGGCGTTGCTGTAGTTGCTGCAAGCTCCGTTTTTGTAGGCACAGATGCGGAAGTAGTAAGTCTTGCCATCGGTTATGCCAACCACAGTCGATCGGGTGTCGGCGCCGCTGGCATAGTGAGATGAGTGTTTGCCAAAGGTTGGTAACGAGGAGTCTTTGCTGTAAACGGCTTTGAATCCTTCCATGCCACTAACGCCGCTGACACTCCAGCTTAATGCCACACCTTTGTCTGAGCTGCTTCCGCTTAGGCTGATTCCGTCGCTAGAGGGTTCGTCTTCTTTTTGCTCATTGTTGGTTTTTTTAGTTTCTTCGATCTTGCTTAGGTAGCCAAGCTTGTTCTTAAACTCGGCATCGGCTTTGTCTTGCTCGAGGTTCCACTTTGCAAAATCATCTTTACGAAGCTTTACCAAAGAGATGGTGGTTACTTTGGCTGCTAGCTTTTTGTCGCTGTGTTTAGCAAAGTATTGTTTACCCTCGGTCACCTTAAGGCTTTTAGACTTAAACTCAACTTCGCTTTGGTAGACCTTAACGCCTTTAATTTGAGGTTTGTTAGTGGTTTGGTAGGCGGTGCCAAGAGCTTCGTAAGCATCTTCGTCGACGTTAACCGTAAAGGTTCTATCAGACTCAACTACTCGTGTGTAGACCTCGCCAGATTGATTACCAATTAAGACCGCCTCGGCGGCCAGGCTGTCTAAAAACACCTCGGAGCTGTTGTTGAGCCTGATGACACTTCCGTCATCTAAAGTAAGAATCACGCGCGAGTCGGCCTCGGTGCGTACGTACATTCCCTGCTCTAGCGTGGCGTCATCGGCTAGATCGCGCCAGGCTTCGCCGTCCTCGCTATAAAGCGCGGTGCCATCAATTAGGGTTACGGCGGCTTTAAGCTCGGCCGTGGTCTCGGTTTGTGAGCTGTCTTCGGGCTCAGTCTCGTCGTTGCCGGACATCATCATGACTGTGCCAGCAACTAGCAGCAACAGCGCTAAGACGGCCAAAACAACTAGTATGAGTTTTTTATTCTTGGGGTTTTTGGGGGTTGTTGGCTCTGGTTCGGTTTTGTCTGGTACGGATTCGGGTACGGTTTCTTCTGGTGCGGTTTCGTTTACTGAGCTCTCATCTGCGCTGTTTTGATCTTCTGACATAAAGATGCCCCTTTTTGATATGAGTTTAAATATAAGCATATTGTACAACACTGCTTAAACTTAGCAATCAACTTCAATTTCTGCCCAGTTTGATTAACATAGGCGTTTTAACGTATATTTAAGGCCATGGAACTTCACACTCTTATTTTGCTTGGCCACATCATTGGCGTCGGTTTTGGATTGGGCGGAGCAACGGTTAGCGATGTGTTCTTTATGCGCATGCTAAATAACAAAAAGATCACCAAAGAGGATTACCAAAACCTAAAGGTGTTATCTAGAATAGTCTGGACCGGAATCTTAGTCTTAATCTTATCTGGCGTTGGGTTTTTGGTACGAACTTACGCCGAAACTGGCGAAGCACCCGGCTTGCTTGAATCGCCGCGCTTTCAGGCCAAACTCACTCTAGTTGGCATCGTGACGCTTAATGGGTTGGTATTTCACTTTTATGTATTTAGGCAGCTCAAAAACATGATCGGCAAATCCCGCGCATTAGAGAAAAAGATCTGGCTCTTTGCCATTACCGGAGCAATTTCTGCCACTAGTTGGTACAGCATTGTGGTAATTGCGCTGCTGCGCGAAGTCAGCTTGCCTTACTGGGGCTGGATGGCCGGCTATTTCTTGGCTTTGATAGGTGGAATCACTACGGCCAGATTGGTTATTGCGCGGCTTTTAAAGTCTAGCTAATCTTTAGATAGGGCAGGGCCTGGGCTATTTTTTATGCTTCTTTTTGCCGATGCCGTAGGCGCTAGGAACCATAAAGCCAAAGAACAAGATGATGGCAATCGTGCCACCAATCGAGAGTCTAATAGAGCCAATAGTAATAACGCCGAAGTTATGTATCCAGTTAGTTACTGGCTCTAAAAAGTCGGGCTTAATAAAGAGCACCATTGCTAAAAAGATCGCAAAACTGGCAAAGGCTAGTCCGGCTGCAAAGTTAATGAGTTGTTCTTGCTTCATGGCATTGATTGTATGGCTCCGGCTTATGCTTAGCAAGCTAGGCTTTGGGTCAAGCTACCTATCACTAGGTCTAATCTGTTACAATAACTTTCGTTAATGGGGCGTGGCCAAGCGGTAAGGCACTGGGTTCTGGTCCCAGGATCGGGGGTTCGAATCCCTCCGCCCCAGCCATGGGTCTGGCATCCACATTGTGGATTTCAGACCCATGTTTTGTTGGTGGATGGATGAGAGCCTTTCTTTTCCGTAACAAATAAGCTTTACGCAAAGCCTCAAAAGTATGCTGACATGTTTTGCCATGTATAATTAGACCCAATGAAACTATGTAGAGCTAAACAGTGCAAAACACGACAGATTTAATCAAGCAGCTCAAGGAGATCCTCGGTGTTGAGCTACTCTCATTCATGCTCGCCGTAAATACAAAGGAATTGGATCGGCTTATCCCAAACGCTCTACAGAGTGACGCGCTATCTAAGCTAGCGCCTTTGGTGAAAAGTCTAGGAGGAAAGGAAGGGATTGACCTACAGATGAACACAGGCCACGTATTGTGCTCTTACAGGGATGAACTGAACACTTCTTGGGCTACTTACTTTCATTACCGATGTCTTGGCGCCTCCGTTCCTGGTTTTGAAGATGTCAAAGACAGCGCTGAACAGAGCTTGATGGCTGTCGCTAGGGACGTGTATCCGGTCTGTCTAGTAAAGAAAGGCCGAGACGGAACGCACGCATCATCTTTCGGGTTAATCTATGGACATCCCCTTAATAAACAGTTCAGTCTGGCAATAACGAAGGCATCTAATCCTATACGTAAACTGTTTCCTGGCGTGCAGTCTTATAAGTATTATAAATCCCAACCAGCTTCGCTTCTGTCGGTCTCCACTAATATCATTCTATCCAACGGACTATTTAACACCGTATCGCTGGGCATGCTGTTAGAATCGATCATATTTTCGTCTACAATTGCACCAAATAGTAGGATTGACGAGGCTGTGCAGTATGCAAATAATGCCCAGGCTACTTATCGGAAAGTCAAACGCTTAGCCAATGGCCAGGAGGTTAAGCTGAGCACCATAGTTGGGCTGGGTAATGTAGACCTCGATCCTAGCCTTATGTCTATAACAGCACCAGGCGGTGTTTCTATAAGGGGACCCAGTCAGGTTGACCTTCATGGTTTGGTGGGTGATGTTGGTGAGATCAGCGTGGTAATTGAGCTACAAGCTAAGGTCAGCGTTCTTAAAAGCTACAACACAACAGGCAATGACAGCAAAGACCCGTTTGCGGTTCGATACGGCGACGACGATCGCAACGCCATGATAGACAAGAACCTACAGAGTCTCCAGAACAGTATAGACAGAACTCTTCTTGCAATGATTCTTGTGTCCGAGGGGCAGCAGTTCGTTGCGCCGCGATATGTGTTTTCAACCACACCAAACCCTCTTTGCGTGGGTAGAAGCGCATCGCTGAGCCCACATAGGTGGCCGTCAACTCGTTATCCCAGGCAGACCATAAGCCCAGATCAATCAAAAGACATAGCTATGTGGCTCGGCTGCCTTGAACGAGCACCAAATAACCTAAGTGTTAGCATGAAGCGACTAATTTTAGCCGCCACTGAAAGGATGGACCATTCCGACGCATTCATCGATGCTATTACTGTATGGGAAAATATGTTCGGCGCAAAACAGGAAGCCTCTTTTCGTATACGGGCAGCAATGTCCCTATTGATAGAGCCAAGTAATGAAAGAAATCGACAGGAATTAGCAAAAGAAATACGAGATCTTTATAATAGACGCAGTCGACTAGTGCACGGATCGCCGGATGTAGTTATGAACAAAGTGTACGACGACAGTAATCGATCGATCGAGCTGGCCTTAGAGGCGTTAAGGAGAGTTTTAAGTAAGAGAAACTTGTTAAATGCTAGCGGTTCAGAGGCTCGTGGCCAGGCTATCATACTCAATATGAAAGAAAGGTAAGCCCAATATTTACTTTCGCGAGGATTTCTAAGTTAAGCTGATTGCTACTATGTAGGCGTGTATTAATGTTATGCTAACCTTTCAACTTCAACGAATACCAAACTTCCCGCGCAGTCCTTGCCACCCAACCAACCCAACCTGCTAAACTAATATCAATGAAATCCTCAACAGTAAAAAAGCTCAAGATAATAGAGTTTATCGATGGCATGTACTTTGCGACGATTGTCACAAACCTCTTCGCCTTATCCCAAGGCGTGTCTTTAACCAACGTTGTCATTGCGCAGAGTGTATTTTCTGCAACCGTGCTGTTATCTGAGGTGCCGACTGGTGTGGTTGCAGACAAGTTTAGTCGTAAGCTCTCTTTGTCTCTAGGATACCTTACTAGTGCGCTGGGTTTGTTGGCCCTAATAATCTCTCCGACAACGGCCGGACTGTACCTCATGAACGTAATCCGCGGTTTTGGCCATTCGTTGGTGAGCGGAGCAAACGAAGCCTTGTTGTTTGAAGCCTCTGAGCGCGAGGGACTAAACTATAAAAAACAAAGCAGCGCTGTGCTGTCTAACGGCGTAGCCGGGCTCCTGGTTGCTGGCCTAATAACGGCGGTAGTTTACGGCGAGTACAACTCAGCAAGCTTTGTGCCGCTTATTTTAGCTACGGCGGTGCTTCAGGTTGGAATCAGCACGTACTCGTTGTTCCTGTTTGATAAGCGCGATAAATACGAAAACGATTCAGTTCTAGAGCAAGAACAAAAGATGTGGAGCATGCTCAAAGAAACCTTCCATCTGATGAAAAACAACACCACAATCTTTGCCCTAACCATGATTGGGCTACTAACCATTTGCAACGAGTACTTCTTGTACGGGACTTATGGTCCGCACTTCGAAAACCTGAATGTAAATAACTTTTGGGTCGGAGCAGCCTTTAGCGCAGGGTTGTTCATTAACTTTGTGCTGCAGCGCCACGTGTACGTTTTAGAACGCTACTTTACGTTTGAAAAAGCCTTTGCGATTATTAAAATCGGCTCGATAGCTGGATATTTAGGGCTAGCATTTGCAACCCAGAACAGTTTGGTTGTGATTTTAGTTATTAGCACGATCGGGCTGTTCAACCTAGAAAGACCACTAATTTCCGATTACGCCAATCAGGAGCTAGACAATAAAACCAGAGCAACCGTACTCTCGGGCATGTCGCTAGCTAGCAGGCTCACCAGAATGATCATGACGATATTCTTAGGTTTTGTGGTTGCCGGTGGATCCTTGCAGCCGGGGTACTTTGTGCAGGGATCATTTATGCTGATCGGATTAGGCATCAGTTACTGGCTACTAGTTCGATGCGGTTGCGTCAGGCGATTTAGGCAGCCGGCAACATCTTCCTAGTTCCAGCATTTGATGATATAATATGCTTTATGAGCGAGTATCATCCAGCTGACGAGCCAGACCCAATCGCACCCTTTTGCCGAATGTATCATTTGGAGTTTCCAGAATACTTATCTTTGGATGAAATTCGCGGCGAAATGGACCTGATCGAACCGCAACTTGTAGATGTTCTTGCCGAACACAGGTACGCTATGGATATTCCTAAAATGGTTAACGTAAAGAACGAATTACCGTTGGTAAGAATCGCCGACATTCGACTAGCGCAGATAGATCGACTTCAAGAATTGGCCGAACCCTTAAACCCAGGTCTCGATGGTTTTGAAGATCTGATCGAAGACCTCCACCGAGCGATGGTTACGACTGAAGAAGTTGTTCGATACGATTTCCGCTGCACTCCAGAGCGCGAGCAACGCCTAGTTGGCCTACTAGCAGATCGCTGCCGCTTAGTTCGCCAGGCCGCATTCTTTAAGCGCGACCTCGATGAGAGTAGTGCGCCCCAACGACAAGCACGCAATATCGCCAACGCAAGAAATCTTGCCTCAGTCTATGAAGGCCTAGAAGGTTTTGAAGACTACGTTGCCGGAGTTTACAGTGTGCTTGTTCCCGGTTCAGTTACGTTGCAACAAAAGTTTTTACAAAAAACCTCGCCCGCCGCATACCGGCACAGAGTTCGAGGAATCAGCACATTGCTCATGGAGAGACAAGACGATAGAATTCTTGGCTTGCCTGATGAGTCGGCTGTTAAAGAGTTTGTTCGCGATAAAGTAGCTTGATCTGGTTATTCAAATCGCAGAAGGTCTGTGTTTTTCTCGACTTCACTTGGTGTGAATACTCCGCCGTTCATAGACAGGTATACGCCGGGTTGAATATTGGCAAAAGAGCCAATAACAAACCCCAGGTTAAAGCCTGCGTCAGACGTAGAAAAGCCAGAAATAGGAATCATTGATCCGGTTAAGACAACCCTCTTACCCTCAGTAGAGTGATCCTGTAAAAATCTAGCGGTCTCTACCATGGTGAATGTTCCGTGCGTAACCACGATGTTGGTGTGTTCTGTTGAGCTGATTGCCTTGAGGAGTTTGTTCCTATCATCTTCAGTGATATCTCGGCTGTCCTTTTCCGTAATGCTTTCAGTACTGAAAGTAAAGTGAGGCTGTATCAAGTTGTGTAGATAACTATCGATGGTAGTGTCGAGCTTCATAAGGCGTTTATTGATTGCGTCGTAAGCTGGATCAAAAAACTCAATTGTTCCGCCCATTTTTATAAAGTGTATGTGTTGTTTAATCATGGCCTTATTATCGCACATTTAGTTAACTACAGGGCCTTTTACTCCACGTTGATGTTAGCAGCTAGCCTCGGTAGTCTATAATTGCCGACATGCCCTTAATCTTAATTACAGGAATATCAACTTCTGGCAAATCGGCGGTTGCCAAGGAGCTTTTAAGGCGTGGATATGACGCTGTCGACATAGAACACAGTGGTCATGCAGCCTATTACAACAAGCAGACTGGCGAGAAAGCTGCCGAGTTTGGACAAGCTCCAGAGCGTACGAAAGAATGGCTCGAGGCTCACGAGTGGCTTATAGATAAAGAGTGGATCAAAAAGCTACAAAGCCAATCACAAAAACAGCAAATGTACTTATGTGGTGGCGGTAGCAACGAGCTAGAAATAGCTCAACTGTGCGACAAAGTTATCTGGCTCAAGACAGACGAAAAAACGATAAAAGAACGAGTTACAAATCCTCGGGATCATAGCTACGGCACCAAGCCCCATGAGCTAGCAAAGATCATTGCGGAGAATCGTAGTAAGGAAAACGAGTTTACGTCATTTGGCGCAACAGTTATTGATGCCACTCAATCACTAGATCAAGTCGTGGATGAGATACTGGCACGCACAGGCTAGTTGAGCCTTTTGCGGCCCTGTTCAGGGCACTAATCCTTGAGCTTCAACGAATGCCCAATAAAGCTACCGACTGGGTGAATCAAAAAGGCGAGGAGGAACACCAGTAGATATTGCCAGAGGCTTAAAGAAACCATCAGCAAGCTAAACAACAGGCCGCCGATTATCCAATCGATTTGATCAAATGGCATCCAGGCTTCGCCGGATTTGATGCCGCGCTGGCGCTTAAAGAAGCTCTCGGCTGCATCACCAATTAAGGCACCAAAACCGAGCAAGATCCCCAGCGCTACAACATTGATGGTGTTGTAGTCTAAGAATGCAAAATCCCTAACAAAGCCCGATTCTTGATACAGCCACAGTTGCAAGACGCCGGTAAGAGCGGCCGCAAAAACTCCAGTTAGCAAGCCTCGCCAACGCTTGTTGTTGCCAAGAATGCGCTGCCCATGCCACTTTTTGCCAAAATCCATCGGTGCGTCCCAGTCTTTGATTCCCGGAACTGCGTTGCTTAAAACCGGCACCATGTTAGCTACAATGGCTGGCAAAAAAAACCACACGGCTCCTAGTAGATCATGCACTCGGCGCCTCCGGTGGATTCTGATCGGAAGGATTAGCAGGATCGGCAGAAACTTTTTGCAAACCTAAGGCATGCATAACGCGGTTATATTTTGGACCTAAGACTGCTTTAAGCGGTGGCTTGGCGTACTCAAAGTGAGCTTGGTCGATAATGCTAACTAACGTTTGCGGGTTGGGCCAGTCACTAGCGCGGTTATAGGTTAAACCCAGGCCGCTAAGATTGTGAGCGTCGCTACTGGCTGACTCGGCTTTTTCGTAAGTACCGGCCAGCTCAACGGCCTCGCTCGGCAATTTATTGATGCTGCGGCCGTTGTGAACCTCTATGATGTCGATATCGCTCAAGTTGGCTTCGATGCTGGCGCGGTTTAAGCTGTGACGTCGCCCCACAAACGGATGTGGCACATAGACAATGCCACCTTGCTGCTTGATGGCTGCAATTGTGGACTTTAAGTCTTGCCCTGGTGCTATAGCTTCGCGCAGGTAAAGGCCGATAATCTCGCCCTCGGAGGTCTGGATTTCCTCGCCAACAATAATGTGTTGCCCAAAAATAGCGGCCATGCGCTGGGCATAATCGATTCGGTTGTGATCAGTAATAGCAATAACGTCGAGTAGGCGTTGATCAAAAAAGCGTCGAAAGTGCGGCTCAGTTAGCGAACCGTCTTTAGACGCAATACTGTGCACATGCAGATCGATCTTGATCATGATGATAGTTTAGCGCTTATGGTGGCGACTCGCCAAACCGCAGTCGGCCAGCTAAGGATTGCAACAACCATGGTAGCCTCTAGCAAGAATCCGCTGAGCAGGCCAACAACTAAGACCAGCATCCTAACCTCGAACCGCATTAGGCCATCTTGGAATACGCGATTAGCCTCGTTGGGGCTTAGCTTGGATCTTCCAGATTCTCCGGAGAGCGCAGTCTCGCCTTTAGCCTTAGAGTAGCTAACCAGGAAAGAGCCACCCAGCGCCATGATGGCCCAAACTGCTCCGATTGCTCCCTCGGCGTCGACTAAGACATAGGCCAGAGCGGCGTAAATGATGATTTCTTTGGCGCGGTCGGTTGTAGCATCGAGCAGCATTCCACCAGGATTTGCTCGGTTTTGCAGCCGCGCCAGCTCGCCGTCTAGCGCATCCAGCAACCCAAAAACTGCCAGCATCAAGCCCGCTAAAACGTAGTCGCCGTTAACGATTGCCCAGGCCACCACAAAATGCAGCAACAAACCAGTGATGGTCACGGTGTTAGGATGCAGGCGCCCGCCAGTCAATGAGTTAAGCAGCTTTGCAATTTGATGCATGCCGCGCCGAACCGTGTTACGTGTTTGCTCAATCATACTTAAACTCCATTATAACGCAGATGCTTAAACTAATGCGCGCAGAGGCTGCCAATAATTGGGCATTTCGATACTTGGTTATCTAGTAGGGCATTGTGTACTATAGAGGTATAGATGACTTATATTTTTGATTTTGACGGAACTATCGCCGACACGTTGGATTTGGTTGTTGAGATTGGCAACGAGCTCTTGAGCGAGCTAGGACTGCCAACCCTTACCGAAAAAGACGTAAAAAAACTTCAGGGCATGACAATTCCGGAGATGGTTAAGTACGTAAATGTCCCCACGAGGCTTTTGCCGCAGCTAGCAATTAAAGGCCGCGGTCGTTTAACCAAGCGTGCTAAACACGTAAAACCGATTCCAGGCATGGTAGATGTTATAAAAACTCTGCACAAACAAGACATTCCCCTGGGAATTGTGTCCTCTAGCTCGCGCGAGAGCGTGATGACCTTTTTGCAAGCACATAAACTAGAAGATGCTTTTGAGTTTGTCGACACTGGTGCTGGGATCTTTGGTAAAAGTCGGCGTCTTAAGTCGAGCGTCCGTAAGCACAAACTAGACCGCGAGCAGACAATTTATGTAGGCGACGAAGTCCGCGACATTGAAGCCGCCCATGCTGCTGGCCTAAAGGTTGCCTCCGTTACCTGGGGACTTAACAACGTGGCACTACTGTCGCGCAGCAACCCAGACACAGTAATAGAGAAGCCAACCCAACTACTTGATCTAGCTAAGAAACAACCTCGTTAACGCTAGGCTTGCCATGATTAAACTCGCTGAGCTGCAGGTGGTCGACTTTGCATTTAACCACTACAAAACTACCGGCTTCGATCTGAGCAATCGGCGGGAACCAAGCCTTATCTTGCGTGCTTTTAATCGTTGCTAGGTGGTTCATGATCTCAGCTTGAGTGGAGGGGTCTTTAACGACTTCTGCCTTGCCCTCACCCTGAACGGTAGTTAGTTTGGCTTCATCGGATACAACAACGGCGAGTTTGCCGGTGTCTTCAATATTTTGGAACTTACGAGTCTTAGACTTGGTTAAAAAGTAAAACGAGTAGTCCTCGTCCAGCCAGTAATAAACGGCCGAGGCTAAAGGATCGCCCTTTTCCGAGACGGTGGCGATGACCGCTAGGTCGTGTTCTTTTAAGAATGCGTAGGCTCTTGTTTGTGCGTCGTCGTTCATCGGCTCCCCCTTTAAGATCGGTTGCTATGCTAATATAAAGCATAACAAAGTATAGGTGAAAGTAAGCCATGGCAACCCAAGAATCAGTGAGACTACAGCTTAGGAACCTCGGCGCTTCTCCGGCCATCATGCAAAAGGCCGAGATCAGACACTTGCCCGATATCTTGATGCGCGATGAAGTTATCAAAGAGTTTATTGCCGGTACCTATGCCGGCGGTTTTGGGATGTTACTTGCTACCGATCGACGCCTACTGTTTGTCGATAAAAAGTTTTTTGATTTGCTAGTGGATGACATTCCTTACAGCATGATTGCAGCAGTTGAGTTTGACGTCAGTATGATTTGGGGTAGAGTCACAATCTTTACAAGGGCTAAGAACTTTAAATTCAAGCGTATTCGCAAGCAACGAACCCTGCAGTTTGCTCGTTACGTAGAGACCAGAATGTACGAGGCTCAGAGCAAAATCCAAAACGATACTCCACTTCAACGCTTAGAGAAAAGGAAGAAGTAACCCTCATGGATTCATTTAGCGTGGGAATTCTCGTAGTTATGGTGTTAGGGTTTGGCGCAGTTATTTACTACCTAAGCCAAAAACTTCGTGAGCTTAAAGACGAGTCCGCCGCCGGATTAATTAAGCAAGACATTACCAAGGTTAGCGATGACGTTGCACGTCTGAGCGACCACCTGAAAGACCATCTAACCGACAGGCTCGATAAGAGCAACGAACAGATGGCGCGTCAGTATCAAGCCAGCGCAAAGATTATTAGAGAGGTTACAACTAAGCTGGCCGAGCTAGATAAAACCAACCAACAAGTTGGTGATATTGCCGGTGAGCTTAAAAGCCTCCAAAACGTGCTCCAAAACCCCAAGCAGCGTGGAGTTCTAGGCGAGTTTTATCTTAAGCAAATTCTAGAAAACGTTTTGCCACCCGGCTCGTTTAAACTTCAACACAAACTCGGCGAAGGGCTAGTAGTTGATGCGGCAATTTTGCTCGATGACAAGATTCTGCCAATCGACTCCAAGTTTAGCCTAGAAAACTACAACCGATTAGTAGAAGCAAAGTCCGATCAACGACCGCAGCTCGAGAAGACCTTCAAAGAAGACCTAAAACGGCGCATCGACGAAACCTCTAAGTACATTCAGCCCAAGAAAGGCACACTCGACCAAGCACTAATGTTTATTCCGAGCGAAGCTATCTACTATGACTTGCTGGCCAACAAAGTCGGGGATAGCGGCGTAAACGGACGCGACCTTATGCAATACGCGGCCGTTGATAAACGAGTAACCATCGTTGGTCCAAGTACACTCTCGGCCATGTTGCAGATTATTTCTCAGGGCTTAAAAAGCATGGAGATTCAAAAAGATACCGAAGTAATACGCAAGAACATCGAACAACTGCAAAAACACTTGATTGCTTACTCGGCCTACTTCACAAAGGTGGGGAATTCGCTTGGTACCACCGTTGGTCATTACAACAGCGCCAGCAAGGAACTAGGTAAGATCGATAAAGACATCGTAAGAATTGGCGGCGGCGAAACTGTGCTTGACCCACCGCTGTTTGAAAAACCAAACTCAGACGAATAACCTCAGATTGAGCCCACTGGCTTGTCGATCTGGGTTTGCCTCGGTACACTAGGCATAAGCGGAAACAAATCCGATATACAAATATGATTGATGACCTCAAGCAAATTATTTCTGGCGGTGTGCGAAGCGATAAGCGCACGCTAAAAAAGTATAGTCACGACACCAGTCTGTTTGAGGTGGTGCCAACGGCTGTGGTGTATCCAAAAAACACCAACGAAATCAAGAAGTTGGTTAAGTACGTATCTGAACATAAGAAACAACAGCCGGAACTCTCGATCACAGCCCGGAGCGCTGGGAGTTGCATGTCGGGCGGAGCAATTAACGACTCGATAATTCTTGATTTTACTAAGCATTTTACGGATATGGGCTCACTTAGAAGTAACCGAGTCAGCGTGGAGCCTGGGATGCTATACCGTAAGTTCGAAAAACGTACGCTTAGGTGGGGTAAGTTAATGCCCTCTTATCCCGCCTCGCGCGATTTAGCTGCAATTGGTGGAATGGTTGCAAATAACGCCGGGGGCGAGCTTTCGCTTAAGTACGGCAAGACCGAACGCTACGTCAAACGAGTAAAAGCAGTTTTAAGCGATGGCAACGAATACGAATTTAAGCCGCTTAGCAAAGAAGAGTTAGCTAAAAAAACTCAGCTTAAATCTTTTGAGGGCGAGCTTTATCGGCACGTTTACAAACTAATAAATGATAACTACGAGGCAATTTTGCGCGCCAAACCTCCGGTGAGCAAAAACTCAACTGGCTACAACTTGTGGAATGTTTGGAACAAAGAGACCGAGATTTTTGACATGACACAGTTATTTGTTGGCTCTCAGGGAACGCTCGGACTGGTTACCGAGGTGGAGTTTGAGCTAGTCGATAAGATGCCACAATCTGGAATGCTTATTGCCTACATGCCGGACCTAAACGGCCTGGCGAGCATCGTGAATCGAACGCTGGCACACAGCCCGACAAGTATTGAGGCGTTTGACGACAAGACCATCAAGTTTGTGTTTAAGTTCTTCTTAAAATTTAGAGCCATGCTCGGAACTTGGGGCTTTATTAAGCTTTGCTTTCGGCTGATCCCTGATGCTTTGATCTTGGTCCGCCACGGCATACCTAAGTTGATTTTTTTAGCGGTATTTGAAGCCAAAACTCACGCCGAAACCGAGAAGCAGCTACATGATCTGCAAGCAGAGCTAAAGAAGCACCATCCTCACTTAACTATTGAATTAGCTCATGATGATGCGGCTCAGGAGCGTTTTTGGTTAATGCGCCGCAAGAGCTTTGCTTTGCTTCGTAAGAACGTGGGAAAGCGCCACACCGCGCCGTTTATAGATGACTTGGTTGTTCCACCCGAGCACCTCGAGGAATTCTTGCCGAAACTACAGAAGATCATTAAGAAGTATGACCTAATGGAAACCATCGCTGGCCACCTTGGAGACGGAAACTTTCATATTATTCCACTTATGGAGCTCGAAGACCCTAAAGAACGAGCCAAGATAGAACCGTGTCTTAAAGAGCTAATAACTTTGCTTAAAAAATATGACGGCTCGATGTCGGGCGAGCATAACGATGGCCTAATTCGTGGTCCGTTTTTGAAGGACATGTACGGCGAGAAAGTCTTTAACTACTTTAAGCAAACCAAAGAAATTTTTGATCCAGAGAACATCTTTAATCCTCACAAGAAAACTGACGCCAAATGGTCATTTAGTCACCATCACATTCGGGATAGCTTTTAGTAATGAAAGTAGTTATCGTCGGCGGCGGATTTGGTGGGATCAAGGCCGCGCTAGAACTCGATGAGCGCACTGATTTTGAGGTGGTGTTGATATCGAGCAGAACAAGCTTTGAATACCACTCAGCACTTTATAGATCGGCAGTTGGGCGATCACCGCTTGAGGTAGTTATTCCGCTGCGCGATATGTTTAAAAATACCGGGGTTGAGTTGGTTCACGACGAGATTAACAGCATTAACCCAGTCAAAAAAACAATCTCAAGCGATGAACACAGCTATCACTACGACACCTTGATTTTTGCACTTGGCCAGGCCATGACGGATTTCGACATTCCCGGGATTTGGGACCATGCATTTTTGCTAGATACGATCAGCAACACCATTAAACTGAGAGAAAAACTGCGAGAAGTTGTGGCCAATTCTAAGAACCCAGTCGTGAAGTTCACAGTAATTGGCGGGGGAGCGAGCGGAGTCGAGCTAGCCTGCGAGCTGCAGCACTTTATCGAGCAAATCGCTAAGCTCGAGGGCATTGCTCCGCCAGCTGCAGAGGTGAATCTAATTGAGGCTGGGCATCGGCTTCTGCCACTACTTTCGGCCCGGAACTCAAAGCGGGCACTTAGGCGGGCTGAAGAACTCTCAGTTAAAGTCCATCTCAACACCAAACTTACTAGTCTAAACTCAGATGCTGCGATTACAGACAAGGGCACCATCGACTCAGACTTAGCAGTTTGGACAGCTGGCTGGCGCAATAATCAGTTTTTTATTGATAACAAGAAACACTTTAAACTAGGCCGAGCCCAAAGAGTGGTTGTAGATCGTCACCTGCAAGCTGCAGAGGACGTTTATGCCATCGGCGACTGTGCAGACACGAAGTATGCTGGAATGGCTCAAACAGCTCTACACGACGCCCAGTACGTAGTAAACGACGTGATCAACTGCATCAACGGCAAAAAGAGAACTTTGTATAAATCAAAACGACCTATTTACGTTATTCCAACCGGTAAGGCAACAGCTTTGATGCAGTGGGGTTCTTTTGACTTGCATGGAAAACCCGCCTGGGTGCTTAGGCGGGCGGCTGACTTTCGGTTGTTTCATAACTTCCAGCCATTTAAAGACGCAATCGTGACATGGCAAAGAGGCAATCAAGCTGCCAAGAAGTACTAGAGGCTACTAGAGCTTAGGCTTCTTCTTGGCGGGCTTCGCTAACGACAGCGCGGTGCAAACCAACTGCTGCTAGGGCAGCGACAGATGCGATTGCTACAAAAGTTGTCGAACCCAACAAGGGTTGCGACATCATGCCGTAAAAGTCTACCTGGAGTTGACCAGATGACTCAGAGTTGCTGGCTTGAGCGGAAGCAACACTGCCGACTCCCATCATAGCTGCGAGTACAGCCACTGAAATGCCACGCAAGCGTTGTCCAAATGAACGCAAGGCTTTCATTATTTTTCTCCTGTTAATATGTTTTTGATTTTTGCACCCGATTTATCGAGCTCATGCAATACTTAATTTATAACACGCTTATGTCTGTTCTGACAAGTGTTTTCTAGGACTTTTTTTGAGACTTTTCAGATAACAGTTCAATCGTCAGCGCAGCCGTCCAAGAGAATGGCGTTATACCGGCCCCAAAACCACTAATGGGCGAAAAATACTCATGAAAACCAGATTTATCAACCAACTCAAGACTCACCTGTTTTATGCGCTCGGCTTCTTCGTGAAATCCGTATCGTCGCAGGCCATCGATGATCATCCAGTTAGTGTTTAGCCAAGTTGGCCCCTGCCAGTAGCGGCGCTCGTCAAAGAAGCGTGAGCTAAGTGGAACTGTTGGCACGGGATACTTTAGCCCAAACTGGTGCTCGTCTTTTAGCAAACGAACTAGCTTTTCCGCCCTTTCTTGGCTGATGGTTCCGGCGTAAAGCGGTAAAAACGTGGCAATTGTCGGCTGCCGCAACTGTCGATGACCGATAAACTCTCTTGAGTAAAATTGAGAGGTTTCATCGTCCCAGAGCTCACTAAGCGCGTGCGATGATTTGTTCATTAGGCTAAGAGTGGCGGCCGGAATTGTGCGGTTGATATCCTTGGCGATGGCTTTGAGGTGGTGGTTTGCGCGCACTAAGATCGAATTAAAAAACACGTCCTCTATTAAGAAGTGCGATCTTAGTAAAATTCGTTGACTGTCGTACTGCTTTCGTCGCAAACGACGCACAATACTGTATAGAAGCAGCGACTCAAGCGTGGTTACGCGCTCGTTGGCCGGTACTTGAGCTGTATCGCGCCGCAAATGCTCTATTACCGAGTCTAAACGCAGAGCTTCTGTAAGTTTGATCCATAGCGGTTTTTGATTTTGCTTCATTTCCTCCATCCACGGCGGGGTATTGTCCATTCCGGTTTCCCAGGGATGAATAAGCAAAACTAAACCTGTGGCGTGAGGGTCTCGTTCTCGGTATAGCCATTGATGATGGGCTAATAGTTTTGGGTAAACTTGCTTGTAAAACGAGCGGCGCTCGGGGGCACTAAGTTGCTCTCCGACTTTGCGCACAGCCTCGGCAATTAATGGCGGCTGGGTTATGCCAGAAGTTGCTAATTTGCGCGGTGCGTACGGAGAAACGCGAGAATCCCAGAACTCCGGTCGTTGATGACTACCGTTGCCCTCAAATATCATGTGCGGGATCATGCCGTTTGACCATTGCCCGCGAAACAATGAAAGTAACTCTTTTTTAGCTCGCTTAGCATCAACGTGTGCTAATCCCATAGCTACAAAGCAGGAATCCCATAACCATTGGTGCGGATACAGATCTGGCGCCGGGCGCGTCCAGCCACCTTGATCGTTAGCCCTTAGAGCTTCGATAGCCTTATTTTTGAGGTCTTCCTTATCCATTAGCACTATTGTACCGCACCTATCATCCATATCTGTATTGATGATATAATTTTTGGTAACGATGTCGTATCAGAACTCAGAAATTGCTAAAGTCGCAGCGACGCTAAAAAAGCAGGTTAGTAAAACCGGCGATGCCAAGGCGGCTCTGCGCTCCGACGATCTTAAACAGCTTTTTAGCAAACTCTCGAAGCTGAACTCTAGCGACCGCGCCAGTTTTGGCAAAGAGCTAAACCAGCTTAAAACCGAGCTCCAAGGGCTAGGCGAAGCCGCTGCGGTTGCTCCGCGCCCACCAATTGATGTCACGGCGCCGTTTGACGTAAATGTAAACAACCTACCGAGTGTCTTACCTAGTAACCACGGCAGCCAGCACCCGCTTACAAGCGAGCTAGAGACAATATCGGATATTTTTTACCGAATGGGCTTTGATATCGAACGCTCCAGGCAAATCGATGATGAATTTAACATGTTCGAGGCGCTGAACTTTCCAGAGGGTCATCCGGCACGTGATGATTACGACACCTTTACTACAAAAGAGGGTTTTGTGGCGCCGGCCCACACCAGCACCATGCAGAACCGAATGCTTAAGAAGTACAAAAAGAATCTAGACGAGGGCCGGCCGATCGCAGTTTTGATACCGGACCGCGTTTACCGCAACGAGGACCTAGATGCAACTCACGAGCATACGTTTTATCAGATCGAAGGTGTTTATGTAGACCGCGGTATGAACGTCGGTAACTTAGTCGCTACGATTCGCGCCTACATGAGTGAGTTTTTTGGCCAGGAGCTAAATGTTAAGATTCAGCCTTTTTACTTTCCGTTTACCGAGCCAAGCTTTGAGTTTGCGGTTGAGCGACCAGCGATGCTGCGCAAGGGCGATGGAGCAGGCGACCAGTGGCTAGAACTAGGCGGCTGCGGGATGATTCACCCTAACGTGCTTAAAATGGCGGGCATCGATCCCAAAGAATTCACTGGCTTTGCTTGGGGCTTCGGCGTTGAGCGCATGGTTATGATGAAGCATGGTATCGAGGACGTTCGAAACTTTGAGAGCGGCAACCTAGAATTTCTGAGGCAGTTTGTATGAAAGTAAGCCTAAACTGGATGAAATATTATGGAGGCCAAGGGCTAGACGCTCCGATTGATAAGATTGTAAATCGAATTGGCGAGCAGCTTGGCGAAGTCGAAGGCGTTGAGAGCTTAGCCGAGCGCTACCGTGGTGCGGTGGTCGCCAAAGTTGTTAGCTGCGAGAAGCACCCCAACGCCGACAAGCTGCACGTTTGCTTGATTGATGACAACCGGGCAACTAAAGACGTCAAGCGCGACAAAGAAGGCTTAGTCGAAGTTGTTTGCGGCGCACCTAACGTCAAAGCCGGCATGACTGTCGTTTGGCTGCCTCCCGGAGCGGTTGTGCCCAGCACTTGGGACGAAGAGCGCTTTACGCTTGAAGCCAGAGAGCTGCGCGGAGTAGTCAGTAACGGTATGTTAGCTAGCGCCAAGGAACTTGGCATCAGCGAGGATCACTCGGGAATTGCAGAAGTCGAAGATGACGTTAAGCTCGGCACAACACTTATCGAAGCCCTCAAACTCGATGATTACGTCATTGATATCGAAAACAAGATGTTCACGCACCGACCGGACTGCTTTGGCCAGCTCGGCGTAGCCCGCGAGGTGACTGGTATTAGCGGCAAGAGCTTTAACTCTCCATACTGGTACATCGACGAACCGCTCCCCATAAAATCAACTGGCGACAAGCTCGCACTTAAAGTCGAGAATAAGATTCCAGAATTGGCTCCTCGCTTCATGGCAATAGCTGTTTGCGGAG
This sequence comes from Saccharimonadales bacterium (SeqCode), assembly GCA_041751215.1. Lineage (GTDB taxonomy): Bacteria > Patescibacteriota > Saccharimonadia > Saccharimonadales > JBGSXW01 > JBGSXW01. The sequence goes on along the minus strand of JBGSXW010000002.1, from coordinate 194,130 downwards.
TCGAGGTTAAGCCGAGCACGCTGTGGCTGCAAAGCTTTTTGTCGCGCGTCGGTATTAATCCGATCAATAATCTCGTAGACCTGACTAATTACTACATGATGCTAACCGGCCAACCATTGCACGCCTTTGACTACGACAAAGTGGCCGCGCTAAGTAAGTCTGACGGAGCAACCTTAACGGTGCGCAAGGCTAAGGCCGGCGAGCAGATCGAGCTGATTAAGAGCAAACCGGCCAAGCTAACTGGTGATGAGATTGTGATTGCGACCGATAGTAAAGCCCTGGGACTAGCCGGTGTTCGTGGTGGCAGCGACACGGAAATTACGGCCGACACCACCAACATTATTCTTGAATGCGCCAACTTTGATATGTATTCGATTCGCCGAACCAGCATGCGGCACGGGCAGTTTACTGATGCCGTGACCCGCTTCAGTAAAGGTCAGTCGCCGTGGCAATGCGACCGCGTGCTAGCTAAAACCCTCGAGGACGTCTTAGTTTATGCCGGTGGCTCCGTGGCCAGCCCAATGCTAGATAGTCATGAGCGCTTGAGCAAAGCCAAGGCAGTAGAAGTTAGTGCAAAGTTCATCAACGATCGACTCGGCAGCGACCTAAAAGCAAATGATATGAAAAACTTGCTCGAGAACGTCGAGTTCAAAGTCGTGCTTAACGGTGATTCACTTAAAGTTGCCGCGCCGTTTTGGCGAACTGACATTGAGATTCCCGAAGACATAGTCGAAGAAGTCGGCCGACTTTACGGCTACGATCGTTTGCCAGCTGCCTTGCCCAAACGAGACTTAACCCCAGCGCAAAGAAACCAAGCCTTGGACCAAAAACGCCAGATCAGAGAAAGTCTGGTAGCTGCTGGTGCTAATGAGCTACTGACCTACACTTTCATACACGGCGAATTGATGGACAAGGTTGGCCAAGATCGCAAGCTGGCCTTTGAGCTCAACAACGCTATTAGCCCAGACCTCCAGTACTACCGTCTTAGTCTGACGCCAAGTCTGCTCAGCAAAGTTGAGGCCAATATCAAAGCCGGGCGAGGAACCGACCAAAATCAGTTTGCGATCTTCGAGATGAACCCAGTGCACAGCAAGAGTGAGATTGCAAAGGGCTTGCCGACCGAATTTGACCGCTTGGCCTTAGTGTTTGCAGCCGATGAAAAAACCGCCAAAGCAAAGCACGAAGGCGCAGCCTTCTATCAGGCGCGGACTTACCTTGAATCGGTACACAGATCGCTCGGACGAGGCTTGCCAGAACTAGTGCCACTAAAGGACGCTAAGATTGGTAATCACAAACTACTACATCAAGCGATTGCTCCATTTGACCCTGAGCGCAGCGCCTTAGTCCAAGGTCCTGATGGCTTTACAGGTGTGATTGGCGAATACTCAGCTTCAACTACGGCTTCTCTCAAACTGCCGGTGTTCTGCGCGGGCTTCGAACTGTTCATGAGCGCACTCAAACCAGCCGATGTAGGCGAGAGGTATCAGCCCTTAGCTCGCTTCCCAGCATCAACTCAGGACATTACCCTTAAAGTAACTAGCACGCACAACTATCAGCAGGTGCTCAAAGTTGTAAAATCAGAACTCGGCGGGGCGATTCAAGAGCTTGGTTACGAAGCAAAGCTAGAGTGCCTCAAAATCTACCAACCAGACGACAATCATCGGAACTACACCCTGCGGCTTGCTGTCAGCCATCCAGGCCGCACGCTCAAGACTGGTGAAGTAAACGCACTTATGGATCAACTGGCCGACGCCGCCAAGGAGCACCTCGGTGCGACGCGTATATAAGCGGCTAATAGCTTCGGTCATTGCCTTAGGGGCGCTGGCCGTACCTCTGGCTTCAGCACATGCACAAACCCCAACCAGCTTTGAGCCTTACAACGTAGAGCGGTTTAACGTTGTCTACGAAGTTGAAGACACTCCGCAAGCGCAAGCAGACGTTACGGAACGCATTGATGTTAGGTTTTCGGTCCAACGCCACGGTATTTTTCGAGTTTTGCCCGACGTTTATGATCGGGGGCCCTTCAAGCCAGGAGTAGATCTGAATATCGAGGATGTCAGTGTCACAAACCTGCAGGGACGGCTCCATCCATTCGATATGTACGGTGAAAATGACAATCTCGTCTTAAAGATTGGCGACCCAAACGCCTACGTGATTGGCGCTCATACTTATGTTGTTAAGTACTCGATGTCGAACTTCGTTCGTTTTTATGAAAATCATGACGAGATGTTCATGGATGTAAATGGAACCGGCTGGGACACTTCCTTTGGTTCGGTTAACGCGAAAATTCTTCTACCAACGGGCAGAGAAGCCAAGGAAGTAGTTTGCTATACCGGAGAGTCTGGATCTCAGGATAGAGACTGTACTACCCAGGTCAGCAAGGACGGCAAGACGGTTTCGGTGGCTACAACATCGCCGCTGGCGGCTTATTCTAACCTTAGTTTTGCAATCAAATTTGATTCTGGTAGTTTTGCTCAGCCCAGCGCGTTCAGTCAGTGGTCTGGCGTTGTGCTCAGAAACATCGGTATTCTGTTGCCGCTAGGTATCGGAGTGCTGGCGTATCGTAAGTGGCGCCGCTCTGGCAAGGATCCGGCTGGCCGCGGTGTGATTGTGCCCGAGTACGATCCACCGGCGGGTTTGACGCCCGGAGAAGTAGGCACCCTAATAGACTTTTCCCCAGACAATACCGAGCTAACTGGCACATTAATTGACCTCGCAATTCGAGGCTGGATCAGAATTAACGATCTTACGGAATCGGAGCGAAAGAAAAAACGCGATTATGAATTCGAACTGCTAAATGCTGATTTTACAAAACTGAAACCGCATGAGGAGTCGTTACTAGAAGGTCTGTTTGAAAAAGAAGTGGTTGGCGAGAAAGTAGCGCTAAAAGATCTTAAGAACAAATTTTACACAACAGCCGGTGAGATGAAAAAACAGCTGACAGCAGCGCTAACTAGTGGGGGGTATTTCTCCAAGAAACCAGCCCATGCAAGGGGTGAGACGATGACTCTGGGCGGACTTCTGGCGGTCGTTGGATTTATTTCACTAGTTGCAACAGAAGCTAACTGGTTTGGCTGGTCTATCGGACTAATAATCTCCGGAATCATCCTCCTAATCATTGGCTGGTATATGCCCCAGCGCACCCACAAGGGCGTGATTGCAACCGAGGCAGCTTTGGGACTCAAGTTATTTATGGAAGTAGCAGAAGCCGAGCGCATCAAGATACTACAAGGCCCGGATAGTGAGTATTTGGGTGACAAAAAAGCCCCTAAATTCACAGTCCATCTTTACGAAAAACTACTACCGTTTGCGATTGTTATGGGCGTTGAAAAGGCTTGGTCTGAGAAGTTTAAAGATATCTACAAGGAACCGCCGACTTGGTACAACGGTAACTGGAGCACCTTTAATGCCATCTACTTGGCCGACCGACTGTCTAACGGTGTTGGCCAGATGAGTACTGTTATGACCTCAAGCCCGACTAGCTCGTCCGGCAGCGGCTTCTCTGGCGGATCATCTGGCGGTGGCTTTGGCGGCGGTGGTGGCGGAAGTTGGTAGAAATTGTCATTGTGCTTGTGCTAAAATAAAATCATGGAAGCTGTGAGGTGGAAAATTACACTTGCACTTCCTCGGGGTCGCCAACAACGGCGGCCCCTTTTATTATTCAGTAAAATCAGCTATACTGCTCCAGATTGAAAAAGGAATGAGTTTACTGTGAGCACCGAAGAACTAAAATTAGCTTTAAACAAGCGAGAACTAACCGGAAAAAAAGCCAAAAAACTAATTGCCGACGGCATGGTACTTGGTAATGTTTTTGGTAAGGGTCAAGAATCTATCTCTGTTATGGCTCCTAGAAAAGAACTAGTGCGAGTTATTGAAGCAGCTGGAAAAAACCATCCGATTGAGCTTGAAATTGACGGCAAGCAAACTCTGGCACTCGTTAGCGAAGTTGACCGTAACAACATTACTCAGGAGCTACATCACGTATCGTTCCACACTGTTAAACGGGGCGAAAAGGTTCAGGCCGAAGTTCCCCTGCACCAAGTTGGTGATGCGCCAGCGCTTAGAACCGGCAAGATTATCATTACTTTGCTCGATGCCGTAGAGGTTGAGGCTGATCCTACAAAACTTCCAGACCACTTTGACGTAGATATTAGCGGACTAGAAGAAGTCGGTGACACCGTGAGCGTAAGTGACATTAAAATAGTTGCAGACGTCGAGATTTTGATGGACACTGAAGCGCCGATTGCCAAGGTTGACATACCGCGCGCCCAAGTAGAAGACGAAGATGCCGAAGACGAGGCTGAAGCCGAAGGCGAATCAGCAGCTGACGTACCAAGCGAACACGGCAGCGAATCAGAAGAAGAACCAGAAAAGGCATAAGCGCAAAGTTGACTGTAGCTAGCTTTTAGGCCTGCTATAATTGCTGATATGCAAGATTTGGGTATGTCTGAAAAACTAAATTTATCGCGCCGCGGCTGGGGTGTTTTAGTCACATCCTCACTGGCGATATTCGCAGTCATTGGTCTGTACTCCATCAGCTTTTCAGACGACACCAACGATACCGCAACAAGCAACGTTAAGGCCTACCAAGATGAGTTTTCCTCTGTTGAAATTGAGGTTGTCGAGGGAGATAGCCTCAACTCGTTGGGTCTTCCGCGCAATCCAGCCGGAACCGCTCAACCAGAGCCCACTGCCAGTGTGTTGCAGCAATCACCGACTCCAGCTGGTTGGCAACCCGTTTCTGGACAGGAATCCTTTCTGCCCACTACACCCCCAAGCACTGACTTGCTTAATTCGGCAAACAACATAAACTAGAAGAAATCTAAGGAGGCTGCGTAAGTGACAAGTAAAAAACAAAGTGTTGTGATCTATGTTTTGGTAGGAACCATGCTTCTTGGAGTTGTTGGTACTGCAGCTGCAGCAATTTTGAGTAGCAACAGCCAAGAACAAGAAGCTGAGCAGCTTCAAGAGCTTTTAGCTTGTTCTTCTCCTTTCTCTCCCGCTGGTGAGCCAATTGAAGCACCTGAGAAGCCCGTAATTATAAAGGAACGTATTTCAGAGCTCGATATAATTGATATAAAAGTCGGAACCGGAGAGGTTGCTAAAGAAGGGGACTGCATAGTAGTTCACTATCAAGGACACCTGACGAATAACGGAGTTATCTTTGACAGCTCTTACGAGCGGGGACAGCCGATTACCATCGCGCTAGACGAGGTTATCGAGGGCTGGCAGCAAGGTGTTCCCGGGATGAAAGTTGGCGGAATTAGACGATTGGTTGTTCCGGGCGAACTCGGGTATGGAGAGCAAGGATCTCCAGCCGGAGGAATTGGCCCAAATCAGCCACTAACTTTTGTGGTTGAACTCATAGACATTCAAGAGTAGAGTTTGGCGCCCTCAGAGGCTACCTCGGCTCATAAGAGGTTAGTTAATGTTCATAGTACAACACATTATGTAGCGCAGTGTATTGACGAGCACACGCTAGATGCATATACTTCTAGGACAACTAAGCATTAACAACAAAAAGGGGAAAAAATGTCGAAAAGGGTGACAATATACACGTCTAATAACTGCGCCTATTGCGGAATGGTCAAGCAGTATCTCAGCCTAAAAGGACACACCTACGACGAAGTAAACATCGAGGAAGAGCCAGCTCGTCAGCAAGAAATGATTGCCATGACGGGGCAATCTCGAGTTCCAGTTACTGTTATCACTAAAGAAGACGGCTCTCAAGACGTAACAGTTGGCTACAATGTTGGCCGCCTGGCCTCAGTTCTTGCATAAGTCTAAATGCAAAGCTTAAACAGCCTTTTTAAGTTGGTTGAACAAAATCGCTGGACAGTCATTGGTCTGGCCTTTTTGCTGGCAGCTGCAGGTACTATTGGCAGTCTCTATTTTAGTCAGGTTAAGGGTTTAATCCCGTGTGAATTGTGCTGGTTTCAGCGCATTTTTATGTTCCCGATACCCATAGTCTTGGCAATTTCTGGCTACAGACAAGACAAGAAGGGCTATATTTACGCACTTAGCCTGGCCTTAATAGGCTTAGTGATTGCTTTGTATCACTTATCGATTCAGGGCGACCCAAGTGCAAGTTTAACTTGTGGAGGAACTGAGTCCTGCACCGACGAGCCATTCTTCTGGTTTAGCTGGTTATCTATTCCCCTTGGATCAGTTCTAACCTTTGGCGGTATCGCCGGATTGCTGTCGCTAGTCGCAATTAGCGATTATTTTGGTAAAATGACAGGGAAGACAAGCAAGGCAAAGACCAAAAAATCGTAGGGAGTTCTATGTCGGATCAAACTCAGAGTACAAGTGAGCGAAAGTATCAAGTTGTCACGATCGGGGCCGGACCGGCGGCTTTAGCTGCTGCTGTTTACACAACTCGCGAGGACCTATCGACGCTTTTAATCGAGAAGGGTGTAATCGGTGGCCTGGCCGCGATAACAGACCTCGTAGACAACTATCCAGGCTTTTCTAAAGGGGTCGGCGGCCTAGAGCTAGCCGAAGAGCTTAGAAAGCAAGCTGAGCGCTTTGGTGCCGAGTTTGAGTTAGCTCAAGTTGATAAGATTACAGACGAAGGCGAGTACAAGCGCATTACAACCACAAGTGGCGACATTTTAGCCAATGCAGTGCTGATTGCCACCGGTAGTGATTACAAAAAAGCAGAGGTTGCGGGCGAGAAAGAATACTACGGCCGCGGCGTTCACTACTGCGCCACTTGCGACGGGGCATTTTACCGCGATAAAAAACTGGCTGTTATCGGCAGCGGTAACTCGGCCGCTCAGGAGGCGATCTTTTTAACGAGGTTTGCTTCACATATAGATGTTTTGATACGCGGCGACAAGTGGAAGGCCAGCGATGTTCTGATTGCCAAGATCAACGAGCTTGAAAAGGCCGGTAAAATTACCACCAAGCTAAATACCGTAACCGAAGAAATTATTGGCACCGATGGCAAAGTAAGCGCCATAAGGACTAAAGATAAAACAACCGACAAGGTGACAACCACCGATCTTGATGCAGTATTTGTGTTTGTTGGTCTGATGCCAAACACCGGTTTTCTTGAGAGCAGCAAAGTTGAGTTAGACGAGCAAGGGTTCGTAAAAACCAACAAAGACCTAGAAACCGCAGTTCCCGGTGTTTTTTGTGCCGGCGATGTGCGCAGCGGAGCAACCATGCAGATCGCCAGTGCGGTTGGAGAAGGTGCAACTGCCGCGCTCAAAATTCGCGAGTTTGTAGAGAAAGACTAGATTTAATCCTGCTTTAAGCAAATCTGTGATAGCGTTTGCCTCAGGAGAACTGGCTGGGTTGCCCCCAGGGAGGGTGGGGAGTGAGTTCAAGCAGATGTCGTTAGCGTGACACTGTTCCAATCTCATACTGCTCAAGCTGAGACGCGGCGCTACTCGAGTGAGGGCTACCTGTGCCAACGGTCTCGCCGTTTTCGGTCGTTCTTGATTCAAACAAGCTCGTAGCATTAATTCCACATCCGCGCACAATTTCGCTGCCGCCGGGGTGACGAGCTATAAAATCAGTCACGTCGTATACTTTGTCTCTAACAATCATCCAGCAATCACTGGCGCTGTTGTGGTTTGCCACTTCAGCTAACGTGATAGTTTTAGGCTCAGTTTCGGGCTCGCTTGGTGCCTGCGGTTGCTCGTTAATGCTTTCGGCTGTGGTGGCGGCTGGATCATCTTTTGAGGTTTCGTTATAAATTACCAAACCTACAATCGATCCTATTAATAACGTAGCCACAATTATTCCAGTTTTTACGCTCATACCGCCTCCAATTAATAGCTAAATCTTAACACGCTAAGCGAGTGCTTTATTGTACAATAGTAACTGATAAAGAAAACAGGAGGAATCATGTCAGACGTGTCTTACGGCGACGACGCACCAGCAGTAGTGAATGTAATAATCGAGATCCAAAAGGGCAGTCGCAACAAAATAGAAGTCGACAAAGCCACCGGACGACTATTCCTAGACCGCGTAAATGGTACCTTTCTTGGCTATCCAGCAGACTATGGCTATGTTCCTGACACGCTCTGCGACGACGGAGATCCGTTAGATGCACTAGTTGTAATTGAAGAATCACTACCACACGGCGTGGTTGTGCCAGCGCGGCCAATTGGCGTGCTTTATTTTGAAGATGACGGCGAGATGGATGAAAAGCTAATATGCGTTCCAGCCGATGACATCAGTAGCGATCACCTAAAAACCCTTGACGATCTAGGTGAAGCATTTAAGAAGAACATTGAGCATTTTTACAGTCACTACAAAGACTGGAAGAAAGACTGGAAGGGCGTTAGCGCCGAACTAAAAGGCTGGGGTGGACCAGACGATGCCAAGAAGGTTATTGAAGACTCAATCGCGAGTGCTAAAAAAGGCTAGTTCACAGTAGCGGCTACTCTTGTTACACTAAGCATAAGTAATATTTAGAAGGGGTGGGATGAAAACTAAGGTTGCAATCAACGGATTCGGACGTATTGGGCGAACAGCTTTTAAGGTTGCATTTGCGCGCGACGATCTAGAGATAGTTGCAATCAACGATCTTACAGACACCAAGACCCTGGCTTTTTTGCTCTCACACGACTCCAATTACGGTCGTTATGACAAGGCTGTTGAGTTCGACGACACCCACATGGTGGTCGACGGTACTAAGATTCAGGTTCTATCAGAAAAAGATCCGAGAAGCTTGCCGTGGAAAGAACTTGGTGTGGATGTCGTTATCGAAAGCACCGGGTTGTTTGTAGATCCAGCAAAAGCTAGAGCGCATATCGAGGCGGGCGCTAAGAAAGTCGTTATCTCTGCGCCTTCAAAGGGTGAGGGAGCAACAACGGTCGTGCTCGGCGTAAATGAGGACAAAGTAGAATCGGGCGGAGACATTATTTCTAATGCCTCGTGCACAACTAACTGCGTTGCCCCGGTTGCGGCAATCATGGTCGCTAAATTTGGCGTAGAAAAGGCCATGATGACGACAGTGCATAGCTACACAGCAGATCAACGCCTTCAGGATGCCCCTCACAAAGATTTGCGTCGAGCCCGAGCGGCTGCTCAAAACATCGTACCTACCACTAGTGGTGCAACAATTGCTGCTTCTCTAACAGTTCCCGAGCTGGCTGGCATATTTGACGGTATGGCCATTCGAGTGCCAACTGGTGTAGTTAGTCTGAGTGACTTTACCTTCGTAACCAAGAAAGACGTTACCAAAGATGAAGTGAACGAAGCATTTACTGAGGCTGCCAAAGAACCGTTCTACCAAGGAATTCTAGAAGTAACAAACGAACCAATTGTTTCTAGCGACGTCATTGGCAACAGCCACTCAGCAGTTGTTGACCTAGAACTTACCCAGGTCACGGGTGGAAACATGGTTAAAGTTATAGCCTGGTACGACAACGAATGGGGCTACTCTAATCGTTTAGTTGAGCTGACGGCCGATTTAGGTCGATTAGTTCACGCCAAGGAGGCTTAAAAAGTGAAAATCTTTATTGGATCTGATCATGCTGGCTTTGCTTTAAAGAGTGAACTGATGACTTATCTAACAAAGTCTGGCTACGACATTGAAGACATCGGCGCTAAATCGCTCGATCCAGAAGATGACTATCCTCAGTTTGCCTATTTAGCAGTTACAAAAGTACTTGGCAGTGACGATCATGACCCTCGTGCGATTCTAGTTTGTGGCAGTGGCCAGGGCATGGCGATTGCTGCTAACCGATTTAGCGGTATCCGGGCTTCCGTAATTTGGGACGAAGCAGAAGCTAGAGAAACCAGAGAAGACAACGACTCAAATGTACTTTGCCTGCCTTCGCGCGTCCTCAGAGATCAAGATGCTAACGAAATTGTTGATACCTGGCTTAAAACAAACTTTTCTAACGCGGGCAGGCACAAGCGTCGTATCGCCCAGCTCGACGAACTGTAGGCTTCATGGCAGATATTTGCCCAACAATCACCGCTTTTAACGAAAAAGACTACAAAAAGCAGATCGATCAAATTATAGAATTCGCCCCAAGAGTCCACATCGACCTAACAGACGGAGTATTTGCTCCTTCCCAAACTGTAAAACCGGCAGAAATCTGGTGGCCAGCAAGGATTAAAGCTGATGTTCATCTAATGCACGATCACCCCGAGACCAGGATTGAACCGCTACTGAATCTCCGCCCCGACCTTGTGATAATTCACGCCGAGGCCAAGGGTGATTTAAACCAAGCTCTAGCAGAATTAAAGCAAGCAGGCCTAAAGTGCGGCGTTGCTTTACTGGCCAAAACGAGTACTTCTACAGCCAAAGCCCTGATCGAGCAAGTCGATCACGTGCTGATCTTCTCCGGCAACCTCGGATACCAAGGAGGAAGTCAGGTAGACTTAGAGTTGTTAGATAAAGTTAAACAAGTAAAAGATATCAACCCCAATGCTGAGATTGGTTGGGACGGCGGCGTAAACGATCAAAATATATCAGAAATCGTGGATGCGGGCGTCGATGTAATTAATGTCGGAGGGTACATTCAAAACGCCGACAGTCCTCGAGATGCTTATGCTATACTTAAGGCCAGAATACGAAGACCTTGAGCAGGGGGGTGCGTGGGAAAAAAGTACACCGTTGAGCAGCTGGAAAAGATTGCCAACGATATTCGACAAGACATCATTAAGATGCTCGAAAACGCCGGGAGCGGTCATTCTGCCGGTCCGCTTGGTATGACCGATGTGTTTACGGCCCTTTACTTCGACATACTCGAGCACGACCCTAAAGATCCAGACTGGGACGGCCGAGACCTCCTAGTGCTTTCTAACGGCCATATTGCGCCGGTTCGTTACGCTACCATGGCGCATGCCGGGTATTTTCCGGTTAAAGAGCTAATGACACTCCGACAGTTTGGCACTCGGCTCCAGGGTCATCCCGAGAGATTAAAACTGCCCGGCATGGAAACAACCAGCGGTCCGTTGGGCAGCGGCCTCAGTCAGGCCTGCGGCATGGCTCTAGCTCTTAGAATGAACAACACCACGCAGCGGTGGGTTTACTGCTTGTGCGGCGACGGGGAGCTGAATGAGGGCAATATTTGGGAAGCTGCTATGTTTGCTGGCAAGAACAGACTCTCGAACTTGATTACGATTATTGATCGAAACAACATTCAAATTGATGGCCCAACCGAAGAAGTTATGCCGCTAGAAGACCTAAAGGACAAATGGGAAGCATTTGGTTGGCATGTTATCGACATTGACGGCAATAATATCGAGGCCGTTATTGATGCTTGCTCTATGGCCAGAGCAATTGTTGAAAAGCCCACTGTTATTATCGCTCATACCATTCCTGGCAAGGGCGTAGATTTTATGGAGTTCGATTATCACTGGCACGGTTCGCCGCCCGATCACAAGCAGGCCAAAGAAGCCCTGCATCAACTGCGCACTTTAGGTGGAAAGATCAGGGGTGAGCATGAGTAGCGGCATGTTTTTAGTTGAAGATTTGGACTCAGAGAAGATTTCTACAGAGCCCACTCGCTCTGGCTTTGGGCGTGGTTTAGTTGAGGCCGGGCGTAAAAACGAGGATATTGTGGCGCTCTGCGCCGATTTAACAGATTCAACAAAAATGAATTCTTTTGCCGAAGAGTTTCCCGAACGCTTTATAGAAGTAGGAATTGCCGAGCAAAACCTAGTAACACTTGCCTCGGGAATGGCAGCGATGGGAAAGATTCCGTTTACATCTAGTTACGCTGCTTTTAGTCCCGGCAGGAACTGGGAACAGATTAGGACAACCATCTGCTTAAATGATCAGCCAGTTAAGATTATTGGTTCACACGCTGGAGTTTCGGTAGGGCCAGACGGCGCCACCCATCAGATGCTTGAAGACCTAGCGCTAATGAGGGCGCTACCAAACATGGTGGTAATTGCGCCTGGCGATGCTGTTGAGGCCGCTAAAGCTACCGAAGCCATTGCTGAGGACAAGCGGCCAGCCTACATGCGGTTAGCGCGTGAAGCTACGCCGATCTTTACTACTAGCCGCACGCCGTTTTCGTTAGACCGGGCTTACGTGGTTTCGCCGGGCAAAGATATTACTATCGTTGCAACAGGAATTATGACCTACCAGGCTTTGTTAGCAGCTGAGAAGCTATATCCAGACGGAATTGACGCCGAAGTAGTCCACGTTCCAGTCATTAAGCCGCTTGATTCTGTAACCATTCTCAAAAGTGCCGAAAAGACCGGAGCAGTTATAACGGCCGAGGAGGCTCAGATTAATGGCGGGCTAGGCAGTGCGGTTGCAGAACTGTTGGTTGAGAATCTGCCAATGCCGATGAAACGAATAGGTATTAAGGATCATTTCGGCGAATCGGGTAAACCCGAGGAACTAATGAAAGCATTTGGCTTAAGCGCCGAACACATTGTTCGAGCGGCACATCAGCTGTTAATCGATGCAGGGAGGCAATAGGTTATGGACCATCAGCAACTAAGCGATATAGCTAAAAAACTAGTAGCGCCGGGTAAAGGAATTTTGGCGGCTGACGAAAGCAATAAGAGTGCAAACAAGCGCTTTGAGGGTGTTGGCGTTGAAACAAGCGAGGAAAATCGACGACGCTATCGACAACTGCTCATGACCACACCACATGCCGCCCAATACCTCAGCGGAGTAATTCTTTACGATGAAACCTTTTGGCAAAATACTGATAGCGGTCAGCCTCTGCGAGAGTATCTAAGCGAGCAAGACATTATGCCCGGCATTAAAGTCGACATGGGTTTAATTGATCTGCCTGGCTTTCCCGGCGAAAAAGTAACTCAAGGTCTCGATGGCCTACCAGAACGCTTAGCTAAGTATGCTCAGAGTGGTGCCAAGTTTGCCAAGTGGCGGGCTCTGATAACAATCGGTAATGATATTCCAACCGATGAATGTATTGGAGCCAACACATTTTCCTTAGCTCGCTACGCTCGCATGTGCCAGGAATACAACATCGTGCCAATCGTTGAGCCTGAGGTGCTTTACGACGGCGAACACAGTGCTGAGCGATGCGAACAAGTCATCGCGCACACCTATGACATTCTGTTTCAAACCATGCGGGCTTTTCGAGTAGATTTAAGTGGTGCAATTTTAAAAACTAGCATGGTACTGCCAGGAAAGAACTCTGGCAATCCAGTAAACATTGATGAGGTTTCTGAGCGCACATCCAGGGTGCTAAAAGAACATGTACCGGGTGAGCTAGGCGGAGTTGTTTTCCTATCGGGCGGACAAACCCCAGACCTAGCAGTTCAAAACCTAAACGCTATCGAAAAGCTTGGACCATATCCTTGGGGACTAACCTTTTCGTATTCTCGCGCCTTGCAGGATCCGGTCTTAAAGCATTGGGCAGAAAATCAGACCGATGTCGCAGCCTCTCAGCAGCTATTTGCGCATCAACTACAGCTGGCTGCAATTGCGCGTGATGGTCAGCTTCAAGATTCTCAGCTTGAAAACGATAACTTTGTAAGCGGGAGCCAGGATTAAGGTGGGTGTACGCATAGTCACAATTGGCGCTGCGGTTCAGGACGTATTCTTAGCTGGTGAGGTGCTTACTCCAAAGCGCGAGGACGACGGCAGTCTAGTTGCAGAGTTTGCCTTAGGTTCAAAACTTGATCTAGAAAAAATCACATTTAGTACCGGGGGTGGAGCTACAAACGCGGCAGTTACATTCTCACGTCTAGGCATGGACGTAGAGTTTATGGGTCAGATAGCCCACGATCCGGCTGGAGCTGCGGTCATCGCAGAATTATCTCACGAGGGCGTAAACACCGCTCGAGTGGTTTATAGCAAGGAGCACGGGACGGGCTACTCGACGCTGCTGTTAGCTCCATCGGGCGAGAGGACGATCCTTACTTACCGGGGTGCTTCAACCCACTATAATCCCAGTCTATTTAACCTAGACGACATTAAGGCAGACTGGATCTATGTTTCAACCCTGGCTGGCAATTTTGAGCTGCTAGAAAAGATACTAAGTGCCGCTAAAGAGCACTCGATCAAGGTAGCCTTTAATCCCGGCAAAAAGGAGCTGGCGGAGACCGAGCGACTTAAAGCCTTACTGCCAAGTCTTAGTGTTTTGTCGGCGAATAAGGATGAGGCAGCGCTGTTATTTGGAGAGGGCAGTATTGAAGAGTTGGCGCAGGCTGGCGCTAAGGTAAGCAACTACTGTGTTGTAACCGATGGACCAAAAGGTGAGGCCGCATCGGATGGCCAAAAGGTTTGCTCTGGAGGAATGTACGAAGACGTGCCGGTGATTGATCGTACTGGAGCTGGAGATGCATTTACTTCGGGCTTTGTTGCTATGTTGGCACTTGAGCATAGCCTGGAAGAGGCATTGCTCTACGCGAGTGCCAACTCAACTTCGGTTGTTGGCCAAATTGGCGCCAAGGCGGGAATCTTGCGAAGCGGTGCTCAGCTGCACAGCATGAGCATTCAGAGTCGGGAAATTTCAGAGGCTAACTAAACTCAGAGAATGAAAATTTACCATAAGCAATATGTTATGATTCTAGAGAAAATCCCGGCGGGGCTATTAGAAATATGACAAAACTACTTACAAACTTATTAGAAGCCAAACAGCCGCTCTTTACCCGCGCCCTAGACCAACTAGAGCAAGCCAGTGGTCGAAAAGGGATGGATGTTAAGCTCACAGCTGAAATCATTGAGAAGTTTCATAAAAAGACCAAAGAACTTGGCCTTGATCCTAATGACACAACCGGACCGGAGCTCTACAAAGCCTTAATCAACCAAGCCATGAAGCATGATCTGCATCTGGCCAAACAAATTGGGGCTAAAGACGAGCACGACGTTTACGAAATCATTCCGCTAGCCGTTAAGGCGATCAACGCCACAAAAATGCCCCGCGATTGTTGGGTGCTAAAAGATAGTGTGGCCCGAAAAATGCTCAAAAATATTCCACCACAAAACATAATGAAGCGACTTAATTATCGTTCGGTTGATTCGATGCTAAAGCGAGAGAATCTATACGAGATTTATGGGGCGCTGCGCTTTGCCGAGGATGAGGATTGGCTAAATAAGTTTAACGAGCAGTATGAATCACTCAAGCCAACCGATTTTGAGACACGAGAGATTAAGCTCGTAGTGATGCCAAAAGAGCGCTGGGGAGATATTGCTGCTCACTACATAGAAAAGAAACGACACATAAACACTCATCTTAAGGAGTTGGGCGTGGTTTTGATTTTGCCACCGATTCAGCCCCGTATGAGTGGAATCGCTACTAAGGTTATTACTCTGACTTTCCACTACTACAATGAAGTCCGGTTATACAGTGCCTTCTTTAAGGCTCAGCAAGTAAAGCCAGATTTTGGAAAGATTTTTGTTAACACACTAATTGCCGACCCGTCCGAAGCGGCAGTAATGGCCGGCCAGCAAGTTCACTGGCGGGTAATTCAGCGTTACTTCGGCAAGCTCAAGGACGAAAAACATCCAGAGGTTTTTGAACCGCACGTCCAGCCAGAAGATTTGCATTGGCGCAAAGCCGAGGAGCTAATGTGCAAGATCGATCCAGAGCTAAAGTTTTGGGAAGACCTCGACTACGTGGGGGTTATGTATGATGATCGCCCTATTACCTTTAACTTCATGGACGTGGTTTTAAGCTATAGCAACGAAGTCGGGTATGACGATCGCTATGTCTATCACTTTAAAGAAGCCCTTTGGAACGAGGTCTTTATGCGTTACATGGGCGAAAAAACCTTAGAGGATCAAATTCTGCGACAACTCGATAACGACTTGATCAACCCAGCACGATTGGCGGTCGACTAATGTATCAGATATGTGTTTCCGGTGCGGCCAAGGGAAAAAGCGTCAGTGAGGGGAAAGATTTAGCTCTAGCGGCTGGACGCGCAATCGCAACATCAGGAAGCATGCTTTTAACCGGAGCAACTGTTGGTTTGCCGCATTTTGCTGCCATGGGATGCAAGGAGGCGGGCGGAACTTCAGTAGGGATCTCCCCGGCTTCCACTAAAATTGAGCATGTAAAAAAGTATCGCCTGCCGACCGAGGCCTACGATGTAATTCTTTACACCGGCCTAAACTATGTCGGGCGAGATTCTTTGTTAGTTGCATCGTCTGACGCGGTTTTGAGCATCGGCGGGCGCCTAGGAACTTTGCACGAGTTTACGGTGGCGCTTGAGATGGGCAAGCCGATGGGATTTTTAACTGGGGCCGGCGGGATTGGTTCTCAGATTCAGGGCATTCTTGAAGTCGCAACTCCACTTCCTCCGGATTCAGAAGTTATCTTTGATGACGATGCCGGGCGGCTTGTAAGTCGGCTGATTGCAATTCTTAACACTCAAAACGCTAAGAACCTTGATGTCTATTTTGATGAATATAGCCCAAAAGAACCTGCGTCAAAGAAGAGCACCTGATAAACTATTAGGGTGAAGCTATCTTTAACGAGCGATTATAAACCGACCGGTGATCAGCCGGCGGCCATTAAGGCCTTGCTTGGTGGACTCAAAAACGGAGAATCAGAGCAGCTGCTGCTAGGCGTGACTGGTTCAGGCAAGACCTTTACCATGGCTAACCTAATAGCCGACTATCAGCGGCCGACATTGGTGCTGTCTCACAACAAAACCTTGGCCGCTCAGTTGTACGGCGAGTTTAAACG
Source organism: Saccharimonadales bacterium (SeqCode) (assembly GCA_041751215.1). GTDB lineage: Bacteria > Patescibacteriota > Saccharimonadia > Saccharimonadales > JBGSXW01 > JBGSXW01. The sequence continues at coordinate 177,538 of JBGSXW010000002.1, read as the reverse complement.
TTTTTTTCCTAACAATGCCGTGCACTACTTTGTTAGTTACTTTGACTACTATCAACCAGAGGCTTATATGCCAACCACCGACACTTATATTGAGAAGGACTCAAAGATTAATGAAGAAATTGATCGTTTGCGACACGCCGCGACCGACGCACTTCTTAGCCGACGCGACGTTATTATCGTAGCTTCGGTTAGTTGTATCTATGGCATTGGTTCGGTTGAGGACTACGGCGGTCTTGCCGTTACCGTAAAAGTGGGCGAGGTAAGAAAGCGAGATAAACTACTGCGCCACCTAACCGACATTCAGTACACCAGGAACGATATCGATTTTCACCGATCAACCTTTAGGGTCCGTGGTGATGTCGTTGATGTCTACCCTGCCAGTGAAGACAGCGCCTACCGTATTGAGTTTTTTGGGGATCAAATAGAGAGAATCATAGAGGTCGATCCGTTAACTGGCGAAATAAGCCGAGAGCTTAAAACACTCACGATTTTTCCTAGCTCTCACTTTGTCACGCCGCGCGAAAAGCTTGAAGGGGCTTTGGCAAAGATTCGCCAAGAATTAGATCAGCGACTGACCAAGTTTAAGGCCGAAGGCAAGTTGCTTGAGGCTCAGCGCCTAGAACAACGCACAAAGTTTGACCTAGAAATGCTAGAAGAAACTGGTTTCGTAAAAGGAATCGAAAACTATTCTCGCTATCTAACCAACCGAGAGGCAGGCGAGCAGCCAGCTACGCTACTTGATTACTTCCCAGATGACTTTTTGATGTTTATCGATGAGTCACACATGACGATTCCTCAGCTCCGCGGTATGTACAACGGTGATCGGGCTCGCAAAGAAGTGTTGGTTGAGCATGGTTTTAGATTGCCAAGCGCGCTCGATAACAGGCCCTTAACCTTTAGTGAGTTTGAGAGACACATGAACCAGACTGTCTACGTCACTGCTACTCCGGCAGACTTTGAGTTATCCAGAGCCGGTGAGCCAGTGCAGCAGATCATTCGGCCAACCGGCCTTATCGATCCAAACATCGAAGTGCGACCAACTAAAAATCAAATCGATGATTTAATTGCTGAAATTAAAATGACAGTTGGTAAGTCGCAACGAGCCTTGGTGACAACTCTCACCAAACGAATGGCCGAGGACCTGGCAGAATATCTAGAAGAGAACAAGATCAAAGTTCAGTACCTGCACTCCGACGTTGATGCGCTTGAGCGAACCGATATTTTACGCGATCTGCGCCTCGGGGTTTACGACGTTGTGGTAGGAATCAACTTGCTGCGCGAAGGACTCGACCTGCCAGAAGTCAGCCTAGTTGCAATACTCGATGCCGACAAGGAAGGTTTTTTGCGCAGCGAACAAGCACTAATCCAAACCGTTGGGCGAGCAGCTCGTCACATTGACGGCCACGTTGTCATGTATGCCGACAAAATGACTGGGTCGATGGAGAGAGCAATTAATGAAACCAAGCGTCGCCGCGCCATCCAAACTGCGTATAACGAGGAGCACGGCATTACTCCGACCGGCATTATGCGCGCTGTTGAAGATCGGCTAAGACAAGACGAAGTCCAGGACGTTAAGAAGCTAGACTTCAAAAAGATTCCTAAAGACGAATACTCACATTTGCTCAAAGAGCTATCTGACCAGATGGATCTAGCGGCTAAAAACTTGCAGTTTGAGCAGGCCGCTCAGCTTAGAGATATGATCGAGGAGCTAAAAGCTCAAGCCTAGGAGTTGTAAGCATAGCTTGCTACCTCTATAATATCTAGCAATATGACAAAAATAACCGCTGACACAGTTCGGCAGATGGCTAAACTTGCTCACCTTAAACTCAGCGACGATGAAATCGAAAAGTTTCAGACAGAGCTAGCGAGCATCTTAGACTATGTGAAAATGCTAGATAAAGTCGACACAACTGGCATCGAGCCTACTGCTCAGGTCACTGGGCTAACAAACGTTACCCGCCCAGATTCGGCAAGTGATTACGGTGCGTCTCCAGAAGACTTGTTGCGTGCTGCGCCGGACGAGGCTGACGGCTACATAAAAGTGCGGAGAGTACTCTAGATGCCGTGGCCGGCAATAGCCGAACTGGCTGAGTCTGTAAGAACTGGAAAAGTTAGTGCAATGTCTTTGGTTGAACAGTCCCTTAAGGCTGCAGGCGATCATCAAGAATATAACGCGCTCTTAAGGATTAACGAACAAGCCAAGGAGCGAGCACAGCAAATTGACGAAATGATAAAGGAAGGCAAGAATCCTGGTGAGCTCGCCGGCGTCCCTTTTATTGCAAAAGACAACTTCTTAACCAAGAACACGGAAACTACCGCTGCTAGCAAGATTTTGGCTGGGTACAGTCCGCCGATAAATGCCACAGCAATCGATAAGCTAGAAGCGGCTGGTGCAATTATGGTCGGTAAGGCTAACTTGGATGCCTTTGCCCACGGATCTTCGACCGAGAACAGCGACTTCGGCCCGACACTCAACCCAGTAGATCGATCAAGGGTCCCAGGCGGTTCTTCGGGTGGCTCGGCTGCAGCAGTAGCCTTAGAGATTGCACCTTTTGCTCTCGGTACCGATACCGGCGGATCGATTCGCTTGCCCGCCAGCTTTTGCGGTGTCGTTGGCTACAAGCCTACGTATGGGTTGGTTTCTCGTTACGGCGTTGTAGCAATGGCCAGTTCAACTGATGTTATTGGGCCTTTGACTAAATCTGTTGAAGACGCGGCGGTTGTTCTAGATATTCTAGCTGGCAAAGACGATAAAGACGCGACGACAATAGACGTTGCCGACAAGTCGTTTCTTGATGACGAATATGATATTAAGGGAAAAACTTTTGGACTAATCAAAGAACATATGGGCGAGGGTTTAAGTCCTGAAGTTAGATCTGTAATTGAGAGTTCAGTAGAGAAAATAAAAGCCAGTGGCGGAATTATAAAAGAGGTTAGCTTGCCAACCCTCGATCTTGCGTTGGCGGCCTACTACGTGATTATGCCCGCAGAAGTGAGTTCAAACCTTAGTCGCTACGATGGCATAAGGTACGGCCTCTCTAGCGAACAAGCAAAGTCGATTGATGAAGTCTACGATCTGTCTCGCTCGGCTGGATTTAACTCTGAGGTTAAGCGACGAATTATTATCGGCACATATGTTTTGTCCAGCGGTTACTATGAAGCTCACTACAAAAAAGCCCAGTCTGTCCGAACAAAAATTGTTCAAGATTTTGAGAGAGTATTTTCTAGCGTCGACTTCTTAATCGGACCGACTGCACCATCTCCCGCCTTTGAGCTCGGCGCTAACACAAGCGATCCTTTGCAGATGTACTTAATAGATATTATGACAGTGGGAGTGAACTTGGCCGGTGTTCCAGCGATCAGCATTCCAGCAGGCAAAAGCGGCGAACTTCCAGTTGGCTTACAAATTATTGCGCCGCAAAAAGCTGATAAAAAATTACTCTCAGTGGCTGCTAAAATAAACCAAAAGGTATCAGCATGAATCCAGCTATAGCCCTAGCAGTAATATTTGCCGCCTCACTGATTCTACTTGTAGTTTTAAGTGTTTTTTCGAAACGAACTGGTCGATTGGACCAAGATTACTTTAATCGTCAGTGGGAAGAGATTGTATCCATGTACCAAAGATCCGAGGAGCTATGGCCCCAAGCAATTATTAAGGCTGACATCCTGCTTGACGAGGCTCTAAAAAAGCAAAAGTATCGCGGGAAAAACATGGGAGAGCGTCTGGTTGAGGCCAATCGGATCTTTAGAGACCCAGACAGTGTATGGCGCGCCCACAAAACCCGGAACCGTCTAGTGCATGAACCAAACGCGAAAGTAAACAGAAACAATGCATCGGCGACTATGCGGGGCTTTCGTAAAGCACTTAAAGATTTAGGTGCCTTGTAATGCCGGCTGCCGACTACATTGCAACCATTGGCATTGAGTGTCACGTTCAGCTTAAAACCAAGACCAAACTCTTTGCTGCGGTCAACGCCGATAGCCGTGGCGCCAAGCCCAATACTAACGTCAGCCCAATCTGCTTTGGCCTGCCTGGGGTGTTGCCGGTCTTAAACGAACAGGCAGTTAACCTAGCCATTCTAGCCGGGATTGCCTTAAATGCTGAGATCGCGCACGTAAGTAGTTTTGATAGAAAGAACTATTTTTATCCAGATTTGCCAAAAGGCTATCAGATAACTCAGTTTGCTCAGCCAATTGTCGGCAAAGGAACAGTAGAAGTGCCGCTGGGGGATAAAACCTTTAATGTCGGAATTACTCGAGCACACCTTGAAGAAGATGCGGGTAAGCTAATTCACCCGGACGGAAAAGACTACTCACTAGTCGACTTAAACCGAGCGGGAACTCCGCTACTCGAAATTGTTTCTGAGCCTGACATGCACACCCCAGAGGAAGCCCGCGCCTTTGCCCGCGAACTCTATCACTTAATGAGGTATGCCAGTGTTTCTGACGTAGATTTATACCACGGCAACATGAGATTCGATGTAAACGTCTCTCTTGCGAAGCCAGATCAAAAAGAGCTAGGGACGCGCAGCGAGACCAAAAACCTCAACTCATTTAAAAGCGTAGAGCGAGCAGTTGCCTACGAAATTAAACGACAGAGCGAACTCTTGGACAAAGGTCAGGTCATTGTCCAAGAAACTCGTGGCTGGGATGACGTCAAGCAAAAGACAACTTCACAGCGTAGCAAAGAGGAGGCCCACGACTACCGCTATTTTCCTGAGCCCGACCTGCCACCCGTTGTCTTAGACGCCGATAGGGTTGAAGCTGCCAAACAAACCATGCCAAAACTTCCTAAAGAAATAAGAAGCGAGCTTCAAGCCGCAGGAATCAGCAAAAATACCACCGAGGTGCTCATTGACTACCCAGGCCTGATACAGAAGATTCAAACCGAACAGATTGCCGGAGCAGAAGGCTCGCACCTGAAAAGAATTGCCGACTGGCTGGTTAACGTCATTATCGCAACTTTTAAAGAAAGCAAGAACCTTGATATTGACGATGCTTCTTCATATCTACAGGCTGGAGGCCAATTGCTGGAGCTATCACGGATTGTCGAAGCCGGAACAATCAGCGCCTCTGCAGCAAAAACCATACTGGCTGAATCATTTACAGATTGGCATGACGCAAAAGCTTTAGTTGAGCGCTCTGGCTTGGCCCAGCAGTCCGACTCTGCTGAGCTTGAATCTATTGTCCAACAAGTTCTAGCCGACAATCCTAAGCCAGTAGCAGACGTTAAAGCCGGAGAAGCTAAGGCAATTGGGTTTTTGGTTGGCCAAGTTATGGCTAAAACCTCGGGGCGGGCTAATCCGCAAATGGTCAACCAGATTTTGCGAAAGATGCTAGAGCAGTAAGCAAGGTGTTATAATAGAGGCATGGATGCTTTTGAAATTTTAGTAATAATACTGTCGGTATCACTTTTTCTTTTTTTGACGCTCGCGATAGCACTCGTCATTATTTTGATCAAGATAGCCCGCAGCATTAACCGAGTTACCAATAAAGCCGCTTCAATTGTCGATAATGTCGAGGCCGCAGGCCAAGTTATGCGTGACGCTGCCAATAAGGCCAGTGTTACGAGGTCGGTGGTAAACATCGTAGAGGCGATCGTCGACAGACAAAAGTCAAAATAAGATAAGAAGGAGTAGTTATGGGAGACAATCACAAAATTTTAAAGGGTGGAATAATTGGTGCTGTGGTAGGGGTGGTCGCCGGACTGCTGTTTGCTCCACGATCAGGTAAAGAAACGCGTCAGATTATTAAGACCAAGGCTGAAAAGGCTGCTCAGGCAGCTGAAGGCGAGCTAAAGAAAGTTTTTACAGAACTTGAATCAGCACTTGAAGCAAGCAAAGAACAGCTAGAAACCCTAAAGGGTAAGGCAAAAGAGGACTATGCCGATTTAAGAAAACGAGCAGAAGTCGCCCAAGCCAAAGTTAAAGAATTGATTGCAACTGTTCGCGACGGGGACTTTACCAAAGAAGAACTCGACGAGATTATTAGTGAAGCTAAAAAGGCCGAGAAAGCCTTAAAAGACAAAAAGAACCGAAAGTAAGAATTCAATGGCAACAGACGACCAAAAAACGAGAAGTGTTTCAGACTACGAGCGCATCGGCCGACTAATGGCTCCGATTGTTGAGGGTGGATTTATTAGCCACAAAAGACTAGTAGGCCTAAGTTTTGTGCGCGGAGTTTTTATCGGCTTTGGCTCCGTGATCGGCGCAACCGTGTTGATCGGAATTTTAGTATGGACCCTATCTTTCTTTAATGAAGTTCCATTTGTTCAAGACTTAGCAGACAAGATTAATCAAGGAATAGAGGCCAGTCCATAGCTAGTTTTCAGTGTTATAATGACAGAAGAAACTAGAGAGGGTGCTGACAGTGGGGTTTTATGTGGGGCGCATCCAGCGACCCTATTTGTAGACGTAAGAATGAAATGGAATTATGAAACAGAAATTGCAACCAGATCAATTTGTACATCTTCATAACCACACTCACCACAGCCTGCTAGATGGCTTGCAAAAGATTCCAGCCATGGTTGAGCGCACTAAAAAGCTTGGCATGGAAGCCATTGCCGTAACAGATCACGGAACACTCTCTGGTGCGATTGAATTTTATGAAGCCGCAACTGCCCAAGGCATAAATCCGATAATTGGCATTGAGACGTATGTGGCGGCTCGAGCCCATACGGATAAAGACGCTAGCCTGGACAAAGCCAGGCATCACTTGATTCTATTGGCTATGAACAACCAGGGCTACCAAAACCTCATGCAGCTTGCCACAACCGCGCAGCTTGAGGGCTACTATCACAAGCCAAGAATCGATCACGATCTCCTAGAAAAGTACGGAGAAGGTCTTATAGTGCTTTCTGGCTGTATCGGAAGCGAAGTAGGAGAAGCCTTGCGCAGAAATGACGACGAAGCTGCCGAGAAAACGATTCAATGGTACAAAAAAATCTTTAAGGATCGATATTATTTAGAAGTTCAAGATCACGGCTTTGAGTGGGCCGAGCAAGGTGTTGTTAACGAGAAGCTCTTAAAACTAGGGAAAAAGTACGACATTCCAGTGGTAGTGACGGGGGACGCCCACTATTTAATGCACGAAGATCAAGAAGCACATGAGGCCCTCTTGTGCATCCAGACGGGATCGTTCTTAGCAGATGAACAAAGGATGTCACTAAAGGACACCCCACTACACCTAGCTGATCCTCAGGACATCATAAAGCGCTGGCAGGATCACCCAGAGGTAATTACCAACACTAAGGCGATCGCTGATCGCTGTCAGGTGAAGATCGAGCTTGGCAATATTTTAATTCCAAAGTTTCCAGTGCCTAACAAAGAAAGCGAAACCTCTTATCTCCACAAACTGGTGTATCAGGGTCTGGCTTGGCGATACGCCGACAAAACCAGAGCTGAGGCATCAAACCTTAGCGAAGTAGCGGTTAAAAAGCTGTTGAGCGACCAGATTTTGCAGCGCACAGCCTATGAACTTGAGACAATTGAGAAAATGGGATTCTCCGGATACTTTTTAATCGTCCAGGACTTTATTAACTGGGGAAAAGATCGTGGTATCGTTTTTGGTCCGGGCCGCGGAAGCGCCGCCGGATCGATTGTTTCGTATGCTTTAAATATTACCGATCTAGATCCGCTGGAATACGATCTACTATTTGAGCGTTTCCTGAACCCTGAGCGAATCTCAATGCCGGATATTGATATTGATATTCAAGACAACCGCCGTGACGAGGTTATTAAGTACTGCGTCGACAAGTACGGACAGGACCGAGTTGCCCACATCGTGACTTTTGGCAAAATGGCCGCACGCAACGCCATTAGGGACGTGGCTCGTGTGCTGGAGGTATCTTACGCAAACGCTGATCGGTTAGCCAAGATGGTTCCGCCACCAGTGCAGGGTCGGCACATCCCACTCGCAGTCTCGGTTAAAGAGAATGCTGATTTAGCTGCTGAGTACAAGTCTAGCGAGGAATCGAAGCGCGTTATTGATCTGGCAATCAAACTAGAAGGAACTATTCGTTCTCACGGCGTTCACGCGGCCGGTGTGGTTATTGCACCGGATGACATCGTAAAGTTTACGCCGCTTGAAATGGCGCAAAAAGGCGTTGTAACAACTCAGTATTCAATGGGGCCTATTGAGGATCTCGGCCTGCTTAAAATGGACTTCTTGGGCCTTAGCAACCTAACGATTATTAAAAACGCGATTCGAATTGTTCGCAAAGTTTACGACGAAGAAATAGATATATCTAACTTGTCACTTTATGACCAGCCAACTTTCGAGCTGCTAGGACGCGGCGATACCACTGGGGTTTTCCAGTTTGAATCCTCTGGCATGAAGCGCTATCTAAGAGAGCTTAAGCCCACGGTCTTCGAAGACATTATTGCCATGGGCGCACTTTACCGGCCTGGCCCTTTGACTGCCGGTCTAACTCAGCGCTTTATCGATAGAAAAAACGGTAAAGAGAAAATTGAGTATGAACACATCAGCATGAAAGGCGCCCTGGAATCAACATACGGCGTGCTGGTTTATCAAGAGCAGGTCATGCGCATTGCTCAGGACATGTGTGGTTTCACCGGTGGGCAAGCCGATACTTTGCGCAAGGCTATCGGTAAGAAAAAACGCGACGTGATGGCAAAACTAAAGAAAGAATTTGTGGACGGAGCAACAACAACTTCTGGTGTTAGCACCAAGCTAGCAGAAAAGTTTTGGAAGGATCTTGAAGGTTTTGCCGACTACGCCTTTAACAAGTCGCACGCAGCTTGCTACGGACGGATTTCGTACCAGACTGCCTACCTCAAGGCGCATTATCCTGACGCATTTATGGCGGCCCTAATGACTAGTGACTTTGATGATACCGACCGCTTAGCAATCGAGATCAATGAATGTCGCCACATGGGCATCGAAGTGCTGCCGCCAGACGTCAATGAGTCATTCGTAGAGTTTGGTGTGGTGCCACGAGCAAAGACTTCTGACCCGATGCGCATTCGTTTTGGTATGACAGCGATTAAAAACGTGGGGGCCGGCGCGGTAGAAGAAATTTTGCGGGCACGAGAAGACGGTCCATTCCTTTCGATTGACGACTTTGCTCGTCGCGTCAATCCAAGAATCGCTAACCGCAAAACCTGGGAGAGCTTATTAAAGGCTGGTGCCTTTAATGCTTTTGCAGAGCGTCATGTCTTGCTATTTAATCTGGACACGATCCTTAGCTATAGCTCAAAGATCCACAAAGAAGCTCTGAGTGGACAAACTGATTTGTTTGGCGGCAGCGCGGAGGCTTCTTCCATGAGTTCGCTAAAACTTGAGGTCCCTCCAACCGAGCCGAACGAACGAGATCAACTTTTATGGGAGCGTGAATTGCTCGGAATCTACTTATCGAAGCATCCGCTTGAGGGCTATCAAACTTATTTTGAGGAAAACAGCGCCGCTATTAAAAGCCTGCTACCCGGAATGGACGGCAAAACAACCAGAGTCGGCGGGATGATTGGCGCGGTTAGGAAAATTACTACTAAAAAAGGTTCTCAGATGGCTTTTGTAAGGCTTGAGGACTTTAGCGGCGAGCTTGAGCTTATAGTTTTCCCAGATTTGTACAGCAAGAATCCGGAGATGTGGCAGCCGGACACGATCATATGGGTAAAAGGTGCGATTAATTGCAAAGATAGAGATGGTCGCAAAACAACAGAGATTAAGATAATGGCTGAAGATGCAAAACTGATCTCTGAGGAAACCATGAAGGCCTACAAGCCAACGGGCAAGAAGCCCGCACCGCCGCGCTCTTTGACCACACATGCCGAAATCTCACCTCTGCCAACCACGCCAGCTGCTCCGAGCCCTCAGCGGCTTTACATCCACCTTAAGAAAGTAGAAGACGACGAGATCCTTAGTCGTCTTAAACAAGCTCTAAGCGAGCACACAGGCAACATGGACGCAGTTTTAGTTATCGGCGACGAGAACAAACGAGCGATCAAGCTACCGTTTCAAGTCAGCGGCTCGGACGAACTTAAGAAAGCGCTCTCAGATATCGTTAGTGAAGAAGCAGTCGCAGTTAAGTAATCGAAAGAGCGACCAGCTGAATCAAGGCTGCCGTTAGGCCGTACTCAAGAATAGTCACGACAGATATCTTGCCGTGCCATATCGAAAAAATGATTCCAAGAGCAACGTAGGTGACACAAAGCAGTGTTATCATCATCGGCGTAACTTCGATTGATAGCTCGGCCAACATCAGTAACAAAGAGACGACCAGCAAAGACACCACAAATAAAACCTTGGTGTCGGTTGCTTGGTTTCTTTTTACGCTTTTAGTCATAGCTAAAGCACCGTTCCATAAGTACTCACTAAGATTAACCAAATTCCACCGTAAACCAGCCCGGCTTCAAGCATCGGGTGGCCAATGACATAGTGCTCACCGTGGAGAATTGCTGCTCGGATGGCGGCTAGGTGGCGCAGCGCAAACACTAAGCCAACCGACATTAAAGCGATCATTGTTACGTAGTGGGACCATGAAGCATCTCCGGCAACCAGTGCGCCAAATAAATTGACGTTAGAAGAAGTACCAACAGCATTGGTGTCCGACGTGCCAGCTACAACTTCCACCGAGCTATCCTTTAACTTCGAAAACTGTAATTGTTGGGTTGGAACAGCTTCTTTTTCGGCAGGAGCGGGCTTATCAGCTTTTTCTACAGGCTTGTTGGTCTTTTTCTTATTGTTTGCAACAGGAGTAGGGTTAGTTGGCGCGCCCGAGTTACTCGGAGTTTCGGAGTTGGCTACAGGCGTCGGCGCAGGATTACCAGAGTTGTTGTTTTGGCCGGCGGATGAACCACCCCCACCGCCTCCTCCACCTCCGCCGCCGCCAGAACTAGCGACCGGTTGACCGTACATTGCGACCACAACCGTGTTTTGTCCGCCCTGATAGTTAGCCCCGTTGGCCATGCCAAATCCAGCATCTTTAAACTTAGAATCAAGCATGTTCGCTCGGTGGCTGGCGCTGTTCATCCAGCCATTTACAACACCGCTGCTGCTAGAGAATCCATAAGCCAGGTTTTCACCGGCTTTTACGTAATTGTACCCAGCTTGATTAATAAAGTGCCAAGGAGTGACGCCAGACGGCGAGGTGTGTGCCCAGTAGTTATTGGCAATCATGTGGTTGGCCTTGGACTGTGCTGCCGAAGTAAGTTTGCCGTTATAAGACAAAGAACCCACGCCAGCGGCCGCCCTCTGTTGGTTGGTAAGACTCAAAAGGTCGCCAGCATTAACATTTGTGGCGTAAGCTAAGACGTTAAAAGTCCCAGTCGTCTGATAGTTATAGATACCCTGGGCGCCCAGTACAAGCACCATAACCGCGATTAAGCCCCAGTGCCTAATTAGGTGGGGTTTGTATTTATTTCCTGCGTGGGGAATCAGGGTTGCTTTTAAGTGTTTCTTAACCATATTTTGTTTTGCAATTAACCTTAACAATTATAGCAAGAAGCGTTATAGACAACAACAATACTTATGCTAGTTTTTTGCAAGAAAGTGGTAGATGGCAATTGCTGCAGCCACACTCACGTTTAGTGATTCCTTGTTTTCAGTCATTGGGATCTCGATTACTCGATCAATCAAGGATTCCAGTTCACTCAGAGCAACTCCGTCGCGCTCGTGCCCAACAACCAGAGCTAAGTGGCTTGGTGGTTCTACCTTTTGCAAGTTTTGCGATTCGCTAGATTGTTCTAGTGCCCAAACCTGGTAGTGATTTTCCTTAGCCTGCTCTAGGGCTTCGCCAGTTGTGCTAAAAACCCTAACTGGAACAATTTTTTCAGCTCCTAGAGCTGTTTTGGCAATTTGTTTATCAGCGCGCGCCGCAATGTGAAACATGCGAGTGTCGGCTGCCAGTTGTGGGTAGGGAGTGATTCCACAACACCAGACCTCTTCTGCTCCAAGTCCGGCGGCGGTTCTGATAATGGATCCGACATTGTGAGTGCTGCGAACATTGTCGAGCACGATGATTAGTTTCATAGTTGCCATCGTACACTATTTAACCCGAGGATACCTCTGTATTGTGCTCATGCTTTGGTGTACAATGCCAGTCAAAGATGAATGATGAAATAGATCAGCGCCAAAAAGACGAGCAGGCCACTCAAACCAGAGCGGGCCTTCTAAACCTGCCATACATGGATGTACGGACTTATCCTGAGCTACCGAAGTTCGAGCTACTTTCCAATGCCGACATGTATCAAATGCATGCGGTCATTTTGCAGGCTCAGGCCGGAAGCATGATTATTGGGGTTACCACCAGAACCGGTCAAAGAAGTATGAACGAGCTAAAAAACCGTTTCTCTGATTATAATGTCGAATTCAGGCTAATATCTGACGTTGCCTTCCGGGACTTCATGCGCATGTACGATCCGCCTAAAGAAGTTCACTACCAAGACATCGATATCAAACCAGACCAGCAGCAATCGAGTGTCAGCGAAGTTAGTGCCCAGCTAGATCAAGTGCGAGCAGATGACATGTTTTCCTACTTGGTTACTCAGGCGCAAAAACTTGGAGCATCCGACATTCACCTTGAAAATGCCGACGAAGATGTTCGGATTCGATTTAGGGTTGACGGTGTTATGCACGAGATCGCCCGTCTTAACCGCGATAAGTTTAGGCAGCTGATGTCCTCAATTGCGATCGCCGCCAACGTTTCTGTTGAGGCAACGGCCTCTCAGACTGGTCATGTTGAGTTTAAGCTTCCGAATCCACCAGAGGGCTCAGATCCGGTGATAAACATGCGAGTTGAAACTATTCCTACCATCCATGGCCAAGATGTTGTGCTTCGTGTCTTTACGTTAGATAAGGACTTGCTTAAGCTAGAGAACCTAGGCCTAGACGAGCGGCAACGGAAACTAGTTGATGAAGTTGTTGCTCACCCGACCGGACTAGTGATGAGCGTTGGACCAACTGGATCAGGTAAAACTACCACGCTGTACTCGATCTTGAGTGCGCTTAATACCCCAGACAAAAAAATCATCACGCTTGAGGATCCAGTTGAGTATCACTTGCCTGGGGTGGTGCAGATACCGGTTAACACCAACAAGGACGAACACTTTGCCGATAAGCTCCGATCGATTTTACGCTTAGACCCAGACGTAGTTATGGTCGGCGAGATTCGCGACATCGATACTGCAAAGGCAGCCTTGCAAGCCAGCTTAAGTGGTCACTTAGTTTTAACTACCTTTCATGCTAACGATGCACCCTCGGCCTTAAGCCGTCTACTAGACATGGTCGGAGAAAACCCTTTGTTTGCCTCTGCTATTCGTTTAGTTATAGCTCAAAGACTGGTCCGTACTTTTAACGAGAGTCAGCGCGAGCCCGACAGCCCAGATGAACATGTACTGGCGCTAGCTCAAAAAGAGATGGACTCTTTGCCCGAAGGCTACAATCGCCCCAACCTGCGCGAATCGAATTTGCAAAAGCCTAAGATTACCCCTGATACTCCGTTTGGGTATGTTGGACAAACAGCCGTTACTGAGCTGCTTACAATGAGCGATGGACTGCGAGACATGCTGCGCCGACCCGCACGCGAGGTCACAGCCGATTTGTTTGCTGAGCAAGCCCGCAAAGACGGAATGGTCACCATGCTCCAAGACGGAATTATCAAAGCTGCTAACGGCACTACCAGCTTAGCCGAAGTTTACAGGGTCGTTGGCTAAACTAAACGATCTCTTTGGCGATAGCCGCAACTAGTCGGTCGTCAAACACGTCAGGTATGATTTCTTCCGGTGTGGGATTGCTAATGAGGCCGGCAATTGCCTCAGCTGCCTTTATCTTGTGATCGTCGGTGATGGCGCTAACTTGGTTGTCCAGTGCGCCGCGGAAGATGCCCGGAAAGGCCAGGGCATTGTTAACCTGATTCGGAAAGTCACTTCGTCCGGTTGCAACAACTGCTGCTCCAGCCGACAAAGCGACGCTGGGCAAAATCTCTGGGTCGGGGTTTGCCATGGCAAATATGATTGGATCTTTGTTCATCGACTTGACGTGAGCCTCAGTAAGTAAGTTAGCTTTAGACACACCAACAAAAACGTCGGCATCTTTAAGAGCGCCTGAGAGATCTGTACTTTGATCGGGCCCGCCCACTAGTGATAATAGCTGCTGCTTTTGCTCGTTTAGGTCGGCGCGGTCTTGAGCCAAAGTACCCTTACTATCTACTATCAGCAGTTCATTGGCTCCATATTTTTTTAGAAGCTTCGCTATGGCTGTTCCGGCAGCGCCAGAACCCACAATTACAAACTTGGTGTCATCAAAACTGCGCCCAGTTATTTTAAAAGCATTGATTAAACCCGCTAGCACAACTACAGCGGTGCCGTGCTGATCATCGTGCATTACCGGGATATCGAGAGATTTCTTTAATCTGTCTTCAACTTCAAAGCAAATCGGTGCGGCAATGTCCTCGAGGTTAATTCCGCCAAAGCTAGGCGCTATGGCTTCAACCGTTTTTACAATGTCATCAGCCGTGTGGGAATTAATCACGATAGGGTAGCCGTCAATGTCGGCAAACTGCTTGAACAACAAGGCCTTCCCTTCCATTACGGGCAGTCCAGCCTGTGGGCCAATATTTCCTAGGCCCAGAACCGCCGAGCCGTCAGAAACTATAGCTACACTGTTGTTTAGCCCAGTTAAGTTTCTAGCTTCTTCTGGATGCTTGGCGATGTAGTCTGAGACCGCTCCTACTCCTGGGGTATAGTACAGGCTTAGGTCTTCCTTTGAGGTAATTGGTTGGCGAGCATTAACACTCAATTTACCCTTAAGCTTGCGGTGCAGATCCATGGCCTTTTCTTTAACGTCACTCATCGCTATCTACAATAGCATAGTCTAGATACTTGCATCAGGGGTGACGATGTGATAGATTAGCCCAGATATGTTGACACCTCTAGAGGCTGTAGCCAAAGACCAAATGAAGAAATCTGTTGCCGATGTTAGATCTGGTGATACCGTTCGTGTACACCAAAAAGTTAAAGAAGGCAGCAAAGAGCGAATCCAGATGTTCGAGGGCTTAGTTATCCGAACTCGGCGCCTAAATTCACACACTGCTACTATCACTGTTCGCAGAATTGCGAGCGGGGTTGGAGTTGAGCGAACTTTCATGATGCACTCTCCGCTTGTAGTTAAGATCGAAGTCATCAAGCGCAGCAAGGTTCGTCGCAAGTACTTAAGCTACATGCGTCAGCGCAGCGGTAAGTCTGCTCGACTAGAAAGCGTAGCTTTTGACAAAGACGCCGTAAACGTTTCAGAAGAAGAACCAACCAAAGCCGAAGCAGTTGTTGAAGAGTCGCCAGAAACAACTGAGACCCAGGAGCCAGAAGCTAAGCCCGAGGAATCAAAGCCCGTAGAAGAAGTAAAAGCTGAATCCGAAGAAAAAGCTTAAAGCCAAATTAAAAAGTTTTGTTAGAGGCCCGGGTGTCCGGGCCTTTTGCTATGATTAAAAGATGATAGGGATAGATGAAGTAGGAAGAGGGTGCTGGGCCGGTCCGCTGCTGGTTGTGGCTGCTCGCGACAAGGCCGATCTACCCCCGGGTCTAAGGGACTCTAAGGTGCTATCAAGAAAGCAGAGGCTAGAGCTCATGGACTCTCTGATTGCAAGTTGTCAGTTCGGGGAAGGCTGGGTGCAGCCCGAAGAGATTGACCGACTCGGATTAAGTGAAGCCATGAAACTAGGAGTATCCCGCTCACTGAGTGAGATACAAGCAAGCTTTAATGAGCCAATTGTGATGGACGGGAGTGTCAACTACTGCGCTGCAGAATACTTAAACATCGAGTGCGTGGTTAAGGCTGACGCAAAATTTCCAATCGTTAGTGCGGCTAGTATTTATGCCAAGGTTAGGCGCGACCAGATCATGATCGATCTTGCAAAAGATCACCCGGACTACGGCTTTGAGAATCACGTTGGCTACGGAACCGCCGAACATAGCCGGGCCTTGTTAAAGCTAGGAACTTGTAAACTGCACCGACAGAGCTTTAAGCCGATGGCCTCGATGAGCTAGTGAGTACCGCACTCGGACATGCCGCAGAAGCTAAGGCGGCTGATTGGCTTAAGGAACAAGGCTTTAAGCTGATTGAGAAAAACTGGCAAACTCGTTTTTGCGAGATTGATGTCATCGTTAGGAAGAAGCAAACCATCTACTTTGTAGAAGTTAAGTATCGTCGAACCTCTGAGCAGGGCGGCGGGCTCGATTACATTACGCCCAAAAAGCTGAACCAGATGGAGTTTGCAGCCAAGCACTGGGTCGCAACCAACCAATGGGGCGGTGATTTTGTGCTCAGTGCGCTAGAGGTTTCTGGCAAAAACCTAGAGGTTACTGATTTTATTGAGAGTCTTTAGGCTTCCAGTTCGAAAAGAATTGATTAATTGCGGCCGCGTCTCGCTTTTTCCAGTCACTTTGCCAGAGTATTGTCTCTAAACCCTGTTTGATTGGTCGGTCCAATCCGCCCTTGTTAACTTTTGAGAAGAACTTTTCGTATCGTTTTGCGTCGGCCTCACTCGTAAACGCTCGCGCACTTTGCAATGGGAATCCGGTCATCATCATTATATCGTTGCCAAACTTTTCTTCTATCCAGTCCCAATTGTCTGTCATCCAGTCCCAGGCCTGCTTTTTGCCATGTCGGTTCGCAAACAATCCGCCTGTCCAATACAGCACATCCTGCAGCCTAACTTCATCAGTCCTAATAGTATCGAGGGCTCGTTTGACGAGTTCAGGCTGTTTAAACCCAGTAAGTGCTCCGGTTAAGATGCCCTTTTCCTGTGCTGAGTCGCTCTTAGTATAAAACTCAAAGAGTTTGTCGTAGGTTTTGCTGTCACCTTCGCGCGCAGCCGTGCCATAAACAACAGGCCGAATGTCTGGGTTCTCGTCGCTGGGCTGCTTCATTTTGTCAAAGCGCGCTAGACATTCTTTTACAACATCAGGATTCTGAGCAAAACTGGCCTGACCTAACATAATTGGTCGCAAAATTTTATCTTGGTGACTATCACTGTCGCTTTCTTTCCAGCCAAGACGGTCGTGCTGCTTAGCAACCAATTCACCAACATAAGGTTTGATTAGTTCTCTAAGTTTATCGTCTTCCATGACACGTCGGACGCTTCCGAGCTGACCAAGTATGATCTCCCAAACTGGCAGGGATGACTCTTGGGTGAAAGATCCAAGCAGGTTTAGTGCCGAAACCGTCGGCAGATATCCGGCCTTTGCCAGCGTAAAGGCTTCGCTTAACAAACCAAGTCTATCTATTTCGGAAAGGCTACCGGCTTTAATACCTGCGGACAGCTCATCAAGCCAAGATTCATCGTACCGAACCATGTAAAATCCAGTTTGGTCGCGGTTTAACTTAACCGCGTTAGTATCACCGATTTTCCAGCGATCGTGGGCTTTGGTGAGCGTAAAGTTATCGGCCCGGTCTGTTGCATTAATAGCGACAGGCCAAAGCGTTTTATCCTGCATGCTTTTGCGTTCTCTAGTGCTAAAGAAAAATCGTTCTTGTTTAAGGTCTATGGTATCGCTGCGGCGCGAAGCATGCACAACTGGAAACCCAGCTTGTTTTGTCCAAGCCGACATAAACTCGCTAACTGGTTTCTTTGAGACCTCTTCAAGTGTTGCCCATAAATCATCCGTAGAGGCGTTGGCGTACTTGTAGCGATTAAGGTAGGTTTGTAGCCCGCGCTGAAAGTCTTTTGGCCCTAAATAGGCATGAAGCATTCTAATAACACTTGCGCCCTTGCTGTAGCTGATGGCATCAAAGATGTTTCGGATTTCATCTGGGTGGGGAATTTCAACCTCAACCGGGTGGGTATTAGCTAAGGCATCAAGTGATTGGCCGCGAATAAGATCCTCTGTTACAAACTGAGCCCACATGTTCCATTCCGGAAATTCATGGTCAACAGCGAGGTATTCTATCCAGCTGGCAAAGCCTTCGTTTAGCCACAAGTCACTCCACCAATCCATGGTCACCAAGTTTCCAAACCATTGATGAGCCAGTTCGTGGGCGACTACTACCGCGACTCGTTCCTTTTGTGGCAAGCTAGTGTTTTCTGGGTCGACTAACAGATCGGCTTCGCGGAAAGTAATGCATCCCCAGTTTTCCATTGCCCCGGCGGCAAAGTCTGGCAGTGCGACAAAGTCACACTTGGCTAGTGGGTAAGGAATCTTAAAGTAATCTTCAAAGAACTCTAGGGTTTTAACTGCCATGTCTAGCGAGAACTGTGTGAACTTATAGTTATCAGGGGTCGCATAAGTCCTAACCAGGGTTCCGCGCTTGGTTTTTGCTTCTAGGTACTTAACATTGCCAACCACAAATGCCAGTAGGTAGCTGGACATAATTGGTGTGGGTTCAAACTCGGTTACTTGTCGTTTGTCCTTAGTTGACTGCGACTTAATAGGAGTGTTGGCGA
Organism: Saccharimonadales bacterium (SeqCode); assembly: GCA_041751215.1. Classification (GTDB taxonomy): domain Bacteria; phylum Patescibacteriota; class Saccharimonadia; order Saccharimonadales; family JBGSXW01; genus JBGSXW01. Next base: position 159,144 of record JBGSXW010000002.1, on the reverse strand, counting down.
CGACTGTTTCGCCAGCAGGAGTGTTGAGTGTCAGCTCAAATACTGCTTTAGCGGCCGGCTCATCAATACACGGAAAAGCTTCGCGGGCGTGGTGTGACTCAAACTGAGTGCCAAGCAGCTTCTGGGCCTGGCCCTGATAATTAAAACGACACGGGTAAATCCCATTCATAGGATCGGTGATTGTTCCGGAAAACTTTATCTCTACCAGCTGACTTCCAGCATTGAGCAGCTTGTTGCTTAAAACTATCAACTGATCATTGCCTGGATCTAGTTTAAACTTGGCGTCTTTGCCGTTAATGCTCACTGAGACAATTTTCAGGTCCTTGCTGTGGAGGGTTATATCACTCCTGGCGTCTTCAAGATGGCCTTCGATTTTTACGGTTCCGGCAAAGTTCATTTCGTCAGGATAAAGCGAAAGATTGAGCTGGTACTTTTTTGGCCGATATTCTTTAGCCAAGCGGCGAACACTTTTCATTGGGGTTGAAGCCGTCTCATGGTTTGCTTTCATTGATAAAAGCATACTAGGTTGAGCGAAAATGACGAAATGGGAGAAAACATATCTAAATGATACGTTTTCGAGCAGTGAGTCTTTTGCAGCCAGCCAGGATGGTTTTAGTATGAAATGAAACTGTGTGACGGTTTCATGATTTGTACCACCCCTTGCGTGGGCAGCGAACCTAAGCTATAATTGCATTCAGTTCGTCGGCCAAAAGGTCGACATTTTTCATTTAAGAACTCAAATTTAAGAACCCAATTAAACAAGCTAACCAAGAAAAATCAAGGAGATAATAATGGACTTAGAGACCAAACAATTGGTTTTAGCAATCAAGCAGATTGCTGAAGAGAAAAACTTACCAGAAGATGCAGTTGAAGAAATTGTGTCCCAAGCACTCGCAGCAGCGTTTCGTAAAGATTTTGGAGACAAAGAACAAGAGGTTCGAGCGGACCTCAACTTAAACACTGGCGATGTCACGGTGTTTATTAGCAAAGAAGTAGTTGATGAGGTTACCGATCCCGACGTTGAAATTTCGCTTCAAGACGCTCAGCTAGTTCGAAAAAACGCGCAGGTCGGCGAAACAGTCGAACTAATCGAGAAGCCAGAATCATTTGGCCGCGTGGCAGCTCAAACAGCTAAGCAAGTAATTTTACAAAAGCTTAGAGAGGCTGAACGCGAAGTTGTGTTAGGTGAGTATCAAGATAAGATCGGCACAGTTCTAAACGGCATAGTTTCACGCGTAGAGGCGCGAGTTGTTCGAGTTGACTTAGGCAAAGCCACCGGTATCATTCCGGCATCTGAACAAATTCCTGGTGAGCATTATTCAACCGGCTCACGCGTCAAGGTCTTTCTAAAGGACGTAGAAAAAAGCACGCGCGGTCCTCAGCTGATTTTGTCTCGCGCTACCACCGAGTTCATTGAGTACTTGTTCCGCAATGAAGTTCCGGAGATGGAAAACGGCGCCGTCGAGATCAAAACGATTGCTCGCGAAGCCGGAGTTCGTACAAAACTGGCCGTAGCATCTTCTGTTCCTGGCGTTGACCCCGTTGGCACCTTTGTTGGTGGTCACGGCACCAGAGTTCAAGCAGTCATGGGCGAAATTGGCGACCAAGAAAAGATCGATATCATCCAGTTTAGCGAAGACTCAAAAACTCTTATTACCAACGCTCTGTCACCAACCGAAGTTGGAGAGGTCGTGTTAGACGAAAAGAACAAGAAGGCCACTGTAAGAGTGGCTGAAGATCAGCTATCTGTTGCGATTGGTCGTAGCGGCCAAAACGTGCGCCTGGCATCCAAGCTAACAGGTTATGAAATTGACATCGAATCCCTAAGCGGCGACAACACCAAGCGCGAAGAGCCAAAGCAACCAGAAAAGCCTGCTGCAGCGCCAGAAGTTAAAAAGCCTCAAGAAAAGACCAACCGCTTAAAGCGAAAATCTGAACTTGAAGAATCGTTGCTAACTGCGATTGATCAACACGGCGAAAATGAGTCGAGTGATTCATCTGATACTGAAGAGCCAGAAGACAAACAATAAAGAATCTTCGTTGATCTCCTAAACCCAGAGCCTTGTGCTTGAGGCCGATGCAAGGAAGAATCGAGAAACGCACGCTAGTTGTGCAACTAGCACTACTGCGGAGTATCGGAGATTCTGACGACGCAGCAGCCCAAGAACCTTGTTGGCATCACTGATTCTATCAGTGAACAGAACAAGGTGGCACAAGGCTCTGGTTAGCACTCTTGACCTTCGGGTCAAAAGTGCTAACTAATCCACCGCCAGAAGCACTGTGGCCAGCCCATCTGCTGTCTTTTTGCTGCGATCCCGCCGCACAGTAGCTAAGGCTACTGCTTGCATGGGTTCTCGCAAAAATATAGCAGCTAAGCTACCCACAACACTCCTGACGATAAAATCATTAGCACTCTTGACCCGTGAGTGCTAACCGCGCTAAAATAGTTGTGCATGAATATAAAAGTACAACTACAATAGGGCTATGTCACAGTTTTCAGAATTTCATGAATTCGTAAATCACTTGACCGACAATGCGCGGTCTAGCTTAAAACATGCCGATGCAATTGCGCGCAGCTTAGGCTCAGCCTATATAGGAACCGAACACATATTATTGGGCGTGCTAGCTCAAGAAATGTCGATAGCAGCCAAGATGCTCGAAGATACCGGAGTGACCCTAGACCGAGCAAAAATGGCCCTTAACCTCACGCCTAAAGCCGCGGTCTTAAATGACCACTCTAAAGGATTGAGCGAAATCGCTAAATTAACACTACGAATGTCGTGGGATGTTGCTCAGGAGTTTAATCAAGAACACTGCGGAACCGAGCACATTCTCTACAGCATCCTCAGCCAAAAAAACGCTCGAGCTACGATCTTGCTACAAGATATGAGTGTTGATGTTGACGTATTGCTTGAGCAACTTGAACAGTTTTTAAATCGCCAGCAGTTTGAATCTGGTCACAACCATCCTGCACCTGGCAAAAGAGCTGCAACTAAAAAGAAGCGAGGGTCTGCCCTAGATTTCTTTGGCATGGACTTAACGGAACGGGCTCGATCTGGAGATCTCGATCCAGTTATCGGCCGCGCCGATCAAATCAAACGCATGATCACGATTCTTAATCGACGCACAAAGAACAACCCGGTGCTAATCGGTGAGCCAGGTGTCGGTAAAACCGCCATTGTAGAGGGTTTAGCTCAGCGAATTATCGAAGAGGACGTGCCAGACAGTCTTTTGGATAAGCGGATAATAATGTTGGACCTAGCCGGAATGATAGCCGGAACAAAGTACCGAGGCGAGTTTGAGGACAGACTAAAGCGTGTTATGGAAGAGCTGACAAATGAAAAGAACGCGATAGTATTTATAGATGAAATGCATCTGCTGGTGGGGGCCGGTGCTGCCGAGGGCGCAATCGATGCCGGAAACATCCTTAAGCCAGCCTTGGCTCGCGGTGCAATTCAGGTTATCGGCGCAACTACACTTGATGAGTATGCTAAACACATCGAAAAGGACGCAGCCCTTGAGCGTCGCTTTCAGCCCATCGTTGTCCCCGAGACAAACACCAAAGAGTCGATCGCAATTTTGCGCGGCCTAAAGCGACATTATGAGGAGTTTCACGGCGTGGAAATTACTGATGAGCTGATTGTCGAAGCGGTTAGATTAGCCAAGCGCTATATTAACGATCGCTTTATGCCAGACAAGGCCATCGACCTAGTAGATGAAGCAGCGGCCCACGTAAGAATTGAGCGCGGACGAACTCCACCAGCTCAACGCAAGCTGATGAAGGAACTCAAGGCTATTACCGAACGGATGGAAGAAGCTGCCGAAGCCGAAGACTACAAGTTAGCGGCAGAATGTAAGACCAAGATGAGCCAGCTGCAAAGCGAGATAGATGAGTTTAAACGCGACCAAGTAAAAGACGACCGCATTACTTTAACTAGCGATGATATTTCTCAGGTTGTAGCTACCATGACTGGAATTCCCGTACGCCGTGTCGTTAAGAGCGAAGCCAAATACCTGATTGATCTAGACAAGCACCTGGGACGTCACATCATTGGCCAGAGTGAGGCTATTGAGGCCGTGGCCCGATCAATCAGACGCAATCGCTCAGGAATAGGCGACGGTCGTCGTCCAGTTGGTTCGTTTGTATTCTTAGGACCTACTGGTGTCGGAAAGACCGAGTTAGCTAGGGTTTTGGCCCGAGAGTTTTTTGCCAGTGAGGATGCATTGGTCAAAATTGACATGTCCGAGTTTGGCGAGCGACACACAGTCTCAAGACTAGTTGGAGCCCCGGCTGGATATGTCGGCTATGAAGAAAGCAATCAGCTGACAGATAGGATCAGACGACATCCTTACTCACTAGTTTTACTTGATGAAATTGAGAAGGCGCACCCAGAAGTATTTAACATTTTGCTGCAGATCTTAGAGGACGGCTACTTAACAGATGCCAAAGGCCGGCGAGTCGACTTTACTAACACCATTGTCATAATGACCTCCAATGTTGGGGCCGATAAGTTACAGAAAGAAGCCAACATTGGTTTTCAGGTCCAGCAATCTAGCGATAAAAAAGAACTAGATGAACTGCACGAGCAAAACGTCGGCAATGTTATGGATGACTTAAAGCTGCTGATGCGACCAGAACTACTAAACCGCATTGACCGAGTGGTAGTATTTAGAGCTTTAACTAAAGAAAACGTTAAGAAGGTCCTCGACTTACAACTTAACGAACTTAGCGAACGTTTAAGAACTCGTAAGCTTGGAATTGAGGTTAAGTCCGCAGCCAAGAAGCTGCTAATTGACGAAGGTTACGATCCCCACAACGGCGTTCGACCACTACGACGAGTTATTCAGGAACGAATCGAGGACCGAATCGCCGAAGGCGTGCTAACAAATGAGTATGCGCCCGGAACTGTTATAACTGTGGGTGTTAATCGCGGTAAGCTTACATTTGCGCCGCTCAAAGAGTAGAATCAAAGCATAAAGAGAATTTTATGGCTAAAAAAAGTGGCAGTTTAGTATCGTACGGAATTGCTCTAACAGTTATGGCGCTAAGCTCGTTCGCCATTTTAAATGCGCAAGAAATTCGTGACTGGTGGCAGCTTCGGGACTATTCACCATCGGCCGAGATTGCACGGCTAGCAGACCGAGCGCAGCTTTCTGCGCGCGGAGAGCGACTGTTCTTTGTGGGCGACCCGAAACTTAACGACAAGCAAGAGTTTAATAGTAACTGCCCTACTACTGAGCGTTCGTTGGTGCTGGGATGCTACAGTTCTGGCTATATCTATATTCTGGCAGTCGATGACCCAAGATTAGATGGAATCGAAGAAGTTACTGCAGCTCATGAGATGCTGCACGCCGCCTACGACCGCCTCGATGGGGATGAGCGTGAGCGAGTAGATGGTCTTTTGTTACGCCAGTTTAATGAAATTACTGATGAGAGAATCTTAAGCCTAATCGAACAATATCGTAGCCAGGATCCGTCATCAGTAAACAACGAGCTTCACTCGATTTTGCCAACTGAATACGCCGATCTCAGTCCGGAGCTAGAAGAATATTATAGCCAGTACTTTGTAGATCGCTTAGCAGTCGTGGCCTTAGCAGATAGTTACGAAGCGGCATTTTCTAGTGTCGAACGCCGGGTAGAAACTTTAACTACGCGGATCGAAGCTAAGTCTAAAGAAATACAGTCATCAAAAGTTCGAGCTGACGGGTTATCTGCGCAGTTTGCCGACTTATCACAAGAGGTAAAAGACACTAGCGCCGAACTCGATCGCCTGAACGAAGAGCTTGATGAGCTGGAGAGTCAAGGCAGGACGGCCCAGTACAATCAGATGGTTGTTGAGTATAACTTGTTGGTTGAGGATCTAAATGCGTCTACAGAAGCTCTGAGAAGCTTACAGCGGCAATACAACGCGCTAGTAGATCAGATCAACGCCGACATCAAGGAACACAACCGACTTGTTGAAGCCAGACGCCAACTCTCATACCGAGGAATGGATCTGTACCGAGCCATAGACAGCACCTATCAAGATCTTTAATCAGCATCTAAGGTCCTGGCTGATATACTGGTATAGATATTATGGTTAAAGCAAAAAAAGTCGCTCAGTTTGTATGTGAGTCGTGTGGAGCAGGCAGTCCTAAGTGGAGTGGCAAGTGCGCTACTTGTGGCGAATGGAATAGCCTAGTAGAAGAAGCTCCAGCCGTAATCACAGGTGTGAGTGCTGGTAAAACGCTCAAGCCCGAAAAGCTAGCAAAAACCAGTTCTAAGAACTCAATGAAGCGTCTTAAGAGTGGCTACCAAAGCCTGGATGTTGTCTTGGGTGGAGGGATGGTTCCGGGCAGCGTCCTCTTAATTGCTGGTGAGCCAGGAATAGGCAAGTCGACTTTATTGATTCAGCTGGCTGCGGCGGTTGCGGCCGGGCATCAGGTGTTGTATGTAAGTGGTGAGGAATCTGCTAATCAAATAAAACTAAGGGCTGATCGTCTGGGGCTGAAGGCACCAAATCTAGATATTGCTATCAGCACAAGTGCTGACGACATCTCAGCTACCATTACATCTAATAAGTACAGCTTGGTAATTGTAGACTCAATCCAAACCATGGGTCGAAGTGACATCAGCTCGTCGCCTGGGTCGTTGAGTCAGATAACAAATTCCGCTCAGCTACTTAGTCGCAGCGCAAAGCTTGGTGGCTCGGTCTTGATACTGGTTGGGCACGTCACAAAAGAGGGTTCTATCGCTGGGCCTAAAGTTTTAGAACACCTTGTAGACGTCGTTATAGAGTGTGAAGGTGATCGCTATGGTGGCTTTAAATTTGTGCGCGGCATAAAAAATCGCTACGGAGCAGTGGGTGAAGCAGCAATTTTCTCGATGGAAGACAGCGGCATGCAAGAAGTTGCCAACCCTTCAGCTGCTTTGCTCGAAGAAAGACAGGTAAGCGATGGGTCGGTGGTTTACGCAGCCATGGAGGGCAGTCGCCCGATCCTAGTAGAGGTTCAGGCCTTGGTTTCTAAAACTCATTTTGGCTATCCAAAGCGAGCTGCTTCGGGCCTTGATCTAAATCGTCTTAACCTACTGATCGCAACCCTAAGCCAGCGCACCAAGCTCGATTTAAGCGACATGGATGTTTATATCAATGTTGTGGGCGGGCTAAAAATTGTCGAGCCAGCCGGAGATCTAGCGGTTTGTATGGCCATTGCGTCGGCTGCTAAAGGGATGGCGCTCAACGAAGATGCGGTAGTTTTTGGAGAGGTTGGGCTAAGCGGTGAAGTTAGACACGTTCACATGGCAGATCGACGCAGCAGTGAAGCTAAGAAGCTAGGCTTTAAGTACGCAGTTGGTCCAAAAAGTGCACGTAACGACTTTGTAAAACCAGTCACTACTGTTAGAGACGCGCTCAATAAGTATTTAACAATCAAATAAGGAAATAATAATTATGGAAATATTAGCCCTAGCAATCAGTACAGTAACGTTATTCATCGTGCTTTTGGCTTATTTTGAAAGACCAAAGAAAGCTTTAAATGCCAGCGGCGGTGTTGCCGTCGTACTTGATACCAGCGCAATTATAGACGGTAGAATTTTAGAGCTAACGGCTAGCGGCTTTATGCCCGAGAACCTAGTGATACCGCAGTTTGTGTTAGCAGAGCTGCAAATGCTGGCAGACGGCAAGGATCCACACAAACGCGAACGCGCGCGTTATGGTCTTGATGTCGTAAAGCAGCTACAAGAAAGTAAAAACTGTAAAGTTAGGATTGAGCGCGGTGCCTTTGAGCAGATTGCAGAAGTCGACGACAAGCTCGTGGCTTTAGCAAAGCAGCTCAAGGCACGTCTGTATACAACCGACTACAACCTCAACAAGGTTGCAGACATCGAAGGAATTACGGTCTTAAACGTCAACGAGTTAGCTCAGCAAATGCGACCGATCGTGTTGCCCGGAGAAACCAGACAGGTCAAGATAATTCAAAAGGGTAGCAGTCCAAAACAGGGTGTTGGCTACTTGGACGACGGAACTATGGTGGTAGTTGACAACGCAGCGGGCAAAATTGGCAAGTCAGTCTCAGTTACCTTTAGTAAGACCTTTCAGACTCAAGCTGGCAAAATGCTATTTGCTGAACTTGCTCCAAGAGATGGCGAGACTAAGGCCCGACAGTAAAGCTAATATTACTGGATTTAGTTCCGGAACCTTTAACGCGCAAGAATGCAATTAGCGTATCGCCAAGACCGATGTCATTATCGGAAAACGTTTCTGGATTGCTACCTACGTCCTCACAGCCAATAGATATGATGCATATCTCAAGGTCGGGTGCTGAATAGCCGCTCGCACTCCAGCTAAAGGTGGCAAAGTCGTTACCAGAAATAATCTCGCTCAAAGATAACGACGAACCAGTTACGGTGGTAGAGTCGGTGTTGTCGTAAAGCGCATTATCGACAACCTCGGCCGACACATTTCGGTTGCCGCTGCTGGTGAAGGTGTGGAAGTAAACGTATGTTCCGCTACTGTTGATTTTTTTAGCGCTAACAATTTGTCCGTTGACTCTAAAGTTAAGATTAGTCAAACGGTGAGTGCCCTGCGTTACAGTCGCTGCAAATCGATAGGTCGACCCCGAGGTGTTGCTGACGTCTAGGCTGACTTCGGGCAGTGTGTCTGAGCATTTATGGATGTTATCTTCCTCTCGGGTGTAAGCCGCTCCACCTGATCCATAACCGGCGCTAGCCGACCAGGCACCAAACGCTGGATCATCTGGCAGGATCTCTGGCCAGCGTCGTCCTGAGGTTATAACCTTCTTGGCGCGGTCCGGAGTACATTCTGTAGCTAAGCGGTTAGAGACCGTGTCGATTGTGACTTTTTGCTGAGTATTGTCTCCTGGGAACTGCCTTTCATATCCACTTGGGAAAAGGTCCCAGTAGCTATCGCGGGTGGTGGCTCCAGCAGTATATCCAGTACTTCGGTCCATGCGAATTCTCTGAACACTGTCTGGCATGGTTTCAAAGATATCTACGTTTTGCTTGTTCTTATGGACTTCGCGCATAAACTGAGTCCAAATTGGTCCAGTCTGGTTGGCGGTGGCGCTATTCATAGGCAGGTTGTCATGATTTCCGACCCAGACTCCGGTGCTGTAGTGGCGCGTGTAACCCATCATCCAACCATCGCGAGCTTCATCCGTAGTTCCGGTCTTTGAGGCCGTGGTGAGGCCAGGAATATTGAAGTCAGGGTTGTTGGCTCCAAAAGTTCCAACGCGGGCGCTATCGTCTTTTAGAATGTCGGTCACAATGTAGGCGATGTCTTCGTCTAGAACGCGCTCGCCCTCACTTGGTTGCCATTCTTCTAGGACCTCACCGTCGCTGTTTTCTACCTTCAGAACCCAAGCTTGTTCTTTATATATGCCACCTCTAGCAAAAGTACTGTAGCCCTGTGTGTGTTCGGTTAGCTTAACTTCTCCTGATCCTAGAATAAGACTGAGGCCGTAGGCGCTCGAATCGCCAAGTGAGGTTACGCCCATAGCTTTAGCTTGATCTATCACATTATCTACGCCGGCAATGTACAAGGCCTTAACGGCTGGAATGTTACGAGATTCACCGAGTGCCGTCCGGACCGTCATTTTGCCGCGGAAGCCACGGTCGAAGTTGTTTGGCCGATAACCATTAAAGTCTGTAGAGGTGTCGTAGATGGCGCTACCAGCTCCCCAGCGCTTGTTTTTAAACAATTCTGCGTATCCATACGGTTTAAAGCTAGAACCTGGCTGACGCCCTGACGTGGCGGCGTTAAAGGCTCCGTAGCCTGGGTAGTCAAAGTCTCGGCTACCAACTAGCGCCATAACCTGTCCGGTCTGGTTGTCGACCGAAACTAGGGCCGCGTTGTTTCCTGAACCACCGCTCGGCGGAGCCAGAACAGTCTTCATGTTTTGTTTTACGGCCTTCTCGGCTTTAGTCTGCATGTTGTAGTTAAGGGTTGTAATGATCTTTAAGCCACCAGTCTGAACAACTTGAGGGTCATATTTTGCTTCGAGCTGACGTTGAACTTCTAGAACAAAGTGCGGCGCTCTGATGTTGGTATAAAGACTGCGCTCCTTTGAAGGAGTAATCTTTGCCAGCGTATTGATCTCCTTGGCTTCGTTTGCTTCTTCTTCGGTGATGTATCCCTGGCCAAGCATTTGATCGATTACGTAGTGCTGGCGTCCTACCAAAGCCTCGGTGTTTCCTCCATAAGGCGAGTAATAACTAGGAGCTTGCGGAAGGGCAGCTAGAATCGCCGCTTCGTCGATGGTCAAGAACTTAGCATCCTTTTTAAAGAAGCTCTGCGAGGCCGCCTGAATTCCGTACTCTTGGGCGCCATATGGAATCTCGTTTAAGTAAAAGGCCAGAATTTCGTCTTTGGTATAAAGTCGTTCCAGCTCCACGGCTAGAATGAGCTCTTTTATTTTACGAGTGTAGGTGCGCTCGCCGGTTAGGAAGTTGTTCTTAATAAACTGCTGCGTTAGGGTTGATCCTCCCTGGGTGTTGTCTCTTTTAAGTACGTTATTAAGTGCAGCGCGCATAATGCCCGAGACACTGAATCCGCCGTGTTTATAAAAGTCTTTATCCTCTACGGCAATGGTTGCCCACTTAGCGTTATTAGATATTTGATCAAACTCAACTGGTACCCGGTTTTCAGCTCCGTAAACCTCGTAAAGCAAGTGTTGTCCGGTTCGATCGTAGAACTTTGTTGTTAAACTTCCGTAATTAATGTTCCGAGGATCACCGAGGTCGCGGCGGTAAAAGGCAAACAAGGCCAAAACAAGCACCACCATTACTGCCATACCAATACCTGCCACCTTCATGGCCATGATTGCACCGTCTCGGCTGAACCAGAAGGCCATCAAGTAGCTAGGTCGAAGTTTGTATAACCAGCGCTTAGTTCGTGAGGTCGGCAATGCGGACAGTCTGGCAGCTTTCCTTTGGGCTTTGGCAGAACGGCTGCTTCCACTACGACCGGCGTAAACCTTAACGCTATTGCCGCTCTTGCGACGAGTTTTGCTGGAACGGCCTAAACCAGCAGCGCTTTTTGCATTCCGTTTAGCGCGACTATATGAATTTCCTAACTTATTAAGTGATGGTTTCTTAGCCATAACCCCTGTATTTCGTTGTCTGTGATACCGTCTTATTTATGCTGCAAGTATACCATGCTTATGGCTGAATCAAGGCTAATTTACGCATCAATAACGCGAGAGTGTATCCTTAAAGAGAACATGAAGCTCAGCAACTCGATAGCCACCGTAAAAGGAGTGGGCGACAAAACAGCCAAACTATTTGGACAGTTAGGTATTGAAACAGTTTCGGATCTAGTTAACTTTATGCCGCGACGGTATGAAGACTACTCAAACATTCAGGAAATTCGCCTCGTTAAGCCGGGCGAGATTACAGTAAAGGCCCAGATTTCATCGGTGCGCAGTCGGTACAGCAAGCGGGGGCTACACGTTACAGAAGCGGTAATAGATGACGGCAGCGGTAAGTTAAGTGCCGTTTGGTTTAATCAGCCCTACCGAGCAGCCGCCCTTAAATCAAACGAAGAATACTACCTATCAGGCTCGCTGGAGTTTGCAAGACGTCGATTTACCCTGATGAACCCATCGGTCGAACTAGCATCTGACTTTCCTGCGCACACGGCAAGAATTATTCCCATTTATCGTCAAACCAGAGGTCTAACCTCTACAGCCATCAGAAGAGCGGTGCGCGGGGTCTTAAAGTCGCTACCTCGCATACCAGAAACCTTGCCAGACACAGCAGTTAAGCAAGCTGGTCTGGTTAGCCGCGACCAAGCGCTAAGAGAAGTTCATTTTCCCAGCTCCGCCCAAAAACTAGAAGATGCTCGCAACCGCCTAGCCTGGGAAGAAACTTTTGCGCTATCAATCGTCGGCGCGTTAGCCAGAAAGCAACTCCATGGTTTGCCAGCAGCTAACGTTACCTTTAATGAAAGTGTGACCAAACAACTAGTAGCCGAGCTTCCGTTTAAATTAACGCCGGGCCAGAAACGCTCAGCTTGGGATATTTTGCAGGACCTGCAGTCTAGTAAGCCAATGAATCGTTTGCTTCAGGGTGACGTCGGCTCGGGAAAAACCGTTGTCGCCGCATTGGCAGCATTAAATGTGTCACTAAGCGGCGGGCAAGTGGCCTTTGTTGCCCCGACTGATCTATTGGCCAAGCAGCACGCGCAGACCCTAGAGAGCATTCTAGCTCCGTACAAACTAACTGTCGGACTACTAACAGCCTCGCAAACTGCCAGAGGTAAAACGGAGCTCAAGAAACGCCTAAAAGACGGTGATATCGATATTTTGGTGGGGACGCACGCAATTTTGCAGCCGAGCGTGGTCTTTAAGAAGCTTGAACTTGCTGTCATTGATGAGCAGCACCGCTTTGGCGTAGATCAGCGCCGACAGTTGCTAGGCAGAACTCCAGTGCCACACATGCTAACAATGTCGGCGACGCCGATTCCGCGCACGCTGGCCCTAACTCTGTATGGTGAGCTCGATATCTCTGTGATCGCGGAAATGCCAGCCAATCGCAAGCCAACCAAGACCAAACTCTGGGCCGCAAATAATAGGAGCGGACTTTATAAGCAAGTCGCAAGCTTGCTGAGCAAGGGCGGCCAAGCTTTTGTAGTAGCGCCCAAAATTGATACCGATGAGTTAGGGCCAACGCGTAGCGTGGCCGATCTAGATAATGAGCTCTCTAAATTACTAAAAGGCTATAGCCAAGCTGTGGTGCATGGACGATTAAAGTCAGATGAGCGCGACAAAATCATGCTCAAGTTCGTTAACGGCGAACTAGACGTTTTAATTGCAACTACGGTGGTTGAGGTTGGAGTTGATGTTCCTGGAGCTTCGATCATGGTAATTGAAGGCGCAGAGCGCTTTGGCTTGGCTCAGATCCATCAACTACGTGGACGAGTCGGCCGCCGCGGGCAGCAAGCATTTTGCTATTTAATTCCTAGTAGCGGCGACAGTCCGTCTCGCCGCCTAACTGAGCTAGAAAAAAGCCACAACGGCTTTGAGCTGGCAGAACTAGACCTAAAACTTAGAGGACCGGGCGAGATTTATGGTCTAAGACAGCACGGGCAGTTAGATTTAAAGTTTGCGCCGATCAGCGATAGTCGCAGCTTAAAACTCATCAAAGAGCTGGCCACGGAATTGGTTCAAGAACCCAAAAAGCTGCTAGAATATGAGGAGCTTTACCAACGCGTGATGCGCCTCAGTGCCATCACGCGACTTAATTGATAAGAGCCTCTCCACTCGGTTAGGCGAACTACTTAAAAGGAAAAAATGTACTCAGGCACAACTTTTCATAATTTATCTGGAAGTATTGTCGGGACGCACCAAAAGATCAACCGAGTCGCTCGGAAGAAATTAGGGCGTCTTACTTCGGTTGAGCATTTTCCTTCGAGTCGATTAATTACGCACTTTGAGGGGCGAAACGGCCCAGACGGCATTAAGGCTAAAAGTCCTGGCCAAAACGAGCCGTGGCACTTTTACGACCCGTTTGATCCGGGCGACGGCGAGATTCTCTCGACTATTCGTGATCACTACAACAAGTTGGTGAGAGATCTTAAGCAGGGTGACATGGAGAAAGCCGCGTTCGAAGCTTCTTGGCTCTCGCACGCCATGGTTGATGGCTTAACTCCAGCCCATCACTTTCCGCTGGAGGAAGAACTGGCTGCCCTGCGCTTAGGTGAGGGCAACGAAACCCGCGTAACTGTTAAAGATAAGATTAAAGCCAAAGGCGAAACTAAGCGCGAGACACTCAGGAATAACTGGCTCATGTGGGGAGTTAAGGGCTTAATGACCAATCACATGCTCTACGAAGGCGGCGTGGCAACTATTGTGGCTCCGTTGACGTTTCGCAACCTAGAAGTGTCACAGGCCGACGTTAAGTTGATGAAAAGAATCGGCTTGGCCGAATACTTTAAGCGCACAGCTCGGGACATCGCCATGATGAACATGTACGAGACTTTTAATAAGCAGGGCTGGACAACAAAGCTTGCCCGACAAACTAAACACGAATTGATGCCTAAGATAATTACTACAGTAACCTGTGCTTGGTACCTGGCTCTGGAAGATGCTGGACTGACCACGGAGGTTAAAAATGCGAATAAGCAGCGGACGACTAAGAAATAGACAGATTCAGACGCCTAACGGCCGGCGCACTCACCCCATGAGCGAACGCGCTCGTTTGGCTCTGTTTAACGTCTTAGGCGACTTAGAAGGTTTAAGGCTGCTTGATGCCTACGGCGGCAGTGGGGCGATTGCTTTTGAGGCGCTAAGTCGCGGCGCCAAGTTTGCTCATATTGTTGAGCAAGACCATCACGCTTTTGAAGTAATAGAGAGCAACGTAGAAGCCCTAGGGCTAACCGAGAACGAAGTTCACGTCACCAAAGCCAACGTTGATTCTTGGGCTAAGCAGGCTAGAGATGAGCGCTTTGACGTTATTATTTGCGATCCACCGTACGATCACGTAGTTGAGGATCATCTAGAAACACTGGCTGGTTTGCTCGAGGATGACGGACTATTTGTGCTCTCGCACCCCGGAGATCCAATCGAGATTCCGGGCCTAAAACAACTTGATACTCGCAAGTACGCTGGTGCACATTTAAGTTTTTACCGTAAATAGTAGCCACCTCAGGGGCAATTTAGTACAATACGTAAGGTTTTACGGGGGCGTGGTGGAATTGGTAGACACGCTAGCCTTAGGAGCTAGTGCAGCAATGCGTGAAGGTTCAAGTCCTTTCGCCCCCACCAAAAAGAAGAACCAGTCGAAGGACTGGTTTTTGTTTTTGGTGAGTGTGTAGAGTCTTGAACCGTACCGGCGTAGCCGGAGGTTCATTCGTGACGAGCACGCGCATCCGCCTTAGGCGGAGAGCATGCGAGGAAACGGGCCGAAGGCCGCCCCTTTCGCCCAAAGTCAGTCCCGCTAGGGGCTGTTTTTATTTGGTGAAGATGACGAGTCTTGAACCTTCAGCGAGTGATCCGCCTTAGGCGGAGAGCGGGAAGGTTAGCCCGGATCCGCCCGCTGGCGGACCGAGCGCTGTCCGTCGCCCCATTGGCCCAAAGTCAGTCCTGGCAGGAGCTGACTTTGTCTATCAAGGGGTGCACAGGCAGTCTGTTTCCTCGGTCAGCAACAGGGTATAAATGATATAATAAGTTTATGGCCTCGAAGTTGCTTATCATTGGAGCTGGTGGAAAGTATCGCAACAGTGATGTTTATTCGTGGCGGCGTATGGAAACAGAAAACCCACTCATCGGCGACTATGAGAATGTCATCATATATTTACCTGATTTAAACAGAGACTCCTTTGAGACGACCAATGCCCACACTGAAGTTATTAGATCTATCCGCAAGGGCGTTGCAGATGCCCTGCGCGGAACCACGCACATACATTTTATCGTCGCCCCTCCTGCTCAATTTCGTGCCTTCACAAGTTATGAGCTATTCCCGTTTTCCATAGATCATGATGTCGAAAATGGTAGAACGTTCAAGACTAAGGATACTAGCTTACCTTACCTTAAAAAAGTTACGGGTTGGCGAGTTGCTTTTAAAGATAATCCTAGACAATTTGCTATATCTGACATGGAGTATGTCCTAGTTTCCCTGGCACGCACTAATCATGAAAAAAATGCAGCTTTTCGTATTACCTTTCAACAGCCTAACAACGGGCCCAAAGGAGGGACTGTCGATATGTTGCCTCCATTGTTTGATAATAATAACCCGTCCGAAGAAAGCACAATAAATGAACTCATTGACTGTTATGCACCCTTAGAACAGGTTGATCTCAAGCTTCCCAAGCGTTATCAGCAGATTACCTTACCGGGCGAAAAAGATCTAAGAGAAGAAGACAGTACGCTTAAACAAACTATAATGGACGCTACTGATAGGCGTGAAGCTATCAGCTCTGATCTAGCCGAGTATGAGCAGCTAAAGGGTGTTGTGGCGTTCAAGGGTAAAACTCTAGAGCAATGTGTCGACCATGCTTTAAAGAAACTAGGTATCGATTATGCTGCTACTGAAACAAATATGGAGGATGGCAATCTTACCTTAGCTGCAGGGCTTCAAGTCCCGGTAGAGATTAAAGGCCACGATACAAAAGGTGCCTCCGAACAGGATTTACGTCAGGTTATTGCACGACTCACTGATGATACGCGCGAGGAGACCGTAAGGGGCATTCTGATTGTTAATCCATTTTACAAATTGCAGGAGGCAGAACAAGCTTCTAAAAATGCATTTGAAAGTAGTGTCGTGCAGCAGGCAAAAGCATTCAGGATTGCACTTCTCGACACAAGAGTGCTCTTAAAGTATGCTTCTGATCATCTCAAGAATGAAACTAATACTCTCCAGTCGGTTCTGTCTACCACGCCCGGAGAGATACCCTACCGTACAAAACCACCAGTAAGCAAAGAAAAGTAGAGTTACTGGATCAGCTTTTTCGCTCGCTTGCTCGCATGTATTCTCTTTTGGATGCAGCTTTTATAGCTTCAGATCCGACATCTCCTCGTGGTTTGAGCAAGAGGTAAGAATGAAACTACCAGTGATTGAGGCGAATCAATCTCAATTTCTGAGATTTGATTACTTTCTGTACAATTACACCCATGAAACTATCAAGCCAAGGCTATAAAGGCACGCGGGACTTCTATCCCGAAGACAAACGACTGCAAAAGTATCTATTCAGCACCTGGCGCAAAGTGGTGGAATCTTACGGCTACGAAGAATACGACGGCCCAATGCTCGAAGAAACCGAGATCTACCGAGCTAAAAGCGGCGAAGAGCTAGTAGATCAGCAAAGCTATCGGTTTGAAGACCGCGGTGGCCGAGACGTAACCATGCGCCCTGAGATGACCCCAACTGTTGCTCGGATGGTAGCGGCTCGTCGCCAAGAGCTTAGTTATCCTGCCCGATGGTACTCGATACCTAACCTCTGGCGCTACGAACGCCCACAGCGCGGTCGTTTGCGTGAACACTGGCAGCTCAACGTCGATATCTTTGGCGTAGAAACGATTGATGCCGAACTAGAACTTATTAGCATTGCTCACGACTTAATGTCTGCTATCGGCGCAACTGACGACATGTACACCATTAAAGTTAACTCTCGCCAGCTAACCGCCATCATCATGGCCGATTACCTTGAGCTAGACGGCGAAAAGTCGCATCACATGATGAAACTACTCGATCGCCGCGCCAAAATGGAGCAATCGGCCTTTGAAGAAGAAGCCATGCAGATTATGGGAACCCAAGAAGGAGTTAATAAGCTAAAAGAGCTAGTAGAAGCCAAAAGTATGGGCGACTTGCCCGAGCAAATCCGGGAGGCTGGTCCGGTTCGGCAGATTCAGCTGCTCTTTACGCATCTACGCGATAACCGCATTACCAACGTTAACTTTGATGTTTCGTTGATGCGTGGCTTTGATTACTACACCGACATCGTGTTTGAGGTCTTTGATAACAGCCCCGACAACAACCGCTCACTATTCGGCGGCGGTCGTTATGACGGCCTGGTTGGCATGTTCGGTGTTGAACCGGTTCCAACCGCTGGCTTCGGCGTTGGCGACGTTACCATGCTCGACTTTTTAGAAGTTCACAACTTAAAACCAGAACCCCGATCTGAAACCGATGTTTACATAGTGGCCGTTGGCGATGTTCTGCGCCAAGCTCAAGGTGTTGCGCGTTTGCTCCGCCAAGCTGGGCTTAATGTTGCACTAGATATTAGTACGCGAAAAGCCGACAAAAAGACTAAAAGCGGCGTAGCCAAGCACGTCCCATACCTATTATTTGTTGGCGAAGAAGAACTAAACCAAGAACGATTCATTCTGCGCAACGTTAAAACTCAGGAAGAAGAAAAACTCTCACTCGAAGAAATTTCCCAGAAAGTGAAACCTTAGACTCCAGATCCATAATCTGTTAGTATCGAACCTTGTTAAGATCTAGTTATTGAAAGAAGAAGACACAATGCCAAGCAAACTCAAGAAATCAGCAGAAGGACAGGCCGAGATCCACATCGAAGCCGACGAGAAACTACTTACAAAAGTTAAGAAAGATACGCTTAAAAAGCTCCAGCCAGAAGTTAGTGCGCCGGGTTTCCGACAAGGAAAAGCACCACTTCATATTGTTGAGAAGCAAGTTGATGAAAAGTACTTTCACTCTCGGTTCTTAGACGAAGCCTTGAATCAGCTGTTTATTGAAGCTCTCTCTGAGCACAAGCTCCGCACCCTCAGCGGCCCAGAAGTTGAAGTTAAGTCATTTGTTCCGTTTAGCCAACTAACCTTTGTCGCTAAGGTCGAGATTGTTCCCGACATCAAACTAGCCGACCTATCTAAATTAAGTGTCGAAAAGCCAAAGCCAAAGGTAGAAGCCAAAGACATCACAACTGTTTTAGATCAGCTTAAAGAGCGCATGGCCGAGACCAAAGAAGTAAAGCGAGCTGCTAAAAAGGGCGATGAAGTAATAATTGACTTCGAAGGCTTTGATGAAGCAAAAGCGCCAGTCGGTGGAGCCCAGGGTAATGATTATCCACTTAAACTTGGATCCAACACCTTTATTCCTGGTTTTGAAGATAAACTCATTGGCGCCAAGCCAGCTCAAACCAAAGAGTTTGAACTAACATTCCCGGCCGATTACGGCCACGCTCCGCTAGCAAACAAGAAAGTTACATTTAAAGTCACGGTTAAAAAAGTAAACGAGCGAGCCGAACCCAAGCTCGATGATAAGTTTGCCCAGAGCATCGGTCCGTTTAAGACGCTCGACGATCTTAAAGCAGATATTAAGACCCACCTGATTACCGAGCAAGATCAAAAAGCCGAAACTAAGTACCGAGACATGCTGGTTGACGAGCTAGTCGCTAAGTCTAAAATAACTGCACCCGAGAGCTTGGTTAAAGAGCACGAAGCTCAGATGCTCCAAGAGCTCAGCCAAAACTTGCTGTACCGCGGTCAAACCATTGATGAATACCTCAAAGAACAAAAGATGAGCCACGAAAAGCTAGTTGAGACTGAGATTCGACCACAGGCAGAGCACCGAGTTAAGTGTGGACTGGCACTGGCAGAAATCGCCGATCAGCAAAAGATGGAAGTCTCAGAAGATGAGCGAAAAGTTCGCACAGCTCTTCTTAAAGAGCAGTACCCTGACGAGCAAATGAAGCGCGAGCTAGACACTCCTCCGGCTCAACAAAAGATTGCGTCTCAGATTATGACCGAGAAAGCTCTCAACTTCTTGGTGCAGTCTGCGGGTTAAATAACGGGCAACTAAGCGAGCAACAGAATGACTGAAGCAAATAGAGCAGAACAAGAAGCAGCTTATCTAGCCGCTCTTGGTGAGTTTGAGGAAGTTTGTGCTGGTGTCTTGGCACAAGATGGCCCTCTTGATTTAGATAAGCAGTTCAAAGACTACGAAGACACAGAAACACTTGATGACCTGGATGTCGTTGAGGTCCTGTTGGCGGCTGAAGAACACTTTGGTGTCGAAACCGATCCGGAGGTTGTAGAGCGGGTTATCCAAAGTCTTACTCTCGAGCAAGCTAGACAGAATAGCACGTCAGAACTCACGCTCTTAGTTATCTTTGATGCGATAGCGATTTCAAGCTCAAACCAAGCAGCCAAACAATAAGCCCGAACGATAAGCATTTAGCACTCTTGACTAGGGTCAAGATTACTAAGTTGCATCACCACTAGGCTCATTTCCAGCGTCTATTTAGTAATTTTTGGCTCCAGTCCGACTACTCCGTAGCTACAGCTACGCCTTTCCTAGGGCTTCACCAATAAATTCCTAACTAGCCAGCTGCAAAGAACCCCATCGGCAATCCAACTTAGCACTCTTGACCCAAGACTGCTAATTTCATACAATTGTGTTATGTCAGTACAAAACTCAATTCTCGTACCAACAGTTATCGAACAAACCCACATGGGGGAGCGCGCCTACGATATCTACTCGCGGCTTTTAAAAGAGCGCATCATCTTTTTGGGAACCGACGTTAATGAACACACCGCTAACCTGATTGTTGCGCAGTTACTGCATCTCGCACATGAAGACCCTAACAAGGACATCTCTTTATATATCAACAGCCCAGGCGGCAGCGTTTACGATTGCTTGGCAATTTATGACACCATGAACTTTGTTAAGCCTGATATACAAACTATTGCTGTCGGTATGGCTGCCAGCGCCGCTGCAATTTTGCTGTCATCTGGTGCAAAAGGTAAGAGATTTGCTTTGCCTCACAGTAAGATCATGGTTCACCAGCCATCATCGGGCGCTCGCGGCACCATCACTGATATGCAGATCGACCTCGAGGAAAGCCTTAAGATCAAACAACTGATAGAAGACATTATGGCCAAAAACACCGGCCAACCTAAAAAGCGAATCCACGAAGATATGGAGCGCGACTACTACATGTCGGCTGCCGAGGCCAAAGACTACGGTCTTATTGATGCCGTCATCAAGGCTGCGCCGCAAGTTGAAGACCCGGCCAAGAAAAACACAAAAAAAGCTTGACTTTCAGCTAAAACTTAATCACACTGAACGGTTAAGAAGTAGAATAAGTCCGGTGTCTTTCGGTGTGCGCAAGAAATAATATGCGTGGATGACGACAAAAGCTTAGTAATCTTCATTCGATATTAGCCAGATATAAACCAGGAGGATCATTTTATACATGGCTCAAGCAACAGCGCGCACTTCAGATAAAACCAAAAAGCCAGCAAATTCAAAAAGACAATATTTCACTGCAACCGACGAGATTTTGTCGGTTCCAAATTTAATCGATCACCAGAGCCAATCGTATGATTGGTTTATTCGAGATGGTTTGGGCGAAATCTTTGAAGAAGTAAATCCAATCGAAGATTACACCGGGACCAAACTAGAACTAAGATTTAAAGACTATCATTTTGAAGATCCCAAGATGAGCGAACAAGAAGCTCGGGAAAACAACGTTAGTTACGAATCACCTCTTAAAGCAGTTGTTGAGCTTACCAACAAAGTAACCGGCGAAGTTAAAGAGCAAGAAATTTACCTAGGCGACTATCCTTGCATGACCAACCGAGGCACTTTTGTTATTAACGGTGCAGAGCGTGTCGTAGTATCCCAGCTAATTCGATCGGCTGGGGTTTTCTTTACTGCAGACCAAGGCGCAGCCGGAAACCAGTACGGCGCCAAGGTTATTCCTGGACGCGGCGCTTGGCTTGAATTTGAGACAGCCGCTAATGGTGCAATCTATGTAAAGATCGACCGACGCCGAAAAATTACTGTTACTACTTTGCTTCGAGCGCTCGGACTAGGAACTGCTGAAGAAATCAAGAAGCACTTTGCTCATGTTGATACCGGCAAACTTAATTACATTGAAGCAACCCTCGCTAAAGACCCAAGCAAAAACACCAACGAGGCTTTAATTGAAGTGTACAGACGACTTCGACCTGGTGATCTTGCAACTGTAGAAAACGCAAAATCTTTGCTTGAGAACATGTTCTTTAACTTTAAGCGCTTTGATTTTAGCCGAGTCGGTCGCTACAAGATTAATAAGCGACTTGATCTAGACGTACCAAACACCGCTAAAAATCGCGTAATGCGATTAGAAGACCTAACAGCGATCATTGCTGAGTTAATTAGACTTAATAACACCCAAGAACCTGCAGATGACATTGACTCCCTAGCAAACCGCCGAGTTAAGCTTGTCGGCGAGCTAGTACAGCGTCAGTTCCGCATCGGACTACTGCGCATGGAGCGCAATGCTAAAGACCGCATGTCTATGTCTGAAATCGAGACCGTTACACCAGCTCAGCTTATCAACGCTCGACCAATCGTGGCTGCGGTTCGCGAATTTTTTGCCAGCTCTCAGCTTTCTCAGTTCATGGACCAGATCAACCCGCTGTCTGAGTTAGCTCACAAGCGACGACTAAGCTCAATGGGTCCTGGTGGACTAAGCCGCGAACGTGCCGGTTTTGAAGTTCGTGACGCTCACGCTACTCACTATGGACGTATGTGCTGTGTTGAAACCCCAGAAGGCGCCAACATTGGCTTGGTTCTTAATATGGCAACATTTGCCCGCGTCAATGAATATGGATTTGTCGAAACTCCTTACCGCAAGGTAATCAACGCTGTAACCGCTAAGGATGCAGCCGGACACATTGCCGCAACAGACATTACTGACAACAAAGACAAAGTTGTTGTAAAAGCCGGAAAAACCATTACAGCTGCCGATGCCAAGTTGCTAGCTAAGATTGACCGCGCAACTTTCCCCGTAAAAGCCAAACTAACCACAGAAGTTGTATATCTTGACGCCGACGAAGAACAGCACGCTGTTATTGCCGGTGCAGGTAACGAAGTTAATGACGACGGCTACTTTGTTCAAGACCGCGTTTCTGCTCGTAAGAGCTTGGTTGCCGGAGAAGTTGATGCTAATGAAGTCAACCACATGGATGCATCACGAATGCAGGTTGTGGGATCTTCGGCCGCATTAATTCCGTTTATTGAAAAGAACTACGTTTACCGATCATTGATGGGTGCAAACCAACAACGCCAGGCCGTGCCGCTAGTTCAGCCAAAGGCACCTTTAGTAGGAACCGGACTAGAATCGATCATCGCCGAAAACTCCGGCCAGCTACTTGTTGCCCTTGAAGAAGGAGAAGTAATAAGTGCCGATGCGTCTGAAGTTGTAGTTAAGTACAAAAAAGCCGGCAAGCAAGTTTACTTTCCGCAGCACTTTGTACGCAGTAACGAAGGCTCATCAATCAACCAAAAGGTTGTAGTTGAACGAGGACAGAAGCTTAAAAAGGGCGACCCAATCATTGAAGGTATGTCAGTTGAAGACGGCGAGCTAGCACTTGGCAAAGATGTCATGGTGGCGTTCATGCCTTGGGGCGGCTACAACTTTGAAGACGCGGTTATTATTTCTAACCGCCTAGTTAAAGACGATACTTTCACTTCTATTCACATTGTCGACTTCATGACCGAAGTTCGTGAAACAAAGCTAGGACCAGAACTTGTAACTCGCGATATTCCAAACGTTTCAGAAGATGC
Organism: Saccharimonadales bacterium (SeqCode); assembly: GCA_041751215.1. Lineage (GTDB taxonomy): Bacteria > Patescibacteriota > Saccharimonadia > Saccharimonadales > JBGSXW01 > JBGSXW01. Next base: position 136,133 of record JBGSXW010000002.1, on the reverse strand, counting down.
TCTGCGTCACTTGGACGAAGACGGAATTGTCCGCATTGGCGCCGAAGTGCATCCTGGCGACATTCTAGTTGGAAAGATTACTCCAAAGGGCGAGCAAGAACTCTCAAGCGAAGAACGATTGCTGCGCGCGATCTTTGGTGAAAAAGCCAAGGACGTTCGTGATACTTCTCAGCGAATGAGCAACGGTAAGCACGGCAAGGTTGTTGGCGTTAAGATCTTTAGTCGTGAACAAGGACATGAGCTAAAAGCTGGTGTAATAATGCAGATCCAGGTCTTTGTGGCTCAGATGCGCAAGATTGCAGTCGGCGACAAGCTTGGTGGACGTCACGGTAACAAGGGCGTTATTGCCCGCATACTGCCGGAAGAAGACATGCCATTCATGGAAGACGGTACCCCAGTTGACATTATGCTCAACCCACTCGGTGTGCCTTCTCGTATGAACATTGGACAGTTGTTTGAAACTCACTTAGGTATGGCCGCCAATGCTCTAGGCATAAAGGTTGCCTCACCGCCATTTAACGGTGTTCCAACCCCTAAGATTAAAGAGCTTCTAAAGCAAGCCGGTATGCCAGAAGACGGCAAGCAGCAACTTTACAACGGACGAACCGGCGAGCCTCTTAAAGAACTCACAACCGTTGGCTTCATGCACATGATTAAGCTAAATCACATGATCGCCGACAAGATTCACGCTCGCTCAACCGGACCATACACCATGGTTACCCAGCAGCCACTCGGCGGTAAGGCGCAAAACGGTGGTCAGCGCTTCGGTGAGATGGAAGTATGGGCGCTCGAAGCTTACGGCGCTGCATACACCCTGCAAGAAATGCTTACAATCAAGTCTGATGACGTATTCGGACGCTCTAAGGCTTACGAAGCCATCATCAAGGGCGAAGAAATCGTTGGTCCAAAGGTTCCAGAATCCTTCAACGTGTTGGTTAAAGAACTTCAAGGTCTTAGCTTAAAGGTTGACTTGATCAACATCGAAGCCGACGTTGAAATTGACGCCGAGGCTTTACTCGAGGAAAACATCGCCGCAGAAGCTAAGGAAATGCCAGAAATTACACCTCCAACCGATAGCAAAATTGATGTTACAGACGATGCTTCAGTTGATGAATACGACCTACTAGACGACCAAGGAGTAAGCGTCGTTACACAAAGCGAGGACGCAGCTAAGAATGAAACCCCAGCCAAGGAGGCCAGCGATGAATAATTACAAATATGGCACCAATATCTCTGACTTTGACGCAGTTCGCTTAGCGATTGCATCGCCTGACGACATCACAGACTGGTCTTACGGTGAAGTAACCAAGCCAGAAACTATCAACTACCGCACCCAGAAGCCAGAGCGAGACGGACTCTTTTGCGAAAAGATTTTCGGACCGGTCAAAGACATCAATCCACACGACGCTAAATACAAAGGTATGCGTGCTCGTGAGATGGCTGTAGACAAAAATGGTGAAATCGTCACTCGATCAATTGTTCGACGTGAACGAATGGGACACATTGCTCTAGCCGCTCCAGTTGCTCACATCTGGTTCCTTCGTGGAACTCCATCAGCAATCGGCTTACTGCTAGGAATGACTGTTAAGAACCTCGAGCGAGTTGCTTACTTTGCAACCTACGTCATTAAGAGTGTTGACGTTGAAAAGCGCGATCAATTACTTAACGACCTTGGAGCCGAGGCTGAAGCTGCAAAAACAGCAATCACCAAGCGCTACGAAGAAGAAGCTAAAGCTGAAAATGCTGACATCAAAAAGCTTGCCGAAGCTCAAACTAAAGAACTAGAAGAAACCGGCCTACATTACGCTCAGCGCAAAGAGCAACTGGATAGCCTAGCTAAGTTCCACTTAATTAACGAGACCGAGTACCGAAGTTTATCTGACGAACTCAAGAAGTTAGTAAAAGTTGGAATGGGCGGACAGGCTATTAAAGATCTGCTCGATGAGATCGATCTGGACGGACTGATTAAAGAACTCAGCGAAGAAGCCGAAGGCGCTCGTGGTCAACGACGCAAGAAGCTAATGAAGCGACTAAAGATGCTAGAAGGCATGCAGCGAGCTGGAATTAAGCCAAGCTCGATGGTTGTTACTGTATTGCCAGTTATTCCACCGGATCTACGTCCAATGGTTCAGCTAACTGGTGGTCGTTTTGCGACATCTGATCTTAACGATCTGTATCGCCGCGTTATCAACCGCAACAATCGTCTTAAGAAACTGATGGACCTAAACGCTCCAGAGGTTATTCGACGCAACGAACAGCGCATGCTTCAGGAAGCTGTCGATGCCTTGATTGATAACAGCAATGCCCGAAGCGGTAGAGCTGTCTCATCAACTGGTGGACGCCGACGACTCAAGAGTCTTAGCGACATGCTTAAAGGTAAGCAAGGACGTTTCCGACAGAACTTGCTCGGTAAGCGCGTAGACTACTCTGGACGATCAGTAATTGTTTCAGGTCCTGAACTTAACCTGACCGAATGTGGTTTGCCAAAAATGATGGCCTTAGAGCTGTTTAAGCCATTTGTTATCGGACACCTAATTCGTGACGAAGTTGCACACAACATTAAATCAGCTACTCGAATGATCGAAGCCGGCGAGACAGCAGTGTGGGATGCTCTGGACGAAGTCATTAAGGGTAAGTACGTGCTGCTAAACCGCGCACCAACTCTGCACCGACTGGGAATTCAGGCCTTTCAGCCTAAGCTTATCGAAGGTAAGGCTATTCAGCTTCATCCTTTGGTCTGTAAAGGTTTTAACGCCGACTTTGATGGTGACCAGATGGCCGTCCACGTGCCGCTCTCAACAGCTGCGCAGCATGAAGCCGCAACCATCATGGCTGCTACGCACAACCTGCTAAAACCAGCTGACGGTTCACCAATTCTGCACATCGAGCAAGATATTGTTCTTGGTTGTTACTACCTAACCTACAACAAGCCGCTAGCAAACAACGAGAATCCAACCAGTTACAGCTCAATAGGCGAGGCCTTGCACGCTTTTGATATCGATGCCATCAAGCTTCAATCAAAAATCAAGCTCCCAATTAACGATGAGCTACGCGAAACTACACTCGGCCGCGCCATCTTTAACGAAATCTTGCCAGAAGGCTTTGCTTACCAAGACAAGCCAATGACCAAGAAGCGCCTAGAAGTTGTAATGGCAGAAATCTACGAACAGTACGGCCAAGAAGTTACCGCGGTTGTTAGTGATGACCTTAAAGATATCGGCTTCTACTACGCAACTGTTTCCGGACTATCTACCGGTATGGACGACTACGTCGAACTTGAACAGCTCAGCAGCTTAATCGATGAGGGCGAAAAGCACGCTGCTTCAGTCAGCGAGCAATACTCTGACGGTATGATTACCGACCAAGAGCGCTACCGATTAACAGTTGAAGGCTGGCGCAATGTTGGCGACAAAGTTCTTGAAGAACTGCAAGAGCAGTTTAGCCAAGAAGACACCAGCACCTCAGTTACTGTTGTGTCTGGTGCTCGAGGTAACATCAAGCAGCTAACGCAGGTTACCGGCTTCATGGGTGTTATTACAGACGCGACTGGTAAAGAGATTGAGCTACCAATTCGCTCAAACTATAAGCGTGGTTTCTCGCCGCTAGAGTACTTCACTTCAACTCGTGGTTCTCGTAAGGGTATGATCTCAACCGCTCTTAAGACCGCCGACTCAGGCTACCTAACCAGACGATTAGTAGATGTTTCACAGGACGTATTCACTAACGAAGAAGATTACGATGATCCTGGATTCGAAATCCGCAAAGACGAAACTACTCAGATCGGTCTTAACTTTGCTGAGCGAATTGCCGGACGAGCTGCTGCTCAAGCGGTCAAGCACGACGGTAAAACTCTGGCTAAGAAGGGCGAGATCATCAGCAGCGAAACTGCTCGAGCAATTGCCGAGTCACCTGTTGAATCAATTCGAATCATGAGCGTCCTAACTAGCGCCAACCTCCGCGGTGTTAGCCGAAAATCTTACGGTGTTGATATGTCGACCGGCGTGTTGGTTGAACCTGATACCCCAGTGGGCGTTATTGCAGCCCAGTCAATTGGTGAGCCAGGCACTCAGCTAACGCTTGATGTCTTCCATGCCGGTGGTGTAGCCGGAGAGGACATCTCTCAGGGTCTACCACGTGTCGAGGAGCTGTTTGAAGCTCGAACACCTAAAGGACAGGCCTTCCTATCCGAAATCGCTGGCACGGTAACTCTACGCGAACAAGGCGAGCACTACGTTGTACAAGTTGCAGCTGATGCCGACAACATTAAGCCTTTGAACATCGGCGACCGAGAACTCCAAGTCAAGATTGGCTCAGAAGTTGCTAAGGGTGATGTCGTGGCGGCTAAAGCCGACGGTAAGAGTCCGCTAGCAGCACCAGTTGCAGGAGTAGTTGAAAGCTACGGCGACGAGACAGTAATTGTTCCTAAGGACAGCCCAATTAAGCGCTACGAAATCCCAGGCTTTAAGGTTATGACCGTTAAGGACGGCGACCGAGTTGAAGCTGGTGACCGACTTACCAGCGGCTCAATCAACATCCAGGAATTGATGGTACTTAAGGGCATCGAAGAAACTCAGCGTTACATCATCAACGAAGTCTTGAGAATCTTTGCCTCACAGGGTCAAACTATTGCCGACAAACACCTTGAAGTTGTGATCCGACAAATGTTCTCTCGTGTTCAAATTGAAGAACCTGGCGACAGTGTCTTCGTTACTGGTGACATCGTTTCTCGCGCAGCTGTGGTTGAGGCCAATCTCAAGCTCAAGGCTGACGGCAAGAAACCTGCTATCTACGATCAGCTACTGCTTGGAATCACTAAAGTTTCAACCTGGTCTGACTCGTTCCTATCTGCAGCCAGCTTCCAAGATACGACCCGCGTTTTGATCAACGCAGCAACCAGCGGTAAGGTAGATGAGCTCTATGGTCTTAAGGAGAATGTGATCATTGGTCGACGCATCCCTGTAGGTACCGGCGTTAATAAAGAATTGACTAACAGTGGTCAATCTGATTGAATAGTACCTCGATATGCCAACCATTAATCAGTTAGTCAGAAAACCACGCAAAACCTCTAAGAAAGGTTCTAAATCTCCAGCTCTACATAAGGTTCAAAACACCTTAAACAACAAGAGCTACGAGAAGAACAACCCTCTTAGACGAGGTGTTTGTGTGAAAGTTACTACCAAGACTCCTAAGAAGCCAAACTCGGCTCTTCGTAAGGTTGCCCGAGTTCGATTGACCAACGGCCAAGAAGTCTGGGCCTACATTGGCGGCGAAGGACACAACCTCCAGGAGCACGCAGTTGTCTTGATCCGCGGTGGAAGAGTTCCAGACCTTCCAGGTGTTAGATATCACATTGTTCGAGGCACACTTGATCTTCAGGGTGTCGAAGGACGTAAACAGCGCCGCTCAAAGTACGGCGCTAAGAAGGCGACAAGCAAGTAATGACTGAGCAGGCCACAGACACACCAGTAGTCGCCGAAACACCTGTATTCTTGTGTGAGAATCGACCCGACCGTCCAGAAGCGAACGACGACCTTCCATTTGATCGAAGCCTTTATGATGAAATGAGAGCCTACCGTGACGCTATTGCTGGTGACTGTCCTTACGCACAGGCCTACATTGATGCCGGACAAGGCGCAACTTACGAGGACTTGATTGAGCGCTGCCCAGAGATAATGAAAGAAATGCACGCAAAAGGCGCCCCTAAAGAGATAAATTGTTTCATTGCCTTATCGCGCTACGCAGAAGCTACAAAGGATTAATTATGCCAAGAAAAAAGACTAAATCACTACAACGAGTTATTGAACCGGACCGCAAGTACAACAGCGTGCTAGTGCAAAAGTTGATTAACAAAACTATGCTTGCCGGCAAAAAGCAAATTGCCGAGAAGACTATTTACGGTGCAATGGAACTCGCCGCTAAACGAGCAAAGAACGACAACCCACTCGATGTGCTAGAGACTGCTATTAAAAACGTCACGCCGCAAATGGAAGTTCGATCTCGCCGAGTTGGTGGTGCTAACTACCAAATTCCATTCGAAGTACGTGGCCAGCGTCAAACTCACCTAACCTTGATGTGGTTTGTCGAGGCAGCTCGTAGTCGTCGCAGTGGAATGGGCAAAACTTCAATCGAAGCTTTTGCAGCCGAAATACTCGACGCTTATAACAGCACCGGTGGCGCAGTAAAGAAGAAGGAAGACACGCATCGAATGGCCGAAGCCAACCGTGCCTTCGCTCACTTTGCAAGGTACTAAGGGTTACGGGCGTGGTTGAGCAAGAAGAAGCTACTAGTACGGAAGCCGCGGCTGAATCGCCCCGATTTCTCACTGCCACCGATAGACTGTATCAGTTCTTTCATAAGACTGGGATGGCGTCCGGCAAAATAAGTGAAGCCGCTCAAGATCTTGACTTTGCACTCGAACTTGGCGACGAGGTCGCAAAACATGCTGCCGTTCGACTAGCCGTTGCCATCGAAGAAGCCGATGTACCCCAGGAAATACTTGATATCTATCAGGAACTTTACAGCGACGAACTCGCTGCCATAGAAGAAACTAATTAACAGGAAGTAAAGAATCATTATGTCAGCAAAGAACTACCAACTAGATAAAACCCGAAACATTGGCATTATTGCGCATATTGATGCCGGTAAGACTACAACTACCGAGCGAGTTCTTTACTACACCGGTATTACACACAAAATTGGTGAAGTTCACGAAGGTGAAGCTACCATGGACTGGATGGAACAAGAGCAAGAGCGTGGTATTACTATCACCTCAGCTGCTACAACTTGTGTATGGCGCGATCATCGCATTAACATTATTGACACCCCAGGACACGTAGACTTTACTGTTGAAGTTGAGCGAAGTCTACGCGTTCTTGATGGCGGAGTGACTGTATTTGACGGCGTGGCCGGAGTTGAGTCACAGACAGAAACTGTTTGGCGCCAAGCCGACAAGTACAACGTCCCTCGCATCTGCTTCATTAACAAGCTAGACCGAACTGGTGCTGACTTCTACGCCGACCTAGATAGTATTGAAAACCGACTAACCAAGCTTGGCGTACCGATGCAGCTGCCAATTGGCTCGGAAGGCGGGTTTAGCGGTATCGTTGACCTGCTTACGATGAAAGCTTTTGTTTACACAACCGATGACGGCATGAAGTTCGAGGAACAAGAGATTCCTGAAGACATGGCTGAAAAGGCCAAAGAGTGGCGAGCCAAGATGGTTGAGCGCATTGCCGAAACCGATGACGAACTCACTATGAAGTTCCTGGAAGGCGAAGACATTAGCAAGGAAGAGCTGGTTAAAGCGCTCAGACAGGCTACAATCGACGTAAAGATTCACCCAATCTTCTGTGGCTCAGCCCTTAAGAACAAGGGTGTACAGATGCTTCTTGATGCTATTAATGCATATCTGCCTAGCCCACTAGACGTTCCGGCCGCTAAAGGCACCGATCCAAAGACCGGAAAGGACGTTGAGCGCCCACCAAATGCCTCAGATCCAGTAGCTGCACTTGCGTTTAAGGTTGCGACTGATCCCTTTGTAGGTAAGCTCGTATTCTTTAGAATGTATGCCGGCACGCTTAAATCAGGATCTTACATCCTAAACTCGTCTACTGGCGAAAAAGAGCGAGTTGGCCGTATTGTTCGAATGCATGCCAACCACCGCGAAGAAGTTGAAGAAGTTGCTGCAGGTGATATTGCCGCAATTGTTGGTCTTAAGAACACTACCACCGGTAACACCCTTTGCGATCCTGCAAATCCAGTAATACTTGAGTCAATAACCTTCCCTGAACCTCCTGTATCGATCGCTATTGAGCCAAAGACTAAAGCCGACCAAGAGAAGATGTCGACTGCTTTGCAGCGCCTAGCAGAGGAAGATCCTACATTCAGAGTTAAGGTTGATCACGAAACCGGTCAAACCATTATTTCTGGAATGGGTGAGCTTCACCTCGAGATTATCGTTGACAGAATGAAGCGCGAATTTAAGGTAGAAGCCGATATTGGCCAGCCTCAAGTTGCTTACCGTGAAACTATTCGAGACTCTGTAGAGTCAGAAGGCAAGTACATCAAGCAATCAGGTGGACGCGGTCAGTACGGCCATGTATGGCTAAAACTTGAGCCACAAGAAGCCGGAAAAGGCTTTGAATTTGTTGATTCCATCAAGGGTGGTGTCGTTCCTCGCGAATACATCTCGCCGGTTAAAGCCGGTATTGAAGAAGCCCTCAACAATGGAGTTATTGCTGGATACCCAGTAGTTGACGTTAAAGCTACCCTCTACGACGGTTCATACCACGACGTCGACTCATCAGAAGTTGCCTTTAAGGTTGCAGCCAGCATGGCGCTACAAGACGGCGTTAAGAAAGCCAAGCCAGTGCTCCTTGAGCCAATCATGAAAGTTGAAGTTGTAACCCCTGAAGACTTCATGGGTGACGTCATCGGCGACTTAAACTCCAAGCGCGGCAAGGTTGAAACCATGACCGATCGCATGGGCGCTAAGGTCATTGATGCCTTTGTGCCACTAGGAGAAATGTTCGGATACACTACCAACTTGCGTTCTATGACTCAAGGTCGTGCCAGTTCTACCATGGAACTTGACCACTACGCTGATGTACCGCCAAACGTGGCCGAAACCATCATCTCAAAACAGAGTAAGTAGACTGCAGTGTCAGACGTCGATCCTTCAAGCAAGGGTGGCGATCTCAGTTTTTGGCAAGTTCAAGCAGCCAAAAGGTTGGCGGCCGAGTATGCTCAGAAGCTAAATGCAAGGTATATCTTTCCGCCTGACGTACTAACGACGGTTGATAACATGAAGTACGCGCCAAACCGGCTGGATCTCATGGCTGCTCTGCGCGAACATTATCACTCCAAGCCAAGCGTCCCTAAAGACGAGATTGATGATGCCGTAAATCTGGCGTGCTCACTCCTGGTGGAAGCGACAGAGATTAATGAGTTTGTCGAAACTGCAATTGCATCTGGATCGTGTGCAACTATCGAAGAAGGTTTGCGAATGAGAGCAGACCTTGATGTGCTGGGAATGGACGACGAATTTGCGCAGATCCTTGCAACCATCAACGACGACGGTCAAAGAGCATGATTAACTCTTTACAAACCTCGAGAGTTTCCCTATAATCCATCAGTAACTCGCTATGGGGGCATTGCTCGAATGCGAAAAACTAGATAACGATAGAAGTTAAGTCTATAAACTAAGAAGGAGAATTCATGGCAGACTTTGATCGAAGCAAACCACACGTAAACGTCGGTACTATGGGTCACGTTGACCACGGTAAGACAACTTTAACAGCAGCTATTACTACTACACTTGCAAAGAAGCTGCCAAGTGAAGTTAACAAAGCCGTTAACTACGACCAGATCGACAACGCACCAGAAGAAAAAGAGCGCGGAATCACTATTGCCGTTTCTCACCAGGAGTATGAAAGCGATAAGCGTCACTACGCTCACATCGACATGCCTGGACACGCAGACTACATCAAGAACATGATTACCGGTGCCGCTCAGGTTGACGGTGCTGTTTTGGTTGTTTCAGCTGCTGATGGCCCAATGCCTCAGACTCGTGAGCACGTGCTGCTTGCTCGTCAGGTTGGCGTTCCAGCTATCGTAGTCTTCCTAAACAAGATGGACCAAGCAGATCCTGAACTAGTTGAGCTCGTTGAGCTTGATGTTCGCGAACTGCTTACCAAGTACGAATTTGATGGCGACAACGTACCTATCATCAAGGGTTCAGCTCTTAAGGCGCTTGAAGGCGACGAAAAAGAGATGGACAACATCATGGAACTTGTAAAAGCTCTTGATGAAAACATTCCTGAGCCAAAGCGCGACCTAGACAAGCCATTCCTAATGGCCGTTGAAGACGTCTTTAGCATCAAGGGTCGTGGCACTGTTGCTACCGGCCGAATTGAACAAGGTATTGTAAAGGTTAACGAAGAAATCGAAATCGTCGGCGTTAAGGATACTCGCAAGAGTGTTGTAACCGGTGTTGAGATGTTCAAGAAGAACCTAGACCAAGGACAAGCTGGTGACAACGTTGGTGTATTGCTCCGCGGCATTGAGCGCGAAGACATCGAGCGTGGTCAAGTTTTGTCCAAGCCAGGTTCAATTACTCCACACACCGAATTTGACGCTGAAGTTTACGTTCTGACCAAAGATGAAGGTGGTCGTCACACACCATTTTTCAAGGGCTACAAGCCACAGTTCTACTTCCGTACCACTGACGTAACCGGTGAAGTTGAACTTCCAGCCGACAAAGAAATGGTCATGCCTGGCGACACCATCACCTTCAAGGTGAAACTTCTTCAGCCAATTGCTATGGACCAAGGTCAGCGCTTCGCTATCCGCGAAGGTGGCCGCACTGTTGGTGCCGGTGTTGTAACAAAGATTAGCAAGTAAGCAATCCAATGGTAGCCGACAAAGCCACTCCGCCAATCAAGCAACGAATCAGGATTCGTTTAAAGGCCTATGATCATAAGGTTATTGACCAGTCGGCTAAGCAAATCATCGACACCGCGCTAAGAACTGGTGCTAACATTTCTGGCCCTATTCCATTGCCAACCCGCAAAAGTACCTATACGGTCATTAAAAGCCCTCACGTCTACAAAAAAGGCCGAGAACAGTTTGAAATGCGAGTGCACAAACGGCTTATTGATATCAGCGAGCCAACACCAAAGACTATCGATTCTCTGATGAACTTGTCGCTACCAGCTGGTTGTGACGCTGAAATTAAGATGTAACAACAATATCGGGGGTGGGTGTGGCTAAAAAAACCAAGCGGTCTAGATCCAACTCTGAGCCAGACAGCGTATATGTCCTTAAGCTGATCCTCTACTTTATTGTTGGTTCCCTCTGGCTGCAGCTTGATTCTGTCAGTATTGCCGGGTCAGATAGCGCTGCGTTTCCCATTGGCTTGGTTGTTGGTGCTGTCTTTGCATCGCATGATCACTTTCAGATTGATCGCAAGATTGAATATGCCGTGTTGCTAGCCGCTGCAGTGATTAGTTTTTTTGCGCCAACCGGGTTTGTGCTAGTCATTTAAATAAGCTGTAATAGGGTTTGACACATCAGGGGTGTAACTGATAGAATCATATGAAGTAGATTTCTAGCCGTTACTTTTTGCAATGGTTGGTTGATCTGCAGGTCCGCCTGAGGCGGATACCACAGACGAGCCGGTCTTTTTTTATGTCACTAAACAGGAGTTATGACGGTGAAAGCGCTCATTGGTCGGAAAGTTGGAATGTCTCAACTGCTACGCGAAGACGGAGCCGCTATTCCTGTTACTTTAATTCAAGCGGGCCCGTGTCCGGTGATTGACATTAAGACCGCAGAGCGTGATGGTTACGCGGCAGTCCAAATGGGCTATGGTAGCCGAACACGTTTGACGAAGCCTCTGAGTGGCCACGTAAAGAACTCAAAAGCTTCGCCAGCCGTGTTACGAGAATTCCGAGCCGATGAAATCTCAGACGACCTAAATCCAGGCGACATCTTGAGCGTTGCTAATTTTGAGATCGGAGACCGCGTTCGGATCTCTGGGACTAGCAAAGGTAAGGGTTTTGCCGGAAACGTTAAACGGCACAACTTTAACACCGGTCCTAAGACTCATGGTTCTTCTAACTACCGCCGACCTGGCTCTATTGGCTCAATGTATCCTCAGAAGATCTTCAAAGGCAAGAAGATGGCCGGTCAAATGGGCGGAGACCGCATCAGCCTTCGAGACGTTACCGTTGAGCTTATCGATGTTGATCGCAACATTGTTGCCGTACGCGGTGCCGTTCCTGGCCCAAGAGACAGCCTAATAATGATTCAAGGGGCTTAGTAGCATGAGTGTGACTGCTTATACCAAATCTGGCACCAAGAGCGCTACTGCACCTAAGCTAAACAAAGATGTGTTTAGCAAGGAAGTCCCAAGCTTTGATTTGCTCAACTATGCTTACAACGCCTACTTAGCAAATGCTCGCAGCGCTCAAGCAGTTACTCTGACCAAGGGTAAGGTGCGCGGTGGTGGACGCAAACCATGGCGTCAAAAAGGAACCGGTCGAGCTCGTGCTGGTTCAATTCGTAGTCCAATTTGGCGCGGCGGCGGCATAACCTTCGGACCTCAGGGCAACGAGAACTACAAGAAGCCACTTTCTAAGAAGGCTAAGCGAACAGCAGTAGCTCAGGCTCTTTCTGTTATTGCCAAAGACGGTGACCTAAAAATCATTGAGTCATTAGCGTTTAAAGAGGCTAAAACTAAGGAAGCTGCATCTCTACTCAGCAAGCTTGGCGTTACCCGCAAGGCTATTGTGGTTGTTGACACCAAGACCGAAGAAGTCTCTCGAGCGTTTAACAACCTAGAAAATGTAAAGCTTGTCTCTGCTAAGTACTTGAGCGTTTATGACTTGCTAAACTCTGATTCAGTAGTCATGACCACAGGCGCAGTTGCGGCAGTTGATGCTTGGTTAGGTGGAAAAGATGAGTAAGCTAATCACACTTATACCGCGCATCAGCGAAAAGACTTATGCGCTAAGCAGCAGCGACATCTACACATTTAACGTTCCTATGTCGGCCAACGTAAATGATGTTAAAGCTGCAGTTGAATCGCAGTTTAAAGTAACCGTTGTTGATGTTCGAACGCTGATTTCTAAGGGTAAAGTAAAGCGCTCGGCAAGACGCCGAGCACAACCGCAGGCTGGACAACGAAGCGACACCAAAAAGGCTTATGTGACTCTTAAAAAGGGCGACACAATCCCAATGTTTGAGGAGGTTAAATAAGATGGCACTCAAGACTTACCGACCAACAACTCCTAGCCGACGCGGAATGACTAACCGAGACTTTAGTGCAGTAACGGCTAAAAAGCCGATCAAGTCACTACGACGCAGTAAAAAAACCGGATCAGGACGAAACAACAGTGGTCGCATCACGGTTCGACACCGTGGAGGCGGCGTAAAGCGCTTCTACCGACTTGTTGACTTCAAGCACCAAACCGACTTTAAGGCCACGATTGAAGCAATCGAGTATGACCCAAATCGCTCTGCCAACATTGCCCGCGTTAAAGACGACAGCGGCAAGTACTACTACGTAATTGCCGAAGGCACCATGAAAGTCGGTCAAGTTTTGCACGGCGGCGAAAAAGCCCCAATTGAGCGCGCTAACCGCCTGCCACTAGAGAAAATTCCACCTGGAAGTCAAATCTATAACATTGAGATTAATCCTGGCCGAGGCGGTCAAATGGTGCGCAGTGCCGGAGCTCAAGCTCAACTACTGGCAAAAGAGAACGGCTACGCCCAAGTAAGGTTACCTAGCGGAGAAGTTCGTCTAGTGAGCCTAAGTTGCTACGCAAACCTTGGCGCAGTTGGCAACGAGCAACACCAAAACGTTAAGCTTGGTAATGCCGGCCGAAATCGACGCCTAGGACGACGACCACAGGTCAGAGGTAAGGTAATGAACGCTGTTGATCACCCGCACGGTGGTGGTGACGGTGGTGCCCACGGTATTGGCCGAAACCCAAAGACTCCATGGGGTCAACCAACTCTCGGATACAAGACAAGACGCCGCAAATCAACTAATAAAATGATTGTACGATCACGTCATAAGGCGAAGCGTTAAGGAGTAATATGAGCCGTTCACTGAAAAAAGGACCATTTGTAGAACCAAAATTAGCCGCTAAGGTTTCGGCCATGGCTAATAATGATCGAACCGTGATTAAAACTTGGTCACGAAGCAGCACCATTACCCCAGAGATGGTCGGTAAGACTATTGCTGTTCATAACGGCCGAGTTCACGTACCAGTGTTCTTAACTGAAAACATGGTTGGCCACAAGCTCGGTGAATTTGCACCTACCAGGAAGTTTCGCAGCCATGGTGGAAAGTTGGCTAAAGGATAAACATGAGTACTAAAACTGTATCTGCAACCAGCAACGGAATCCGTATGTCCTCACGAAAGGTCGGATTAGTGGCGTCTCTAGTTCGCGGACGTACAGTTGAAGACGCAGTAACCATACTCGAACACACTCCAAAAAGCGCCGCAAGACCAATCAGTAAAGTCATCTTAAGTGCTCAGGCTAATGCCAAGAACAATCACAAGCTTGACCCCAAGACTTTGACTATCGAAACACTAGAAGTTAATGGTACTGGCATGATGAAACGATACCGACCCGGAGCTCAGGGACGAGCCAAGCCTTACCGCCATCGAATAAGTAGCGTCCGAGTAGTATTGAGCGGCGAGCCGGTTCAAGAAGCAGCCAAGATGAAATCTACAGCCAAGACCGAGAACACCAAGGAGGAGAAGTAGTATGGGACAGAAAGTAAATCCAATTAGCATGCGACTTCAGGTCACCAAGGACTGGCGATCAAAGTGGTTCGTAGGTAAACGAGACTACACCAGATATCTAAACCAAGATCTTGAGGTCCGACGACTAGTCCAGACCCGTTATGGATCACGAGCTGCTATTAATACCGTCAACATTGAGCGATCACCTAATCTAGTAACCGTTACAATTCACACAGCTAAAGCTGGTGTGGTTATCGGTAGAGGCGGATCTGGTGCTCAAGAGATTAAGGCCGACATTGAAAAGATATTCGGCGTTCCAGTAAGAGTTAACATCGAAGAACTCAAAAAGCCTGAGATGTACGCGAAGCTAGTAGCCGAGAATATAGCATTCCAGCTCGAGCGACGCATGTCCTCACGCCGAGCAATGAAATCTGCTGCTGGCGCAACTATGCGTGCCGGTGCTAAAGGAGTTCGAATCGAGATGTCAGGCCGCTTAAACGGCTCTGAAATGGCTCGTTACGAAAAAGAAATTCAAGGATCCGTACCGCTACACACCATCCGTTCCGACATCGACTATGCATTAGCCGTAGCAAAGACTGGCGCTGGTACTATTGGCGTTAAGGTCTGGATTAACAAGGGCGAAAGGGTCGACTAGGACATATTATGTTGATGCCTAAGAAAACCAAGTACCGAAAAGTTCGCAAGGGTCGCATTAAAGGCGTGGCCAGCAAAGGTGATTACGTGGCTTTTGGTAAGTACGCCCTGCAATCACTCGAACAAGGAAGAATATCTTCTCGTCAAATTGAGGCAGCCCGTCAGGCTATGACTCGATACGTAAAGCGCGGCGGTAAGATTTGGATTAGAGTTTTCCCTCACACTCCTATTACTCGCAAGCCTCAGGACGTAAAGATGGGTAGCGGTAAAGGTAACCCTGAATTCTTTGCAGCTAAAGTCAAAAGCGGAACTATTTTGTTTGAGATGGACGGTGTTGAACCCGAACAGGCCCAAGAAGCTATGCGTCTAGCAGCCCACAAGCTACCTGTTAAAACTAAGTTTGTCATAAAGCAGGAGCTCTAATCATGAATGTTACAGAAATGCGAACCAAGACCGACAAAGACTTGATTAAACGAATCGACACACTTAAAGCAGACATTAACGATTCTGTGCAAAAGCGGCATGCCGGTGAACTGCAAAACTACCGACAGACTAAAGTCTTGAAGCGTGAATTAGCTCAAACAATGACCGTTTTACGAGAAAAAGCATTAGAAGAAGACACCAAGGAGCAAGCACAATGAGCCGTCGAATAATTACTGGTATCGTGGTTGCAAACAGCCAAGACAAGACTATTACTGTTAAGGTTACTGAGCGCAAAACGCATCCACTTTACCGCAAGCAATACACAACAGTCACTAAATACCGAGCGCACGACCCAAAGAACGAGGCTCAGCTAGAAGACAAGGTTGAGATCGAAGAGAGTCGTCCAATTAGCCGAAGTAAGCACTGGCTTTTGAAGTCAGTCATTGGCAAGGAGAACAAGTAATGATTCAGCAAGAAAGCCGATTACTAGTTGCCGACAACAGTGGTGCTAAAGAAATTCTTTGCATTAGAGTCCTAGGTGGAAGCAAACGACGCTACGCTCGCGTAGGCGACGTAATTACTGCTTCTGTTAAGTCTGCTTCTCCAACTGGTGCCGTTAAGCGCAAGCAGGTCGTCAAAGCCGTTGTAGTACGCACTCGATCGACAATCAAGCGCCCAGATGGCTCTACAATTAAGTTTGATGACAATGCAGCCGTTATTCTTGGTGACGACAAGCAGCCAAGAGCAACTCGCGTCTTTGGACCTGTTCCTCGAGAGCTTCGCGAACAGGGCTACGGCAAAATAATCTCGCTCGCACCGGAGGTTCTTTAGTATGAAACTTCGTATCGGCGACACAGTTATGGTAAGGCGTGGTTCTGACAAGGGTAAAACCGGCAAAGTTACAGCCGTAAACCCTAAGTTGAATAAGGTTACTGTTGATGGTATAAATATAGTAACGAAGCACAACAAGCCAACTGCTGCAAAGCGTGAAGGCGGCGTCAGTAAAGAGCCCCGACCGATAAGTGTAGCTAACGTTGGTCTTGTTCACCCAACTAAAAAGGGTGCAACTAGTCGAGTCGGCTATCTGGTCAAGAAAACCGGCAAAGTTCGGGTGCTTAAGCAGGCCAGTAATAAGGAGATCAAGTAATGCCGAGTGCAGTGAAGAAATCTGAATCAACCGCACCACGCCTTAAGACGCTTTACGTGTCAGAGGTAGTGCCGGCATTGTTAAAAGATCTGGACGTTAGCAACACTCATCAGGTCCCAAAGCTCGAAAAGATCGTGATTAACATCGGATTAGGTCGTGGCAAGGACGACAAGAAGCTGTTTGAAGTTGCGACTAATACGCTGCGCAAAATTTCTGGCCAGGAACCAATTGTAACTATTGCTCGAAAATCGATTGCCAGCTTTAAGCTAAGAGAAGGCAATAAAGTTGGTCTAAAAGTAACTTTACGCGGCGATCGCATGTACGAATTTATGGATCGACTGATCAATATTGTCATGCCTCGTCTACGTGATTTTCATGGTGTTCCTGTAAAGTCTTTTGATAAAGCAGGTAATTACAGCATTGGCCTAACAGAGCAGTCTGTCTTCCCGGAATTAGAATTTGATGAAGTAACCACACCGCATGGTCTAGAAATAACTTTCATTACGACCGGCCAGAATGTAGACAACAGTAAGGCTTTATTGCTTGCACTCGGCATGCCATTTGAAAAACAGGAGGAACGTTAAGATGCCGCGCAAATCAGTAATCGCTCGCGATAAAAAGCGACAGGAAATGATCATTAAATACGCCGATAAGCGCGAAGAGTTAAAGGCAGCTGGCGACAGAGATGGCCTGGCGCGACTTCCTCGAAACTCTAGCCCAACCAGATGGAAGAATCGTTGCAGCGAGACCGGTCGATCTCGTTCATACATGCGCCGTTTTGGATTGTCGAGAATCGCATTTCGCGAACACGCATCCAAGGGCGAAATTCCTGGCGTAACTAAGTCGAGCTGGTAAAGGAGACAAGATGCTTACAAGTACCGACCCCATCGCTGACATGTTGACCCGCATCCGCAATGCTATTGCTGTAAATCGCAATAGTGTAGATGTCCCTTATTCAAAGCTTAAAAACGTCGTTGCCCAGCAACTTCAAGCTGCCGGATTCCTAAAGGGCGTCAAAGTCTTAGAGGACGGCAAGTTCAAAGTAATTCAGATCGAGATTGCCGACCAGAATCAACCTGTAAAAATTACGCATATTGAACGTGTTTCTAAGCCAGGACGACGAATGTACGCCAAAGTTGGCGATATCCCTCGAGTAAAAAACGGTCGCGGCGTAGTTTTAGTCTCAACATCTAAAGGCGTAATGACCGGAAACGAAGCTCAGAAGAAAAAACTGGGCGGCGAATTAATCTGTAAGGTGTATTAAAGATGAGTCGCGTAGGTAAACAACCAATCACAATCCCTGCAGGTGTCACTGTCAGCGTGTCTGGCAAGAACATATCTGTCGAGGGTCCGAAGGGCACTCTAAGCTCTCAGATGCAATCCTATACTAAGGTTGCAGTTAATGAAGGTGTCGTTCAGGTTGACCGCACAGACGACAGCAAACTAGCCCGAGCTAGACATGGACTACAACGAGCACTCATTCAGAATATGGTCACTGGAGTGCACGAAGGCTTTAAAAAGCAACTAGAGGTCAACGGCGTCGGCTACAAAGCTGATGTTTCTGGCAAGACGCTAAAACTAGCTCTTGGCTTCTCGCACCCGGTTAACTATCAAATCCCTGAGGCTATTGAGATTGCAGTAGACGGTAACTTGATAAATGTTAGCGGTATTGATCGTCAAAAAGTAGGACAAGTAGCAGCTGAGATCCGAAGTTTGCGAAAACCAGAGCCGTACAAGGGCAAGGGAATCAAGTATATTGATGAGCAGATCGTACGAAAAGCTGGTAAGACTGCAACTGGAGGCGGTGACTAATGAATAGACTAGACCACAAGCGACAAAACGCTACAAGACGCAGCAACCGTGTTCGCAGCAACGTCACCGGCACTGCCGAGCGCCCTCGACTTTGTGTACGGATAACTAATCGTCGCATCTGGGCTCAGGTAATCAATGACGAGCTTAGCAAAACCATTTGCGCCGTAACCGTAGCTCCAAAGACCGGAGTTTCACTAACATCTCAGGCTGAAGTTGCTGGCGCAGAAATTGCTAAAGCAGCCAAGGCCGCCAAGGTAAGCAAGGTCGTCTTAGACCGAGGCGAACGCAAATATCACGGTCGCGTTAAAGTTTTTGCCGACAAAGCTCGAGCTGAAGGATTGGAGTTTTAATTATGGCCGATATGAACAGAAAAGATTTTACAGAACAAAGCACAGAACCCTCACTTCGAGAGGAAGTAGTTAGCATCGACCGCGTATCACGAGTTGTAAAAGGCGGCCGACGCTTTAGATTCCGCGCACTATTAGTAGTGGGCGACACTAAAGGGCGGGTCGGAATTGGTGTGGCAAAGGGCGCCGATGTGCAAACAGCCATCACTAAAGCTGTTTCTGCTGCCAAGCAAGACATGATCGACATTCCGATATCTAAAGGAACAATCCCGCACGACAGTGAAGGAAAACAGTCCGGAGCACACGTTCTGTTAAAGCCTGCCAGCGAAGGTACTGGACTAATAGCCGGTGGAGTTGTTAGAACAATCGTTGAAGTTGCGGGCTTACACAACGTCCTATCTAAGTCTCTTGGATCTTCAAACAAGATTAACAATGCCTACGCTACCATTGATGCTCTAACAAAGCTTACAAAGTCTGAGGACTGGGTAACTACAAAGAACAAAGTTAGCACCAAAAAGGAAGCAAAGTAATGAAGCCGAACAAACTAAACGTCAAAGCAAATCGCGGCACTAAGCGAGTTGGTCGTGGAATTTCTGCTGGTGGCGGAAAAACTGCTGGTCGCGGAACCAAAGGACAAAGCTCACGTACCGGCGGAAAAGTCCGACCGGGATTTGAAGGTGGTCAGAACCCATTGATGCAGCGTCTGCCAAAGCAGCGTGGATTTAAATCCCTGCAGCGCACGACTACCTTTACGATTTACACCTCTCAGCTCAATGACCTGTCCGGAAAAATCGATGCACCTAAGCTACTCGAAAGTGGCCTGATTTCTAGTACTCACGGCCGAGTTAAAGTAATCCTAAATGGCGAAGTTACTAAGAAGCTCGATCTTGAAGTTCAGGGTATTAGCAAGAATGCAAAGGCTGCAATCGAAGCCAAGGGCGGAAGCGTAAAGCTAGTGGGAATACATCGCCCAGTTAGCAAAGCAAAAAAAGACACGAAATAACAGCCTAGTCTGTTTAAACACTGGAGGGTATACTAAAAACCATGAGTTGGCGGCTAATAGGGAAGGCATTTAGCAACCCAGATATGCGTAAGCGCATTTTATGGGTTCTATTAATTGTTATCATTTTCCGTGCCCTGTCCTTTATTCCTGTGCCACTCGCTGAGCCAACCCAGCTAAGGCAGCTGCTCGATAGTATTTTTGAAGGCCAGCAATTACTAGGCTTTCTCGATCTGTTATCTGGCGGTGCGTTGTCTAACTTCTCGATCGTACTCCTAGGACTCGGACCGTACATTAATGCCTCAATTATCATGCAGCTATTAACGCACGCCGTACCAAGGCTAGAAACCCTTAACAAAGAGGGTGAAGCCGGTCGTCGAAAGATTACTCAGTACACCAGAATTCTTACCTTACCTCTGGCCATCATTCAGTCAGTTGGATTCATCCTACTTATCCGCCAGCAGGCCAGCCAGATTAGCGGAATCGACCTAACTGCGGGCGCTGATATCTGGCAGTGGATCTTAATGATCTCGGCCCTAACCGGGGGTTCAATGCTCTTAATGTGGCTAGGCGAAGTAATGAGCGAACAAGGGGTCGGAAACGGAATCTCTATACTTATTTTTGCCGGTATCGTGAGTCAACTTCCTTCAATTATCTCCACCCTCATTAGTACGGTTACCGGAGGTAGCGCAGGCCTAAGTGTCTTTGGTTGGTTTACACTTCCAATTAGCGGCTCTGGGTCTCTGTTTGTCTTGTCGTTGCTCTTAGTTGCAATTATCGCCACATACTTTGTTGTTAAGCTAAATGAAGCCCATAGACCAATTACTTTAAGCTATGCTAAACGCGTCCGCGGCAACCGAGCCTATGGCGGAGTCAACACTGTTTTGCCCGTTAAGCTCATAACTGCCGGTGTTATCCCGATTATCTTTGCCGTCGCGCTGCTATCAGTTCCTTACTTTATAGGCCAGCTAATCAGTACTTCTCCAACAATGTGGATGGCAGATCTTGGACAGAACTTATTGCTTTGGTTTGATCCAAACGGGCTTGCCGATAAATCCTCGACCGACATCTCAAGCTTCATATACCCAGGAGTGTACTTTGCGCTAGTCGTGTTATTTACCTACTTCTACACCAGCATTATTTTTAACGCTAAGGAAATTGCTGAGAACCTACAGAAACAAGGCGGATTTATCGCTGGAATCAGACCCGGCAAGCAAACCGAGGACTACCTGCGAAAAGTAGTGAACCGACTAACGCTATTTGGGGCGATCTCACTAGGGCTACTTGCGATCATGCCGTTCTTAATCGACGCAGTTGTTATTAACATATTTGGCACGCCAATCTCCAGTCAGCTCACCATCGGTGGAACCGGTCTTTTGATTACTGTTTCGGTTGCAATTGAGACGCTTCGCAAGGTTGAATCCCGGGCTTTAATGGTTACTTATGACGGCGATCAATAGCTTAACGATGCCTACATCTATAAAAACCCTTTACATACAGTGGTCGTTCAGGTATAATTTTGGATCGTGACTCATGGCTGGATTGAAAGAAGTAATTGAGCTGAAAGGTACCATTGCCGAGACGCTACCAGGCGCCCGGTTTAAGGTCGAGCTCGAAAACGGACATCAGATCATAGCACACGTTGCCGGTAAGATGAGGAAGCACTATATCCGCATCGTACCTGGTGACAGCGTTACGGTTGAGTTGACCCCGTACGATCTTACGAAGGGCAGAATCACCTATCGCCATTAACGGTAATTAAGCGAGGAGCACACCGTGAAAGTACGCGCTAGCGTAAAGAAAATTAGTCCAGACGATCAAATTGTCCGCCGCAAGGGGCGGCTTTATGTGATTAATAAGAAAAAGCCCCGACATAAGCAGAGGCAAGGTTAATCATGGCGCGAATAGCTGGTATTACTATTCCCTCAGATAAACAAATCGGTCACGCATTGACTTACGTTTACGGCATTGGCCCAACAAGTAGCGCCAAGATCTTGGCAGCTTGTAAAATCGATCCGACTGTTAGAACAAAGGACCTAGCCGAGCAAGAGCTCACCAAGATCCGCGACGAAATTAGTGGTAGCTACACAGTTGAAGGAGAACTTCAACGCGTTGTTTCCACTAACATTAAGCGACTTAAAGAGATTAACTCATACCGAGGATCACGCCATAAAGCCGGATTACCATCCAGAGGCCAGCGAACTAAAACCAACGGCCGGACCAGACGAGGACGCAGAGTTGCAATCGGTGGTGTCAAACCTAAAGCAGCAACTAAGACCTAGGAGTAATTGAAGATGGCAGAAGCAACAAAACCAGTTACATCCTCTCGCAAGAAGAAAGCTAAGCGTAGCGTTCCTTCAGGGCAGGTTCATATCCAGGCGACGTTCAACAACACGATTATTACAGTAACCGACAAGCAAGGAGCTGTTTTAATAGCATCTAGCGCCGGTGCCTGTGGATTTAGAGGATCTAAAAAGGGAACAGCTTACGCAGCTCAGATTGCTAGCGAAAAGGCCCTGAGCACCGCTAAGCAGAACCACAACCTTAGCCGAGTCGATGTTTACGTTAAAGGAATTGGGCTAGGCAGAGACGCAGCTATTAGAGCTATGCAGAATGTTGATATCGGAGTTGATTCTATTAGAGACGTTACTTCAGTTCCACACGGAGGAGTAAGACCACGAGGACCACGTAAACCGTAAGGTTAGGTAATTATTATGGCAAGAGATTTATCACCAATCACCAAACAGAGTCGACGCGAAGGCTATGCCTTGCATCCAAAGGCTCACAAAATCATGATGAAGCGCACCAGCGCTCCAGGACAGCAGGCCGCTCAAGCTCGTCGTCAACCAAAGCAGAGTCAGTACGCTATTCAGCTGCGCGAAAAGCAAAAGGTTCGTAGACTCTACGGTTTACTAGAAAAGCCGTTTAGAAACCTTATGAAAACAGCAACCAGACAGCCTGGTCAAACCGGTGAAAACCTGCTTGTTCTGCTTGAGATGCGCTTAGACAATGCAGTTTACCGCGCCAACCTAGCTACTAGCCGCCGCGCATCAAGACAGCTAACAACCCACGGACACTTTTTACTAAATGGTAAGCGAGTAGATATTCCATCCATCCAAGTGAAACCAGGCGACGTGATCCAACTGCGAGACAAAAGTATCCAGAACGACTACTTCAAGCACATCGACGATTTAGTTGCCGGAGATAACCCAGTGCCAAGTTGGCTAAAAGTAGATCGCAAAAAGTTTGAGATAACTATCACCGGTAAGCCAAGTCGCGAAGAGGCTGAACCAGAAATTAATGAACAGCTAATCGTCGAGTACTACTCACGTTAAGATCAAAGAAGGAGAATTATAATGACAAAAGCCATCCACACACCACAACTCGCGAACATTGATGAGCACTCGGCAACGAGCGCGACATTTGTGATCGAGCCATTGCACACTGGATACGGGATGACCCTTGGTAATTCTCTGCGAAGAGTATTGCTTTCGAGCATCGGCGGTGCCGCAGTAACTAGCTTCCGAATTGAGGGAGCAACCCACGAATTCACAACAATTCCTGGTGTTAAAGAAGATGTTGTAGACATCATGCTTAATCTTAAGCGAACTCACTTCAAGGTTTACAGTGACGAGCCGCAAACTCTTCGCTTAGTTAAAAAGGGCAAAGGCAAAATTACAGCCAAGGATATTACTACCAATGCCGACGTTGAAGTAGTTAACGCCGATCAACAGATTGCCACCATCGATGATCCGAAGACCGAAATCATTATGGATATTGTGGTTGAGACCGGACGTGGATACCGCACAGTCGATGAAAGTGCAAAGCGACAAGCATCAGACATGATTGCAGTTGATGCTTTGTTTAGTCCTGTAGAACGAGTTCGATACAAAGTTTCTGACACTCGTGTCGGACAGATAACCGACCTTGATAAGCTTAGCCTGACAGTTGATACCGACGGCAGCATCTCTCCTAAAGAAGCGTTTGAAGAAGCCTCAGCTATCTTGATCAATCAATACACAGCCCTAGCTGGCCAAACTCGCGTACAGGCAGCTGCACCGCTCGGCGTACAAGAAGAGGAAGACGGGGAAGAACCACCTGAGTTGATGACCCCCATCGAAGACCTCAACTTATCTGCTCGTACAACAAACGCGCTAATTAACAACGATATCAATACCATCAAAGACTTGGTTACATTAGGCGACACCGAACTTCGCGAACTAAAGGGATTCGGCGCAAAAGCTCTAGACGAAGTTAAAGACAAGATGGTGGAGCTGGAGCTTTAAACTATGCATCGGCACGGCTACGAAGGAAAGAAACTAGGACGAGAACGCGATCAGCGACGCTTGCTGGTTCGTGGCCTAGCAACTTCTTTAGTTGTTGAAGGACATATTGAAACAACTTTGCCAAAAGCTAAAGTCGTAGTTCCTTACGCAGAGAAACTGATCACTCAAGCTAAAAAGGGCGGCTTGCACTCTCGACGAAAAGTAATTTCAGGTCTTGATACTGTTGCTGCTGGCCATAAGCTCGTAGATGAGATTGTACCTAAAACCAAGCGAACCAGCGGACATTTGCGTATTGTTAAAACAAGCTTAAGACGTGGCGACAACGCTCAGCTAGCACGAGTAGAGTTTGTGGATGATTTATCCGTACCGGTAGCTGCTCCTAAAACCACTAAGCCAAAGGCTGCCCCCGCCAAGAAGGCGCCTGCTAAGACAGCGGCCAAAAAGCCGGCAGCCAAGCCTAAGACTGGAGCAAAGAAATGAAAACCTTTAGCTTAAAACAAGGTGACGTAAAGCGAGACTGGGTAGTAATTGATGCTTCTCAGGCTCCGCTTGGACGTGTCGCAACTGCAGCCGCCAACCACCTAATCGGAAAGCACCGCCCAGACTACACACCACATATCGATAGTGGAGACTTTGTAATTATCATTAACAGCTCCAAGGTCAACGTTACTGGTCGCAAAGCCGAGCAAAAGCACTACTACTCTCACAGCGGACGACCAGGAAGCCTAAAAGATGAGACACTATCGGATAAAATCTTGCGAGACTCCAACAGCGTTCTAGAGGCAGCCGTAAAGGGCATGCTCCCTAAGAACAAACTCCAAGACGGACGACAAGCGCGTCTCAAGGTGTTCACCGGCGAGAACCACCCTCACATTGCCCAGCAGCCTATTGTCATTGACTTAACCGGACAGGAGAAATAACTATGGCCACCAAAGCTCAGTATCACTACGGTCTAGGTCGCAGAAAAGCTGCAACTGCTCGCGCCCGACTTTACAGCAGCGGCAAAGGCAATATCACCATAAACGAAAAGCCAGCTGCCGAATACCTAGCTGATAGCGGCAAACTACTACACGAATTGCAGCGACCGTTACAATTGCTTGAAAAGACTAAGGCATACGACATCAGCCTTAAAGTTGAAGGCGGTGGCCTAAGAGGACAGGTTGATGCCTGCACGCTTGCGATCAGCAAGGCCCTGTCAGGTCTTAACGAGGACGCACGTGGAACCCTTAAAAAAGCTGGGCTGCTCAAGCGTGATCCTAGAGAAAAAGAACGCAAGAAGTACGGCCTTAAGCGCGCCCGCAAAGCCGAACAATACACCAAGCGTTAATATTGCGTTGACATGATCAAGTCTTGGGCTTATTATCTTCTAATATGATTTCAAGAGAAACCAACAAATACTACGCATGGTTTGCCCGCACACGACCTTAGCGGGATTTTTGTTGATTTAAAATAAGCAGCATGAACTTAAAAACCCGCCCAGAGCGGGTTTTTTAATACGATTTTAGATACATAAGGAGAGAACATGTCAGAACGAGAACCAATAACTACCAGCAAGTGTCCCGATATAATGGGGCTAGATGTATTGCCGCAGCTACAAGCCGAGTCAAAACTTGAACTGGTTTCGGAGGAAGCAACAGGCACCTTTGACGAGCAAGATATCGCCGTAATGGCAGAGAGAGGATTTATCGTGCAATCGGTCGCTTGGGGTCAGGCGGTATACAGGCGGGTTGAAGAAGAATAGGCTATAATGGAGTTAACTTATGTCAAAACCCGTAATTCTTACTGGCCTGAGAGCTAATAACGACCTGCAATTAGGTAATTACTTTGGCGCACTTTTGCCATTAGTGGATATGGCCAACTCTAAGGCTGAAGATTATCAAGTCAACTTATTTGTGCCTGATCTACATAGTTTTACTACGCCGATCGATCACAAACAGCTTCAGTCGCAAATCATGCACAATTTAAGGGTATTTGTCGCAGCTGGCTTGCCGCTTGAACACGCAGATGTCCACATCTACCGACAAAGCTATGTCTCGGCTCATAGCGAGCTAACATGGATCCTAGATTGTTTTACCGGTGTTGGCGAGATGAGCCGAATGACTCAGTACAAGGATAAGGTTGCAAAATTAGGCGACGACCGAATTAGTGTTGGTCTGTTCAACTACCCTGTGCTAATGGCCGCCGATATTTTGCTTTACGGAGCCGAGTACGTACCAGTAGGAGACGATCAATCTCAGCACATTGAATACACCCGCGACATTGCGCAACGACTCAACAATCAGTTCGGAGATCTGTTTGTAGTTCCTAAGTCAGTAGCAGAACAGCATTCCTTCTTTGGCAAGGATCAAGGACTCAGAATTAAAGATCTAGTCGAACCGACCAAGAAGATGAGCAAGTCTGACGAATCTGGAAAAGGGGTGATATTTTTAGCCGACGATCCTGCTGTGGCGGCTCAAAAAGTCATGTCCGCTACTACTGACAGTTTAAGCAAAATCGCTTACGATGAAACTAACCAGCCCGGCATCAGTAACCTGATGCAAATTTTGGCATTGCTCGAATCAAAATCAACCGATGAGATTGTTCAAGAGTTCGATGGACAAACACAGTACGGTCCGCTCAAAGAACGCGTGGCAACCACCGTTAAAGAATTCCTCACCAAGTTTCAGGAAAACCTGCAGGGCGTTGATGAGTCAAAAATTAACGATAAACTCGGCAGTTCAGAGGCGCAAATGAACAAAACCGCCACTGCAATCTTAAACAAGGTCCAAAAAGCTGTTGGCCTTCGACCACTTTAGCGCAGAAGTAATGGAAAAGCTCTATACCATCTCAGAAGACAATAGCGGTCAGCGACTAGATCAATGGCTGGCTAAAAATGACCCCGCAATTAGTCGCAGTCGCTGGCAGAAGCTGATTGCGGACGGATACGTGCTTATAAACGACCAGCCAGCAGACAACAAAACCCAGCTAAGCAATGCCGATGTAGTTTCGGTAAAGCTTCCAGAGCGAGAGTATCAAGAATTCGATGTTCCAACTGTCTACGAAGATGACGATTTAATTGTTTTTAACAAGCCGTCTGGCATGTTGACACACAGCAAAGGTGCTCTTAACAACGAGCAGACCGTTGCAGACTTAATAGCAAAGTGGTGGAAAGGAAGTGACTCAAATCGAGCGGGGATAGTTCATAGACTAGACAGAGTGACCTCGGGTTTAATTGTTTGTGCTAAAAATCAATCTGCCATGACTCACTTGCAAAAGCAATTTGCTGATCGCAAAGCGACCAAAACATACCTCGCCGTTGTTAACGCAGAACTCGATAACAGCGCCTATAGATTAGAATGGCCAATCGAGAGAAACCCCAAAAAACCCCAGACCTTCAGAGTTGGTGCTAACGGCAAGCCCGCCGTAACAAACGTTAAGGTGCTAAAACGAAACGAAGACGCAAGCCTAGCAGAATGCCAGCCAGAAACCGGTCGCACTCATCAAATTCGAGTTCACTTAGCAAACCTAGGAGCGCCGATTATTGGCGACGTTCTATACGGCTCCGAAGTTGACCTAAACGGTCGAATTTTGCTGCATGCCCATAGATTGTCGTTAAAAATGCCATCGGGAAAAGATCAAGAGTTTGTTGCAGACGTGCCTAGCGACATGCAAGAATATCTTTAGTATGAATTCATCGATACCGCTTCATCCTTTAACTGAATCTGAGCTAGAAGGCTTTTTACAGAGACCTTTCAGCCTGCTCGTTACTGGAGCTCCTGGGTGCGGGATTAAAACCATCACCGAGTACTTGGTGTCTGAAATTACGAGTCGATTTAGCAAAGTTGAGATTATTGATGCCAGCACAGAAGACAAAGAAAGCATCACGGTTGATGAAGCTCGCTTGCTCTTGGGTCGCCTAAAACATCGGGCCCAGCCAGATCAACTGCGATTTATTGTAATGAACCGCGCCGAGCGAATGACAAATGAGGCTCAGAATGCTCTTTTAAAGACTTTTGAAGAACCTGGTCAAAACACATACTTTATTGTTGCCACCACCCAGCCAGATCTATTGCTTAAAACCGTCTGCTCGAGGCTAGGTCGGCTCGAAATATTCGATCCGCCAGCTAATCTACTGCGAGAACACTTTAGCAAGGATCAAACCCCTTCGCTAGAGCGACTTTTGATATCCACCGGTGGGCGAATTGAACTAATCCAAAGCTTACTTAGCAATGATGCGCCCGAAGACGACGATTTTAAGCATAATATATCTTTGGCAAAGCAGTTTTTATCTCAAACCAGTCACGAGCGGCTAACAAGTTCTGAAATAAAGCTAGCTGACCGACGTGCGCTAATCGGGCTGGTCGAGGCACTTTCGATTGTACTAGGGAGCGCCGTTCGGCTATCTGCCAGGTCTAACAACACCAAGCAGCTAAACAGCCTGCTCGAAAAGCTAGAAGCCTCATACAAGGTACGTGAAGCTCTTGTGCGCAATGCCAACGTAAAGCTAGCTGCTACTAATCTCTGCATGGCGATCTAGGGGGCTAGATCTAAGTTTTGTGTAGTTGCGTGGTATAATTTCTTAAATGTTAGCAAGCGGTGCCATCGGACTATTTGGAATTATTGCACTCCTCAGCCTTCATCAGGCCGAGCGAAGTATGACGCCATTGTCGCAAAAACTTAGTTTACGACTACAGAAATTGGCTGAAATTGCTCAAGCGGGAATGCGCGATCGGCATTATTTGCGGGCGGAAAAAGCTTTACTGACAATCTTGCGTCTAGATAAGCGCAACGCCCCAGCCTATAACAGACTGGGGATCCTTTATTCTCGTCAAAAGGAATACAAGGACGCAATCGAGTGTTTTGAGATTGCCTCTAGTATTCAGCCTAGTGCGCCAAGTCTGCACAACTTGGGGCTTATCTACTACGAGACTGAAAACTACGAGAAAGCCGCAGCCGCATTTGAAGCCGCACTGAAACTCGAGGACAACCTAGCCGCTAGACACATTGCATACGCTAAAGTTCAAGAAAAACTTGGCAACGGACCTCAGATGATTGCATCTTTAACTCAAGCCGTAGAGCTCGAGCCCAGCGCGCAGACTCTAAGACTACTTGCTCAGGCCTACGAATTTACTGGTCAAAACGATGAAGCCAAGCTGGTTAAGCAAAAACTTAAGCGAGCCGAGAAGTCAAAGACAAAACCAAAGACCATCACGCGTCCACGCCGAGTTATCTACTAGTTTTACACAAGCGCTTTTATGAGCCGTTGCTCTCGAGAAAGTTCGCTGCTATCATGTAGTGACTGAACAAAGTTCGTTTCAGTTTAAACGCAGTAAACTGCGCGGAGGGAAGACATTAGCATTATGCTAGTGCGATCAACGGTTAATGCCGGTGTAGCTCAGATGGCCAGAGCAACGGTTTTGTAAACCGTGGGTCGTGGGTTCGAATCCCTCCACCGGCTCCAGAACTACGAGTCCACCACTTCGGATGTCATGCGAGATCATCTGAAAGGACTGGAGTAGGGTCGGGTTGAGTTTAGGGAGGTGTGCAATTGCACAAAAATCACCGCTGTGGAGGCGGTGATTTTATTATGAACTTCTGGAGCCTCGAGCGAGGATTGAACTCGCGACCTCATGGCCAAAAGTCTTGGCGATGAGACGAGCGATCGCCTGAAAGGCGGGAGCGAAGTACGGAGTTAACAATTCAAGGATGACAGTCAATCTGCATGGAGCCTCGAGCGAGGATTGAACTCGCGACCTCATCCTTACCATGGATGCGCTCTACCACTGAGCTATCGAGGCATAAAACAGTACCAGAGCATTGTAAACTAATGTAGCCTGTTTGATAATTCCATTTTATCCTAAAACCACTCTTTTTGGCTGCAAACAATTCAGAACTCGTCAACGTCCGCCGACTGGCGGATGCCTCCTCGTTCTTCATCGTTTTCGCACAAAACTCATGATTTTATAACTAAAAGCGAATTGCCAAACAGGCTACTGCCCATATTTCCAGTTGCAATTACTACTGTTAATGATAAAATACATCAGATTGATAAAGTTAAGGAAATAAGATGGCCAAAAAGGGTGCAAAGCGCAAGATTGTCGGCTTAGTCAGCGAACTGAGCGGTCATCGCACGTACGTAACTAAAAAGAACACACAAAATACTCCAGACAAGCTCGAACTAAAGAAGTACGACCCAGTTGCTCGCAAGCATGCTAAATACGTTGAGACCAAAAAGAACTTAGGTCGAAACGAATAGTTTTACTCGTTTACTTCCTCTAGAGCTGAAGCCAATGTTAAAGCACTGCCAACTAGTTCTTCGAGCTGATTGACGCTACTCAGTGGCCGATGGTCTGCCAGTATTAAATCGCTATCTTTAATTTCCAAACTAACCTGTGGTGGTAGGTTCATAATCTGTGGCACTGCCACGGCAACTCTTTGATTAAAATCCACGACTGCTTGGGGCTGGCCGATAAATCTTCTGGAGTTATTGAGACCAACAAGTTGATAATCGTGCAGATTGCTATCCGAAGATAAAGCAGCATTCTGAAAGTCTAATGGTAATTCGTTACTAAAACTTAAAAAGTGCGGCAGCTCTGATCTAGTAAGGTATACGCGCACCACTGTTGTCTTGGCGCTACCGCGACTGCTTTGTCTTATTAGGACGCTTAGCTCAAATCCTTGAAGATTGCCGTGGGCGTATGAACTGTCTACAGCCTTGGCACTATAAGTGAAGCCTTTTGGTGTTTGGATCTCGTCTTTAGCGCCGACGTCTCCAAAAAAAACCAGATCGTGGCGCTTCGAAAAGAGCAAAACATAGTTCGGTTTTTTAACTGCGTGTACTGCTTTCTTTAGGTGTTTCTTCATGATTCCTCCTCGGCAATGTCAATGATGGTACTTACCAGCTCTGCGCTGCTCCAGATTAGCGGAGCGACTGATAATGGATCGCCGGTCTCTGGATTAATCTGCTCCGAGAGAACGCCAGTGCTCAAAGTGTGCGAGAGCGTCCAGTCAATTAATTTCTTAGCGTCATCAAGACGTCTTAGTTCTATATAAATTTGGGCCAACCATAAAGTTGTCACGAACCAAGGATTTCCATTGTGTGGATCATCATGCTCAGGTCGACAGTATTGATCATTTTCATAGCGTGGGACACCACCAACTGGTGCAGAATTGAGCAGCTCGGTTTCTAAGGTTTTGAGTGACACACTAATATGTTCGTGGTCCAACGGATAAAGTCCAAACATGACTGCTCCGTAAAGGCTCGAAGTGTCGATGGTAGAGTCATACTCGAGCTCTTTGCTTGCGTCGGCATCAAGCAAAAAGCCCTTATAAAAATACTGTTTGTCGGCATTAAAGAACTTCTTTTGCGCCGCTCGTTTAAGTTCGGCGGCGGCAGCTTGCCAACGCACAGAATCATCAGGATACTCAAATTGCTCGGCCATTTTTGATGCCGCCATTAGTCCAGCATAGACAGTAGCCGTAGTGTAGGCGCTAGTTAAGAACTTCTCCTCCCATAAGTCATAGCTGGCATGCGGCAGGCCGGTTGACTTATCAATGAAGTTCTCTAAAAAGTTAGCCGATGGTTGGGTCAACGAGCTATAGACTCGCCTAACAAAGTCCTCGTCCTTTGAGTATTGAAGGTACTGGTGCAGCATGAAAAGCACAATGCCGGTTTCGTCCTCTTGGATAGCAAGCTCCGGCTTTCCTTTGTGGACTAGTGGGTGCCAGGTACTGCCAACTGCTCTGTCTGGCTGAAACTTATGCATTAGGGCGCCGCGCTCTGTTAGCACATCTCGGGCAAACTCAAAGAAAGCCCGTGGCTCCTCGCTGTACCCAAGTCTGATTAGTGGCCATAGCACATATGCGGCATCGCGCGGCCAACAGTAGCTGTAATTGTCTCGGGCGTAGTTAAGCATCGTAGAATCGCCAGAAGCCAGAATCGAACCGCGACGGTCGATGTGAGACTTGATGATGAACAAGGACTGGTTAAACCGTTGCTTTAGGTTATTGTTCTCAAATTTAAGATTGTTGTTTTTTGCAGTTGTTAACCATTCCGACCAGGCTTGCTGAGTTTTTTCTTGCCGATCGGTAAAGCCATCTCCTACAAGCAGTTGGTGCACTTTTAGCGCATCGTCATGACTTCCAGCGGCTGCAACCCAGTAGTGAACTCTTTCGGAAGATAGGGCAGACAGATTGCAAGTTAAGCGCACGGTAGAGTCCACCGAACCATGCTCTACTGGATGGCCTTCTAGCACTCCGTCCTCGGCGTCACGATAAGTTCCTTCTTTGCCTTCAATACCGTGGATTCCAATACTGTACTGATCAAAAGGAGTGCCATCAGCCTTTTCGGCGTAGATCAAAAAGCTGCATCGACCTTTGTAATCCAAGATGTAGTGATCTTCAGGTACGTAAAGAGCCGTGTCGCCGCGGTTTGAATCTGAGATTCTAAAAACTTGATGAAAGAAGAGCCGAACTTCTCGGTTTCTATCTGACTTGTTAAGCACATGAACGTTGCGGCATAAGACGTTGTAGTTAAAGTCAACAAAGTCTGTAAACTCTAACGCTAGCTCCAGATGATCATTAACCGCACTGACGCGCCCCATCATTGCCTCTTCCTCAAGGGATAGATCTACTTGCCAGCTGCCGTCGTCGAGCCAGCTAAATTGGTCGTCGACGTATACGCCGATGCGGTGACGCATCCCTCGGGCATTGGCGTGATTTTCCATGCCAACATACGGATAGTAAAAGTCATGGACCAAGCCATAGCGATCTAGGCCGATTAGCATGCTGCCGTTTGCGAGTGATATTGGCCGCGACATTAGTTTTGACCCTCCGAGCGCAAACGATAATCAATATCCCGAAGCGCATTCATGTAATAGATAAACGCTTCATAGGGAGACTCGTAAGGACTAAAGTAGGCATGGATGTCACCGTCGTTAAACCATTTGGTGCACATATAGTAGAGATGGTCCGACGTTTGTAGTTTTCGCCAATCTTCCCAAATTGCTAGATCAAACTTCTCTTCGATGCGCGGAGCTAAATCGTAAAGTGATTTTAGAGCTTCTTGCTGCATCGAATTACCAGTCCATGCCGAGAGATCTCGTTCTGTGTCGGCCCAGGTTAAAACATCAGGCACGTCGATAACATCTACAGGATCCATCATGGCAATGGCCTCAGAAACAGTCTTAAAACTATTACCACTTTTTTCTAAAAAGAGTTCTGGCATATTCTCGAGAAAGGTAAATATGCCGCTTTCTTCCCACTGATGCTCGCCGAAGGTTTCATAATCTACAAACAAGTTAACTAGTGGCTGGTCATCTGGTATGGCGTCTAGCCAATCCACAAATTTATCAGCCGTTAAGGGCCAGCCGTGCCAACTCTGTTCAGAAAACCTAAAGGCAATGTCATCGGATAGACGGTAATTTTTAAGTAGCAACGGAATTCCGTTGTCGCCCGGTGAACCATAAACATAGTTTGGACTGCGCCATTCCAAGACTGGATCCCAACCCTCGAGCAGTACACCCTCAAAACCCGCCTGCTTTGCCCAATCTGCGAGCTCATTGTTGTATGAAAGCTCAGTGTTTCTAAAAACCTTAGTCTCTACTCCAAAAACATCGCGAATTTTTTGTCTATGCATTTCAACTTGAGCCTCAAACTCCTGCCGATGATAGAAGAAAGCCAGGCTGTGGTGGTAGGTTTCCGACAGCAGCTCAACCTTACCTGTGTTCACCAACTCCTTAAATGTATCGAGAACGTCTGGACGCCACTTCTCGAGCTGCTCGATCACAACGCCGGTAATCGAAAGGCTGAGCTTAAAATCATCGTGTTGATCTAGTAGTTGTTTGAGAAGTTTGTTCGTGGGAAGGTACGACTTGGCCGAAACTTTATCAATCAATGAACGGTTACTAAAAGGGGAGTCATCAGGGCTGTCAAAGTAATCGTGGCGGTTGCCTACGTCGAAGATCGAATACGCTCCAACCCTAAACGGCTGATGAACGTGCATGTAAAGGCAGACGCTGCGACTCATGCCGTAACTCCGTCGTAAATTTGTTTAATGTTGCTGGCTGGTTTTTGCCACTTAAACGACGACAGCTCAGCAAAAGCATTATTTGCCAACTCATCATGAAGGCCTTGGTGATTAAGCACTGACAGTATTTGATCGGCCATTTTATCTACATCCCAATGATCAACCTTTAAGCAGCTACGAAACACCTCGGCAATTCCAGCTTGCTTAGAAACGACCGAGGGCATGCGATAAAAAGCCGCCTCGAGCGGCGTCAAGCCAAATGGTTCAGAAATAGAGGGCAAAACAAACAGATCACCCTGCGCAAAGACATCGCGCCACCTAGATCCTCGTAAGAAGCCGGTAAAAATTACATTGAAGGCAATGCCCAAATCCGCAGACCTTTCTACAAGCTCTTGATACTGTTCGCCGTCACCGCCGATCAGAAACACCGTCTTTGGCTGCTTATCAATTACTTTTTTAGCCGCTTCTAAAAGATTTGCAAGTCCCTTGTGCATAGTTAAGCGACCAACGTTAACTACAACCCCGTAGCCATCAGCCTTAAGCTGGTCGATGTACTTAAGGGTTGAGTTTTCTACAGGATCAAGAAGCGACTCAGTGTCGAGTCCGTTGTGAACCACTTCTATAGTCGACTCGGGAACGTTATAGCCCTCAATCAACACCTGTTTAGTGTGGTTGCTAACGGCAATCACACGATCAGCGAGTTGCAAGGTTTCGGCTTCGATTTCATGAACTAACGGGTTGCCGGGGTTACCGCCAGCTCGGTCAAATTCAGTAGCATGAAAGTGGACAATCAGCGGCGCACCCGTTAACTCCTTAGCCCGAAGGCCCGCCCTAAAGGTCAGCCAGTCGTGAGCGTGGATAACATCAAACTGCCGTAGAGGGACTATCCGCTCAATGGCTTTTTGATAATAAGTCTCTAGACCAAAGAGGTCCTGTATGGGTTGGGGTGCGCCAGAAAGATTGGCTAGCTTGTAGGTATTGCTTTCGTACGCTCCGACAAATGGCAGGTCTTTGCCTGGCTCCAAGTTTGTAGCGCTCGTTATGCGCATAAACTCTACCGACTGATCATGTCGGTATGGCATAACAAATTCAATGTCCACGCTGTCGCTAGCCAACCACTTGCAGAGCTGATAGCATGCCACCCCTAAGCCGCCACTGTTGTGTGGGGGCAACTCCCAGCCCAGCATCAATACCTTCACGCCACCTCGCTGCAATATTCTTACGTTTATCTCGCGTAAATTATAGGGGATCTAACAGAGGAGCACAAGCACTTTGAGGCAAAGACTATACTAGGCGCATTTTAGTACGTAAATTTGGACGTTTTTGGCAGGAGTGGAGGGACTTGAACCCCCGACACCAGGTTTTGGAGACCTGTGCTCTACCAACTGAGCTACACTCCTATCAAAAATTTCCAAATTCAAGGTGCGCTTTCTTGAGAAACACTATACATATCATACGGTTTTTTCAAGGCTCAGTCGAGCAAAGGGTGCGCCCTCTCTTTCATGTAGTGAGTTTTTCTGGTATAGATTGTTGTATGGATAAGCGCGTAAGTCAGCCGTCGTTAATGATCGTCATCGGACTTCCTGGAGCCGGAAAGACGACATTTGCTGCTTCGCTATCAAGCCACTTGGGCATGGCTCACATTCACGATGATCGCATCTCGAATGAGCTCGGTGGCTCAGAAAATGTAGATAAACTGGCAGACTACATAACTGAAGAGATCTTAAAAACTGGAGGATCAGTCATACTCGACATTGACGCTTCTAGGCTGGCTCGTCGCAGAAAACTCCGAAACCTTGCGCAAAAACACAAAGCCCATGCAATTGTTGTCTGGATTCAAACAGATACCGACACCGCAATGAAGCGACTGCTTAAGAATAAAGCTGTTTCAAAACCAGATTTTATTGCAGCAGCTAAGCACCTGCAAAAGCCCAGCCAAGAAGACTCGGTAGTTATAAGTGGTAAGCATCCATTTAAGTCTCAGCTTGCCGTAATTGAGCGCAAACTCATGGCCATTGGGCTGTTGGGTGCATCAGGCAAAAAAGCGGCCCAAGATGCAGCACCACAGGCAAAGCTTGGTGGGCGAGTTGACTTTAAGCGACGCCAGATTAGCATTCGTTAACATGAAGATACTGCAAGTTGAAGGGCTGGGACCAGTGTCGGTTACAAAACGCAGGCACCAGACGCGAATAACTGTGCGAGTTAAGCCAGATGGTACCATTGCCGCTAGCATACCCCTCTTTGCCCCCTATCGATCAGCTGTGCCGTTATGTCTTACTCACCGCGCAAAGTTAATTGAAACCAGAGACAAATATAGCTTTAATCCAGTCGAGGGTACCAAAATTGGGCGCCACCATACCATAGCCCTTCGGCATGACATATCTCGTTCATTCACAAAGAACGGAGTGATTAATGTTGGACTCAAGGGAGGAAAAGATCTAAGCAAAGAAGCAAGAGCTCAAGCAGTTAAGGCGCTAAGAATCGAGAGCAAGCAACGAGTTGTTGCCCGAGTAGATCAGCTCGCCAAACAACTCGACGTTAACTACAAGTCTATTAGCGTCAAGCATATGACTTCGCGGTGGGGAAGTTGTACCGAGCAAGGGTCTTTAAACTTTTCAATCTACTGTGCGCAGCTTGATGATGAGCTACTCGACTACATTATTATTCATGAACTAAGCCATCTAAAGTTCCTGGACCACTCTCGCAATTTTTGGAACGAGGTGGCTCGCAGTTGCCCAGACTACCAAAGCCTGCGCAAGCGACTTCAAAGCATGCGGCCAGGCCTGGCAGCAAGCTAGTGCTCAAACCATGAGCGTTATGTGGCATAATGGAAGTAATGTCAAAAAAGTCTAAGCAGCAAGGCACCCTTCAGAGCGTTCAGGAACGCTTGTTTACAGAGTACACTTTTACTCTGGTTGCGGTCGCCGTAATTTGTCAGAGCGCTCTAGCTTTGCACGCCCCGGCCAGTCAAGTTGCTAACATAACCAGCCTTCTTACTATCGGACTTGGTGTGGCTTTGGTTATAATGCTGTCGCTAAAGACATCAAAATCACGACAGCTGTTAGTCCTCGGTGTTTCGCTGTTTACATGGATGGCGATGTTGATTTTTTACATCCCACTAACAAGTCCTTATTACGGGGTGAATTTTTTAATCGTGCTCCTTGCCGCTCGATCTTTAGATGCTCGCATAACTTTGCTAACTGGCGGCCTACTAGTTGTGGCTGTGGAAGCCGGAGTATTTAGGCGAGTTCAAAACTATGGCGACTTTAGCTTATTGATCGAGCCGGCGTTGCAAGTTGGGTTATTGGTATTGGTCACGCTCGTTACTGCAACGATCATTGTCCGCGCAGAGCAACAAGACAACCCTGCTCACGCGCGGTTAGTGCTACTAGAGCGCGAACGCCTCCAGGCTTTAATCAACAGCATGGCCGATGCGGTCATAACAACAGACAGGTCTGGGTTTGTGGTGCTTTATAACGGCGCTGCCTTAGAGTTACTAGACATAAACCTATCGCTTGAAGGAAAACCTCTCGGTAATTACGTGAAGTTGATCGATAAAAAAGGAAACCCGGTGGATATTTTTGAATTAGCAAAGGCCTCGCGCACATACTACGTGTCCCGCGATCTATCTCTGAGCCTGACCGACAACGAAGTTATAAAGCTGTACTTGAGCATCTCGCCAGTTCGCATTGGCTACGAAAGTGGAGGCGCTCACGGTTACGTAATTCTATTGCGTGATATAACCAAAGAAAAATCCCTAGAAGAAGAACGTGATGAGTTTATTTCGGTTGTCTCGCATGAGTTGCGAACACCAATTGCAATTGCCGAAGGTGACATCTCAAACGCACAGCTACTTACCAAAAAGGGCGCGGACATGGAGAAGGTCGCCAAGACTCTTCAGCAAGCTCACGACCAGGTAGTATTTTTAGCTGCCATGATTAACGATCTGTCCACTTTGTCCCGAGCCGAACGCGGCAAGCTCGAGGTGAGCCCCGAAGAACTAGACCCGAACGAAATTCTTAAGTCACTGACCGATAACTACACTAAGGAGGCTACCGATAAAGGCTTGGAGCTAATTGTTCAATCAGATTCAAATGCGCCTAGGTTTGTTTCCTCAAAACTCTATGTGCAAGAAATTTTGCAGAACTTTGTAACCAACTCGATTAAATACACAGCTTCGGGTTCAGTGACGGTCACAGCCAAGCCCCACGAGAAGGGCATTGTGTTTACAGTTAGCGATACTGGCATCGGCATATCCAAAGCCGACATTAAGCACGTGTTCGAAAAGTTCTTCCGTTCTGAGGACTACCGAACGCGGGAAACTAGCGGCACCGGACTTGGACTCTATGTAACCAAGAAGCTAGCAAACCTAATAGGTGCGACCCTGGAAGTAGAAAGCGAACTCAACAAAGGAACCACTTTTTCAATCATTATTCCGAGCGTAAAAGGTTCAGCAGCGACTCAGACTCAAGTTAGCCAGCCAACCTCAATGCCGGCTGCGCCCGCCCAGGATAGTTCGACTGACGTTTCGACCCTTCCACCAAACCTCTGAGAACTCGTACTGCAGTGTAGATCTGAGCAGCAACTCCGCTTCACGCAGCATCAGTAGTGGCAGCAAGGCCTGCCACTTCCAAAGTTTGCGATCCAAACAAGAAGAAGTAGCTAAGATCAGAGCAACGAGACTAACTAAACCGCTCAGGGCTAAGGCTTGCCAGCTCAAACTTAGGTCC
The DNA here is from genome assembly GCA_041751215.1 of Saccharimonadales bacterium (SeqCode). GTDB lineage: Bacteria > Patescibacteriota > Saccharimonadia > Saccharimonadales > JBGSXW01 > JBGSXW01. The sequence goes on along the minus strand of JBGSXW010000002.1, from coordinate 97,470 downwards.
ATAAAAAGCCAGCCGATAACTGTAAAAATTGGAACAATTATCCCAAAGATCATGTACGCCGATGCCACAGCCGCGAGAGTTAACGAGCGTCGTAGGAGCGGGTAGTACATGCGAATTTGAGTATCTATCTGCGCCCGGTAGTTTTTAACTGAGCCGGCGTGAAACGATCCGTGAGCAAAGAAGAAACGATATTTTCCGCTCGGCGCCAGACTTCTTGCCAGGTACCGCTCGGGAACAACTGCAGCTTTAAGCCCAGCAATACCGCCGAGGCCAGAAAGTGCATCGCGCTTAATACACCATATTGTCCCTAGAACTGGGGGTGTGCGCCTAAGTACATGCGGTAGCAATAATTGCCACTGATAACGAAGTGTGTTGATTGGCTTTTTTTGCAGCGGCATCAATGAAACCATTTCAACCTCGTTCTTTTGCATATATCGAACAAGATTACGCGCCGTTAAGCGACCGAGCCTAACATCCGCTCCGCAGAACAAAATATAGTCACCACTGGCTTGCTCCGACAGCGTTTTGTATGCAAGGTTCTTTCCCAGCCAACCATTAGCAGGCTTGGTTCCGCGAACAAACCTAACGCCGCGGCGAGCAAAGTCTGCGAGTATCTCAGGGGTCTTGTCGTGCGAGAAGTCATCAAAAACAATAATCTCGATCCTGTCGTAGTCTTGACTCAAGGCAGAGTTAAGCGAGTCTACCAGTTGCTTCGTTTCGTTTCTGGCCGGAATAGCTAAAGTTAAAGTCGGCAACTGCCCACCATTGCTGGCGGCAGGCGGCGGCGAAAAACGCCAACGGGACCTAAGCACCGAACCAAGCAACGCCAGCGAGCAGCCGAGGAAAAACCAAGCGGCCGTGGCGCCAAAGACCGTCTCTAGCTGTAAATTTGATTGAGCGTAGGTCATTAACAATCCGCTCAATGCCAAAAGAAGCAGCAAGCCGACTGCGTCCCGCGGGGCTTGGGCTGTTAAATATTCGGCAGGTTGTCGGAGCAAAACAAGCCGCAGAGCATTGAAGATACCAAACAGAACAACTAGCAAATAAACCATGCCAAAAATGGTTTGATTAGAGGCAAACAGGGAAGTTAAGGCCAATATGCCGAAAAAAGTCGCGATACCGCCGGTAAATTGCAATAGAAGTTTCTTTTTAGTTAACAGGGCCAAAAGCGGAGCTAAGAGAGAGATAACCGCCCAAAGTAATGTAAGCTTTGTTAACTCATGCATAAGTGTAATGTACCACAACGCTTAAAAATCATTTAGTAGTTGACCCCTGAGAAGAACCCTGTTAGACTTGACTCAAGTGGCCAAGAACTTACTAGTTTGAGGCTCTTTTTTAATGATCTTTCTAATGATCTTTTTAATGAAATTGGAGTTTTTATGGCAAAGCGCCAAACTAAGGACGACAGTAAAGCTTCTTCGAAGCTAACTTCAAAGCGCGAAGTTGCTAAGAAGTCAGTCAAGAAAACTTCCTCGAGGAAGTTTAAGCTACCTGTGCCAAAGTATTTCTCTGGTGCCTGGTCTGAACTCCGCAAGGTTAATTGGCCTACACGCAAGGAATCACTACGCCTAACGCTAGCTGTGTTTATATTCAGCGCCTTCTTTGCAGTAGTAATTGCTCTAGCCGACATTGTATTTAAAAATCTTGCAGAAAGGATTTTCCTGTAATGAGCACCCATCGATATGATTCATCAAAGCAATGGTATGCAATTCATACCTATTCTGGTTACGAGGAAAAGGTAGCCGAGTCTATTCGACAACGAGCAGAATCGCTTGATATGAACGACAAAATTTTCAAGGTATTGGTACCGAAGGAAAAGCAGATCGAAATCAAAAACGGCAAACGCAAGGTAGTTGAAAAGCGAATTTTTCAGGGCTACGTGTTAGTCGAGATGAAAATGGGCGAAGATGCCTGGTACATTGTCCGCAACACGCCTGGCGTTACTGGCTTTGTTGGATCAGGCAGCGAACCGACCCCAGTAGCCGACGACGAAATGGATAAGATTATGCGTCGCATGGGCGTTGAAGAGCCAAAGCACAAGATTGATTATCAAGTTGGGGAAGTTGTTAGCATCGTTGATGGTCCATTTAAGGGCTTCGATGGAGCAATCAACGAAATCGATCCGCAAAAAGGCAAGATTAAAGTATTGGTTAACATGTTTGGACGCGAGACCCCAGTTGAGCTTGACGGCCTACAGGTAAAGCGAGTATAGGAGAAACACTATGGCTATAAAGAAAGCAGCAAAGAAGGCAAACGCCAGTATTAAGATGAAGATTCCAGCCGGCAAAGCCAGCGCGGCGCCACCAGTTGGTTCAACCCTCGGTCAGTACGGCGTAAACATGATGGACTTTATTGGTCCGTTCAACGATCAGACTAAAGACATGCAGGGTATTATTACTGCGCACATCACAGTCTACGACGACCGCAGCATGGACTTTAGGATTGTTGGCGAACCGACAGACGACTTAATTCGCAAAGCTGCCGGCATCCAGAAAGGTTCTGGCCGTCCACATGAAGAAAAAGTCGCCAAGCTAACTCAGGCCCAGCTTGAGGACATTGCAAAGGCAAAGATGGAAGACCTAAACACCATTGACCTCGAACAAGCTAAGCGAATGGTTGCTGGCACTGCTCGAAGCATGGGTGTTGAAGTAGAGTAAACAATATAATTTGTGGGACCTGCCAAACGGCGGGGCTTGCACCACGAAGGAGATAATCATGGCAGAGAAGAAAACTAAGAAGACTGATGAAGTTGAAGCTAAAGTAGTTGAGACTCCAGAAGAAAAACCTGAAGCTGTCGAAACTCCAGTCGAGACTCCTGAAGAAGCTCCAGAAGAAACTTCAGAACAAAAGGTCGCTAAGGCTGGTAAGCGAAGCGCCAAAGCCGTAAAAGAAGTCGAAGAAGTTAAGGCAAAGGAAGCTCGCAAGTCAGAAGACCCAGACGCTCAGCCTAAAAAAGGACCGGCTCCAAAAACTCGCACAAAATTAGAGCGCCGAAGCAAAGGTTACCGTAAAGTCAACGAACTAATAGAGGCCGATAAGCTTTACGACCTTAAAAGCGCCTGCGAGCTAGCAACAAAGACCTCCCCAGTTAAATTCGATGCTGCTGTTGAGCTTCACATGCGCCTAGGAGTTGACCCCAAGCAAGCCGATCAAAACATTCGCGAAACCGTTGTGCTGCCTGAAGGCACCGGAAAAACTTTGCGCGTTGCCGTCTTTGCAGGTGCAGATTTGCACGATGCAGCTACCAAGGCTGGCGCCGATATCGTTGGTGAAGCTGATTTCTTAGAACAGCTTAAGAAAGAAGTGATAGATTTTGACGTTTTAATTGCAACTCCTGAAGTTATGGCTCAGCTTGGTAGATACGCCAAACTGCTCGGACCAAAGGGCCTTATGCCTAACCCAAAGAGCGGAACCGTTACAAAGGACGTTGCTAAAGCTGTAAAAGAAGCCAAGGCTGGACGCATAGAACTGCGCGTTGATTCGCAGGGCATCGTGCATTGCCGCATCGGCAAAGTAAGCTTCGGGGGCGAAAAATTACTTAGTAACGCCGAGGCAGTCGTAGCAGCAGTAAAGGCCGCAAAGCCTAGCTCCATTAAAGGCACCTATATTGAGTCTGTCGCCTTAACAACCTCTATGGGTCCTAGTATCCGCGTTGCTCTCTAACGATTAATCTCATAGTATTAGCCTATGAAACTACTTGGGGTTACTGGTGGAATCCACCACGGCAAAACATCGCTGACTGATTTCCTGCAAGACATTGAGCCTAGCAGTACCAGCATGGAATCTTCCACCTTGGTTAGTGAAGTTGCAAATCAATGGCTTACTAAGCTGCAACAGCTGCCAGACGGCGAGCAAGACTTTAATGCGCTCAACGATTGGCTAAGTGAGCTGGTGCCGATTGTTAAAGAACACTTGCACACAGACATCAAACTTGAAGAGATTCTTGCAACACGAGACGCGGCTGCTGCCGATAATGCTTTGTTTGTAAAAATATTTGAGTATTTTGCAAAATTAAAGGCAGAGCCAAAACGATTCGGTCAAATCATCACACCAGAAAACAAGAACTGGCACCGCCCCTTGTTGCAGTGGCTCGGAGGCTACCTAGCTATTAAGTCTCCGGGTATTTGGTACCGCGAAATTATTAACCGTAGCCACAAAGACTCTAAAAAAGGCAGACAGCTGTTTATTGCATCCGGCTTGCGATTCTTAACCGACGAGCAGGAGGTTAGAGAAGCTGGGGGAATAATTATAAGTATCAATCGACCATCTGCACCAGAACCAGACCTTGACGACCCAACCGAGCGCGAGAGAAACCAAATCGTGCCAGATATTACAGTCATCAACGATGGCAGCCTGGAGCAACTTTTCGCTTGCACAAACCGGCTATGGTCGGACATTCAAAAAGATAAAACGGCAAAGCAATACCGGGCAAGCGAATTCTCCGCCCAGATCAAGTAGGACTTTGGATTATTCATTGCGCTTGTGCTTGCTGGGTGTGAGCCTAGTCGCGTAAACTATTAGAGAAATATGTGAGGAAAAATGCAAACAGGGGTATACAGCGACATCCAGATTAAAGAGGCCGTGAAAGACGGTCATATTATCTTTCATCCCTACACCGAGGCGCACATTAGGGGCAGCAGCGTAGACGTAACGCTAGGGCATTGGTATTACGTTACCGAGCACAACGCCGGCAAGGGCGTCTATAACCCTTTTGACGAGGAGGATGTGCATCGTTACTTCGACGGTCCGAGGCACGCTACACCGCACCGACTATGGTGCGAGGAAAACGGTCGCAAGCTTTTTAAGGGCATTCCGGCAGATCACCCAATCATTGTTTTGCAGCCAGGACAAAGAATTCTTGGCCATACCCATGAATTTATCGGCATCAAGGCACCCGGGACCAGCACCATGCAAGCCCGCTCCACGTGGGGGCGAAACGGCGTAGCAGTTTGTTTAGACGCCGGCTGGGGCGATCCGGGCTATATCAATCGCTGGACCCTAGAGATTTACAACATGAACGAGCACGAAGCAGTAGTCCTTCCGGTGGGTGAGCGAATCGCTCAGTTGGTTTTTTATCACACCGGTCCAGTAGAGCACGAATACGCCTCTCTAACCGGCAAGTACCAGCAAGAAGGCGAGCAAGGCCTAAGCGACATCATCAGAGACTGGACGCCCGAGCAAATGCTGCCAAGAGCCTACAAAGACAAACGCGTAACACCCAAGGATACTTAAGAAGCTATGTCCGATAGAGGAATATTCATTGTCATCGAAGGCTCAGACGGCTCTGGCAAAGAGACGCAGACTAAGCTGTTAATTGACCGCTTGCGGGCCGAGGGTCGAGAAGTCTATACCATCGACTTTCCGCGCTACTCAGAAGATTCCTCTTTTTTTATCCGTCAATATTTAGACGGAAAGTACGGGCAAGCAGATGATGTTAGCCCTTACACCGGGTCCTTGTTTTTTGCTCTCGACCGATACCACGCCGCCAAGGACATTCGGACGGCGCTAGCCGAGGGCAAGGTTGTGGTGGCCGATCGATACGTCGGGTCAAACATGGCACACCAAGGCACCAAGTTTAAGAATGCGCAGGAACGTCTTGGCTACTTTACTTGGCTCGACAATCTGGAATTTGAAACCCTCGGCATCCCGCGGCCCGATCTTAATATAGTCCTAACGGTTCCCTTTGAGATTGCCCAAAAGCGGTACCAACAACGCGATGACGACAAAAAAGACATTCATCAAGAAGACAGCAGCCACATTAAACGCTCGATTCAAGTATATGAAGAGTTGTGTCAGTTATTTCCAAAAGGATTCGTTCAGATCAGCGGCGTTAAAGACACTAACGAGCTGAGCCGACAAAAAGTTAGCAACATGATATGGGAAAGGTTGGAGCCAATGCTACCAAAACGATCAAAAGGCAAATCAAAAGGACCGAGCAACCAAAGCGATGCTAAAAAAAAACATAACTCCAAGCCCGTAAAGAAATACGTAGAAAAAGCCGACAACGGCGGGTTCAAGATGACGGCAAATGGCCGTGAGCTGCTAAAAGACGCCGTGACCGACCTAGACGGCGACGTGTATGCCTTTACTGATAAGTTCTCGGCAGCCACTATAGCTGCTGCTATGGCAAGGTTGAGTCGCCGAGGCGATGACATGCGCGTAACTCTTCTAGACGAGTTCGCCGAGGGCGAAGGTAAGGACGAAGGTTTGCTGAAACGCGTCATTACGGCTTACGGCGATGACTCGGTTCAGCAACTGGTTGGACTGCATCTCGTAGTCGAGAACGCTTCTAACATCTTGACCAAAAAGCTCGAGTGGGGCCGACTGGCTGCTTACCTAGAGCAGTCCACGCGCTATATATTCTTCGATCAAAAGGATTCTAGAGGTAACTATAAATACTTCACGCCTAAAAACCTCGATGCCGACACGGCTCGAGTCTACGAAGAATCAATGGACAAAATTTTTGACACCTACTCAACCATGGTGCGCAAGCTGACAGACTACGTTCGCAACAACTCAAATACCCCAGAGGCTGAGCGCGACGGAGCCTGGAAGGGCGCAACAAGGGCTCAGGCTTGTGACGCCATCCGAAACGTCCTACCGGTAGCAACCAAGGCGACTGTGGGTATATTTGCCTCTGGCCAGGCGCTGGAGAGCTTAATAATGCATCTGCAAAGCGACGAGCTGCAAGAAGCTCGCGACACCGGCGACCAGCTGCTAAAAGAAGCTCGAAAGATTATTCCGGTATTTCTAGAGCGAGCCGATAAGCCAGGCCGCGGGGGGGCTTGGGTGGCTTACCGCGCCAACACCAACAAGACAATGAAACAGCTCGCCGACAGCAAGCTGCCGCAAAGTCTTAGTCCTGAAACTAAGGCTGTAAAACTAATTAGCCACTACCCTAAGAATGAACTCGACCTGTTGCCGCAGATGCTGTTTGATCACTCAAGCCTGCCCCTCGAGCAAATCGAACAAGAAGTTGATAGCTGGACATACGACGAAAAACTCAATGCTTTTAAGGCCTATATGGGCGAGCGACTTAACCGTCGGCACAAGCCCGGGAGAGCGCTAGAGCAAGCCCATTACTCATGGGAGTTAGTTTGCGACTACGGCATCTTCCGCGATCTACAGCGCCATCGAATGGTTAACGACTTAAACTGGCAGGAGCTAAGCCCTCGATACGGATACGAAGTGCCTAAACTGGTAGAGGACGCGGGGTTATCTGATTTGTTTGAATCCTGCTTTGACATCAGCTACGAGCTTTATAGCCAATTGCAGTCGGCCGGCTATCACCTAGAAGCGCAGTATGCCACTTTGCTGGGACACAAAATGCGCTGGAAGATAGCCTACAATGCCCGCGAAGCCTTTCATTTTCATGAACTAAGGACTTCACCTCAGGGTCACCCTGGTTACCGAAAGCTAGTTAAAGAAATGCACGATGTTTTAGCCGAAGTTCATCCGCTGATTGCTGATTCTATGATCTTTGTAAATAAAGGCGAAGACGACGAACTAACTCGTCTTGCGGCTGAAAAGTACACCCAGTACAAACTTAAGCAGCTCGATAAATCTAACGCCAATAATTAGCTAAGATGACTATCGATGCCGATCAAAAACCCTGGTATGCCGGCGAACCGAAAGTCCCACCGCCGGAAGCTACCGAACAGATCGTTAGCGAAAGACTTCTTAGCGCTACAAATAAGCTGATTCTGGCACCAGCAGTAGATACTAAAGACACTGCAGTTGTTTTATTTGTTCTTCCTGACGATGTTGAGCTCGGTAGTTGGGATTGGGATGGAGGCTGGTGGACGGTTCCCACCAGCGGACCCGCCACCCGAATTCGGCTTGACTCCGTAAAAAGACCCAAAACAGAGTTGTTTGAGGAATCGCTGCTTAGTCCATCTCTGGTTTTAAGCGAAACGGCTTCAGCCGACAACAGCCTGAAGCTTGACGGCATTATTGTAGGCGCTGAGCCAGTACTAGACTGGGTTTATACCAGAGAAAGACAAGAAAGCGATTTACTAAGAGCTATAGCTGAAATTGCGGAAGTAATAAGATCAGAAACTGGGGAGTAGTTTAGGTAGGAGCAGAATTTACGGGTGGGGGCCGAGGAGGCGAATGAGTGGGGATTGCCCGTTCATCCGCACGACGATGCTGGGTAAGCTCGTCGCTTTCTCCTCAGTCCACCCGAAGCTCAGGCACTAAAGACGGTCTCGCCTAATTACGTTGACCATCTCCGGAACGGTTGCCTGAGAGGCCTTGTGCTAGCGCAGCGAGAGAATGGTTGCCCGCTTCTCCTTGCTATAGCTACGCCTTACGCGCTTCCCCACTGTGAGCGAGTCGAGCGCCTCTCTCCAGAGCTTGCGCTGTGCGCGCATGGCTCTGGTGGCGCCCATCAGGCGCGTGATCGGATCGCCATTGCACTCGAGGCTTCCTTTGTTGCGTTTGATGATGGCGATGATCTCTTGCTCAAGCTTGTTGGCCACTCTTGCCCCCTAGCATCGTGGTCTGCTCCTACCTGGTAACACTCTGCTGCACCGAGGTGCGACAGAGGACTTAGGACTTTCGCCCTACTATGAACCATCTTCGAGAGATGATTCATAGAGAGGCATAGAAAAACCGAGCGCTCTTGGTTGATTGAGGCCCGGCTATTTATCTTCTTGTTATTGTCTAACGAACCTCAATCCTTATGCCACGTTAAGAGCGACCACTAGTAGGTGGCGGAGCTCTTTTGTAATTGGCATGCTGGATTGCATCGTCATAACGTCATCTTTTTTACCAAATAATCATACTCGGTGTCAAGTAAGTTCTTGACTCAACAGATACAAGAAGCAGCGTATAGATCAATGCGAAGCTTCAATAGACAGCACATGGCCTTGCCAGTGTTACAGGCACTGTCACCGTTGACGCATAGTATTTACAGGTGTATTCTCGATTCGATGGCAAATCGAGGCAACATCATAATTATCGACATTATTAAGCCCGCTGCGGGGTCTTGTCGGTAATTGCCATAAAATAGAGCAACCGAAACGGCCCCAAAAGGGGCTTTTTTAATTGCACTTATTTGAAAAGGAGATAATTCATGGGAGCAGAACAAGAAGCAGTTTACGGTTCGGTGGCCGAGGTGGGCGGCTTGGACAGTGAAGAACGAGTCCTGATGGTCAAAGACTTAGCTAGTTATCTACTAGAACAGTGTCCTAATGATAGCGCCATCGAGTCAATCGAGGCCCTAAACACTCGCGCTGATGACGTCGATAACCTTTACGCGCATGCTAGCACTAAAGCCCCTCGCTTTGCGCATGAACAGGCGGACGTGTTCGCTTGGGCCGTAATCACAGCCGCCAAAAAACGACTCGGCGCAGACTTTGCCCAGATGTACGCCGATAGATTAAGCCGCGCAAGAAACGTATCTCGAAACCGGCCCGCTAGGTTGCCGGTACGCGAGCTAGAACTGCCTGAATAGGCATTGCAATCTGATGACCGATCTGTTATCGTTAACAAGTTATCCGCCAAAGACAGTAGCTTGGACTCCGGTTCACTAAGAGCGCTACCGAGGTAAAAACAACTTGTTTTTATTAAAGTCTTTGGTAAATAAGCCAAAGATTTTTTAATTGGCCACCTTAACAGATCAATACTACTTAAAATAAGGAGGACTAGTCATATGGCATTAAGCCGAGACGACAAGACCGCAGTTATTGATGATTTGGTTGCAAAGCTAGAATCATCAAAAATGACTGTATTAGCCCAATACACTGGGTTAAGCGTCAAAGAACTACAGTCACTCCGCGCAGTAGCTCGCGAAAACGCCACCAGCCTTAAGGTTACAAAGAACCGACTGCTCATGAAGGCCATGAGTAAGGTTGACGCGCTTAAGGATTCCGACACCTCGCTGCTCAAAGGCCAACTTATGTTCGCTTTTGGCAATGAGGACGAAGTAGCTCCAGCTCAAGTGCTGGCAAACTTCGCCAAGGAACACCCGAACCTCGTCCTAGTGGGGGCCATCGCAGCCGACGGCACCGTACTAAGTGCCGATGAAATCAAGAGGCTGGCCGAGCTTCCTACCAAGGATCAGCTACGGGCTCAACTTGTTGGCACAATCGCTGCTCCACTATCTGGATTCGTCGGTGTGCTCTCAGGCAACTTGCGTGGAATGGTTAACGTACTCAATGCTCGCCAAGAGCAACTTGAGTCATAAAGAATCTGTTTCCTAAGTCGCTTTCAGAAGTAAAATCAGATCTTGTTGAGTGAAAAGGGCGTAAAACGAGAAAGCATATCTAAAAGATACGTTGACGAGTTTTGAGCCTATTTGCAGCCAACTAGGATGATTTTAGGCTGAAATGGGCTTAGGAAACAGGTTCCCATAATTAAGAATTTAAGGAGACTACTATGTCAGAAGAAGAAAAGAAAGTTGAAATCCCAGCCAAGTTTGAAAAGCTTGTTAAGGAAATCAGCGACCTAAGCGCACTAGAACTAAGCGAGCTTGTAAAGGTACTGGAAGACCACTTTGGTGTTTCAGCTGCTGCTCCGATGGCTGTTGCTGCTGCACCAGCTGCCGGTGGTGAAGCCGATGCTGCTGAAGAAAAAAGCGAATTCGATGTCATCCTAGCTGACACTGGCGCGCAAAAAGTTGCCGTCATCAAGGCCGTTAAAGAAATTACCGGACTTGGCCTAGGCGAAAGCAAAGCAATCGTTGATGGTGCTCCAAAGCCTGTCAAAGAAAGCGTACCTAAAGAAGAAGCCGAAGAAGCTAAGAAAAAGCTTGAAGAAGCTGGCGCTACAGTAGAGCTACAGTAACCGCTGTACTCTCGAAAAACCCCTGCAATCGTACAGATTGTGGGGGTTTTTATTATTGTCCCTTTGGATTGCTGAAGTTAAGGCAAACAACCACCTGGGGATAACTCCTTTGACTACTGATAAAAAACCTGATACGTTGTATCTGAGTGTTATGGTAAACAAACAAGGTGCGTTAATATGTCAGAATTACCGGAAAAGCAGATCAAACGACTGCGATCGTTGATACAAGATGCGGAGACAAATTTAGCCTGCGCAAAAGAATTATTAGTAAGTTTAGTTGGTGATGAGCCAGAAGTTACAGCCGCGACTATCGATGAAGCTACCGGCAAGGTTCTAGAAGGCGTTTTCGATGGCCAGAATATGGTTGGTCCAGATGGAAAGACTTATCCTGTGCCCGCAAACTACGCCTCCAAGTCTAAGCTGGTACAAGGTGACATCCTTAAGCTCACCATTGCCGATGATGGCAGCTTTATTTACAAGCAAATTGGCCCAGTTCCACGAAAGCAGGTAATCGGTACGCTCATCCAAGAAGAAGGCCACTACTACGTTGACGTCGAGAAAAAGCGATACAGAGTTCTGCTAGCTAGTGTTACTTACTTTAAGGCCAAAGCTGGTGATCAAATCAGCGTGGTTGTCCCAGAAGACGAAGATGAAGACGTTAAATGGGCTGCGATCGAAGCAGCGCTTTAGTCTTAGATTCAGCTGATTTCTAAACAATCTATCCGCAAGCTATACACAACCCGTAAAATTACTACCGATGTTACGGTATACTAGACGTTAGATTGATATTAAATCGGGGAGGAACGGGTGGTAGAGAGTAAAACTCTATACCGTAAATATCGAGGCCGCTCGTTTTCAGAAATTGTCGGCCAAGATCATATTACGAAGACACTAGAGAGTTCGCTAAAAAGCGGCTCTATTAGTCATGCCTATCTATTGACTGGCCCTCACGGCGTAGGCAAGACAAGTGTGGCCAGAATCCTGGCGCATGAAGTTAACGACCTGCCTTACGATTTTGAGTCCAACCACTTAGATATTATCGAGATTGACGCAGCTTCAAATCGTCGCATAGATGAAATCAGAGACTTACGCGAAAAAGTTCATACTGCGCCGAGCAGCGCTAAATTTAAGGTCTACATAATTGACGAGGTTCATATGTTGACCAAGGAGGCCTTTAACGCACTCTTGAAAACACTGGAGGAACCACCCTCACATGTAATATTTATCTTAGCGACGACAGAAGCTCACAAGCTACCTGCAACAATAATTTCTCGTACTCAACAGCACAATTTTAAGCCAATCAGCAACGAGCAAATTGTTGAGCACCTAGGCAATATCGCTAAAAAAGAATCGATCAGTATTGAGCGCGAAGCTTTACTTTTAGTTGCCGAGCAAGGTAACGGCAGTTTCCGTGACAGCATCGGGATTCTTGACCGTGTTTCCTCGCTGGGCGACCGCACGATAACTGCAGAGGACGTCAGGACTTTACTCGGTCAAGCTCCGGCCGAGCTTGTTAGAGAACTCAAGCAAGCTTTGTCCGATACGCCCTCTGCGATCAGCGGACGACTTGAGCAGGCCTACGATCATGGTGTGGTTCCGGCAATAATTGCCTCCCAGCTAGCCAGGCTGGTTCGTGAGGAGTTTATTGCCGGTGACTATCAGTCGCAAGCCAGTGTTGTTTTAGATTTGATAGACAAGCTTGGTGAAGTTTCACGCAGCTACGATCCGAAGCTCAAGCTCGAAACGGTGCTTTACCGAGCAAACCTAGAGCTAGCAGACAAGCCGGTGGTAGACGTCTCCCGTCCGGATCAGCCAGATCGCGCGGAACCTCAAACTGCCCCTGCTAAGGAGCCAAAAGAAAGAAAACAGGCTGCTCCGAACAACGAAGAACCCACCGAACCAGCACCCAAGGCAAGCACACCAGCCGATGGAAGCTACATCGACTTAGATGCTAATAGCTGGCAAGAGATTATCAACTTAGTAAAAGAACAAAACAATACCCTCTATGCCGCCCTGAGAATGGCCAAGCCCTCAGTTTCTGAGTCATCGCTTCGCCTTGGATTCAAGTTCCCGTTTCATCAAGCTAGGGTCACAGCCTCCAAAAACTTTTCGATCGTTACAGATGCCGCGTCTCAGGTGATTAGTCAGAGCATCATCGTTGAAACGATAGTAGACAAGAGCCTAGAAGTTTTACCGCCTGCCTATACGCACAGCAACGAAAGTAGCAACGTAGACAAAATAATGGAGACATTTGGTGGGGGAGAGGTTGTTTCACTATGAACGATGAGGTAAAGCGAGCTAGCATCCCTCCACACAATCTGGACGCCGAGGCTAGCTTACTAGGATCAATATTACTAGACGGCGATGCGTTAGTTAAAGTCGCCGACAAGGTCAGCGAGAATGATTTTTACGACCCACGACACGGCTACATTTATAAAGCCGTGCTGCAGCTTTATGAAAAGCGCCAACCAATCGATGTACTAACTCTGTCTAACCAGCTTAAGTCACTAGAACTGCTAGACGAGTCGGGTGGCTCTAGCTACATTACCGAGCTTACAAACTTAGTGCCAACAGCAGCCCATGCTGAACATTACGCTGATATTGTGGCGAGCAAGGCGGTTCGTCGGCGTCTTATTAAGGCCGCCGAAGAAATAACTCGTTCGAGCTTTAACGAAACTGCCACTCTTGAGAATCTGCTTGAAGAAGCTGAATCTAAACTATTCAACGTTTCTCAGCGCCATGTTAAGCACGATCTTGTGTCGATTGAGGAAATCCTGTCTGAGAGCTTTGATCGTTTAGATGACTTGCACAAAGACAAATCCAAAATTCGCGGCCTATCAACCGGATTTAAAGACATGGACAACTTACTGGCAGGACTGCAAAAGTCTGATCTGATTATTTTGGCTGCTCGCCCATCGATGGGTAAGTCAACGCTCGCCATGAACTTAGCCCACCACGTTGCAACCAAGGAACAGCAATCTGTACTGGTGTTCAGCTTAGAAATGAGTAAAGAGCAGCTAGTGGACCGTCTTTTGGCGGCCGAAGCCGGGGTTGACGCCTGGAACATCAGAACTGGTAACTTGACCGATACTGATTTTGAAAAGCTTGGTCAAGCCATGGGGTCATTGTCTGAAGCTCCAATCTACATAGATGACACTCCTGGCATGAATATCATGGAAATGCGCACCAAGGCACGTCGCCAGCAGCACCAGAGGCCCCTTGGGCTGATCCTAGTGGATTACTTGCAGCTGATGTCGTCATCTGCGCGAATGGGCGGCGACAACCGTGTTCAAGAGATTTCTGAGATATCTCGAGGTCTTAAGGCCTTGGCCAGAGAACTAAATGTACCGGTGATTGCTCTATCTCAGCTATCAAGGTCCGTAGAAAGCCGAAGCCCGCAGATTCCACACCTAGCCGACTTGCGCGAATCCGGATCAATCGAGCAAGATGCCGATGTTGTTATGTTTATTTACCGCGAGGATTACTATAATCCGGATACGGACCGTCAACATATTACCGACATAATCATTCGCAAGCACCGAAACGGCCCAATTGGCAATGTCGAGCTGTACTTTAGCCCAGAACGACTGCAGTTCTTGTCGATTGATAAATCACATGAGGCTGCACATAGCCCCGTCGAATGATACAATTAAAGTCATAAGCATAAACGAATTGGTGTAAACAAACTTTAGCTATGAAATCTACGCTCGTTGAGCAGTTGTCTATATATAAGTATCGCTACCAGATTAGCTATGCTTTGCTACTCGTGGTGCCTTTGCTGCTATTGCTAGTTAAGCTCGGCGACCTTACGCCCGGACTAAATGCTTTGGAGGCTAGATCTGCTCTGCAAAGCCAGGATTTAGGCGGAATACTTAGCAATCCAGTTAACTTTCCTTACCAGCTTCTACAATACCTGAGCATCACACTCCTTGGCCCAACAGCTTGGGCAGTGCGCTTGCCAAGCGTAATATTCGGTATTTTGCTACTCGTTGGTATGTTTAAGCTGTTTCATATCTGGCACCAGCCAAGAATAGCGATCATCGGAACTTTGTTTGTAGCTGCTTCGAGCTGGTTCTTGAACTTTGCTAGGTTCGGTACGCCTGCAATTGTTGTTGCCACCATGATTGTGGCAGTACTGCTGGTGTCGGCATGGTTTCATCACGCAGACAACAAAAGCATAAAGAGCTTGCTTCTGCTGGGAGCCGTGGTGGCGCTTTCGCTCTATACACCTCTTGTCATTTACTTCTTGGGGGTAGCAGTTTTAGCTCACTACAAACTAATCTGGCGACACATTAAGGCCTTGTCTAACTATCAACTAGCTGCAGCCGGGCTAATCTCGCTGCTTGTTTTAGCACCCGTTGCCTGGGCAATATTTAATGACACCGGTGTTGCCCGAGAGATTCTAGGACTTCCTGGATATATCCCGTCTCTAGCCGATGTAATGCTGAACGCACTAAGTGCTTTTGGGGCCGTATTTTGGAGATCGGAAGAATTTCCAGCACTTCACCTAGGCACGCTAGCCTTGCTGGATATTTTTACCGCCTCAATGACCGCACTTGGGCTTTATCACTACGAGCGACATTATGACCATCATCGAACGCGGTTACTTATGATCGGATTTTTTGCCGTACTGCTTGGCACCGGCCTGAGTGGCAGTCCCATGCTGCTCATCGCCTTGCTTCCATTTGTTTATATATTTGCCGCCACCGGGGTGATTACTATGCTGACGCAGTGGTACGCAATATTCCCCAAGAATCCGATTGCTCGGACGGTAGCGATTCTTCCGCTAGGAGCGGTCCTATTGGTAACAGCTTACTATCACTCACATCGCTATTTCGTAGCCTGGGCGCGGGCGCCTGAAACCAAGGAGGTCTTTTCAGAAAACGCGCAGTCTCTCAAGGACTCGGTCGCGACATTTCCGGAAGCCGAGCGAGCTATCTTAGTTGTTACTAAGGATAAAGACCGAGTTGAGTTTGCGCTGAGCAATCTCCCAAGCAATGTTTACGTGACCATAAAAGAACCATCGGAGTTTTCTGAGGTGGAAGGCGTAGACGGAATAGACGTTGTTTTTGTGGAGTCAGGATCTTTGACAATATCTGAATTAGCGCTTAGCCTCGGCGTTGCGCCGCAAAGAGTTACCACCAGCAGCCAAAAGCGACCGGTGTCATATTACCGCTTCGACTTGGTTACACCTTAAGCAGTTGCTACAATAAGACTACTCGAATAGATTCTTAAAACACTAGAGAAAAGGGGTTATTAAATGTTAAACCAAGCCAAATTAGTTATGAAAATGAAAAAACTGCAAAAGGAACTCGCCAACGAGCACATTGAAGTCGAGGCCGGGGATGGCGCGGTTGTGGTTCGCATCAACGGCGAGCAAAAAATCAAGAAGGTCGAAATCGATCCAGACAAAGTCGATCTTGATAACATTTCTGAGCTAGAAGACTGGGTTGAAACTGCAGTCAAAGATGCAATTGTTCGAAGCCAGCAAGTTGCAGCTGAAAAAATGAAACCAGTAATGGGGCAGCTCGGGAACCTAGGACTCTAGCAGCAAGCTACTAATATGTCGTCAATTCTGCCCAAGGCTTTAGTTCAGTTGATAGAGGAGCTCGGAGTTTTGCCAGGCGTTGGCCCTCGGACGGCAGAACGATACGCGACTCATTTGCTGCAGTCTCCAGATAACTCCAGCAAGCAACTGGCAAAGGCTCTGGACGATCTTCACGAAGGAGTTAGTTACTGCGAAAAAACGTTTTTCTTTGTTGAGCCTGGTGAAAAAATTTCCAAGCTCTACAGTGACAGCTCACGTGATAAGTCGCAGATTGCAGTCGTTGAAGATGCGCTAGACGTTGTGGCTTTAGAAAAAACCGGTCAGTACAAAGGCACCTATCATGTCTTGGGCGGCTTGATCTCACCGATCGATGGCATCAACCCCGAGCATCTTAGAATTAACGAACTAGTAAAGCGAATTAAAGACGACAAAGTAAGCGAGCTTATTCTGGCCATCGACTCTAGCGTCGAGGGTGAAACTACTGCTCACTACTTACGAAAAAAGATTGGCGATAGCAAGCTTAAAATTACCCGTCTGGCTCGCGGCCTGCCAGCTAATCTTGAACTTGAGTACGCTGACCAAACCACACTAGTTAGGGCCCTGGAAGGGCGCCAGGTATTTTAATGGAAGACTCGCTTAAACAGCTAGGGGCTTGGCTTAAATCCAGCTCGCACGTGTTGGTAATTCAGGCAGAAAACCCAGACGGCGACAGCCTGGCGAGCTCGCTAGCACTTGAGCACCTAATCGAAGAGCAGGACAAGAAGGTGACAATGTACTGCGCCAGCGAGATGCCTCGCCACTTACGACATTTACCGGGCTGGGACAGAGTGACAAACACCTTACCGGCCAAGCCAGATTTAGTAATTATTGTTGATACTTCAAGTGAATCTTTACTCGAAAAGGCCATGGGCGCCGGGGCGCGGCCGATATTAACGAAAGTTCCAGTAGTTGTTATCGATCACCACGCCACTAAGAGCACTCTAAGTTTTGATAACCTGCCTTTGCTTTACGACAGCGCCGTTGCAACCGGAGAGGCCATATACGAAATCGCTAGGTCTTTAGATTGGCCGATCAGTGTTGAGGCTGCATCACTTCTAGCAAGTTCGATCATGTACGACTCGCTTGGTTTGGTTACTGAAGCCACCACTTCAAGAACGATTCATATCGTCGCCGAACTAGTGGACATGGGCGTTAGTTTAACGTCTCTAGATGAGCAGCGCCGGGCACTGATGCGACGATCGGCCGAGCTAACAAAGTACAAGGGCCAGCTACTTAGTCGCATCGACTTTAACGATGACGGCCTGGCAACCATCGACATCCCCTGGGAAGAGATCGAAAAGTATAGCGAGCAATACAATCCGTCGATGCTAGTCCTCGAAGACATGCGAATGACCGAAGGCGTAAAGATTGCGGCTGCTTTTAAGTCTTATCCTGACGGCAGAATAACTGCTAAAATCCGGGCCAATCATGGTTTTGGAATTGCCAAAGACCTAGCCGAATCGTTTGGGGGTGGCGGTCACCCATACGCAGCTGGCTTTAAGGTAAAGGGCAAAGATCTCGATAGTGTAAAGTTGGAGTGTCATAATAAAGTAAAAGAACTTCTGAAAAGCAACGAACAGCATGCGTCTATATAACACCCTTTCAAAATCAGTTTCAGAATTCACACCACTTGATAACAAGGTGCGAATTTATAGTTGCGGACCAACAGTTTACGACCATATACACATCGGTAACCTTGCCAGCTTTATTTACGCCGACACCCTCTGTCGTGCGCTTAAGTCCGCTGGATACGAAGTTGAGCATGTCATGAACATCACTGATATTGATGACAAAATGATTGCTCGCAGCAAAGAAAAGTATCCTGATCTCGAGCCAACAGAAGCACTTGATAAGCTCGCCAAAGAATACGAAGAAGTCTTTAAGCGCGACATGATTAGCGTTGGCAACAACGTAGACGGAATTAAGTTTGTTCGCGCCACAGAATCTATCGAATCTATGCAAAAGTTAATCGCAAAACTTCACGCCGATGGCTTTGCTTACATTGCTGACGACGGCGTTTATTTCTCTATCAAAGCTTATACTGATTCCGGAAAGACCTACGGACAACTCACGCCGATCGACAGCTCAAATACCAGCCAGTCAAGGATTCAAAACGATGAGTACGATAAAGAATCGGTGCACGACTTTGCTTTGTGGAAACTTAAAAAGCCCGACGAACCAAGCTGGGACTTTGAACTTGACGGCCAGCAACTAGCTGGACGGCCGGGTTGGCATATCGAGTGTTCCGCCATGAGCACGGCAGCCCTGGGTTTGCCGTTTGATATTCATACCGGCGGCGTAGACCTAAAGTTTCCTCACCACGAAAATGAAATTGCCCAGAGCACTGCCGGACAAGAAGATCCGCTCATGGCTCAATTATTCTTTCACAACGAGCATGTTATGGTTGACGGCAAAAAAATGAGCAAGAGTTTAGATAATTTCTACACATTAGAAGACATTAAAGCTAAGTATTTTGACCCGCTGGCTTTTAGGCTAATGGTGTTACAGTCGCACTACCGAAGTCAGGCTAATTTTACCTGGGAGGCCTTAGAGGCAGCACAAAACAGACTAGTCAGTATTCGAGATTGGTCTGATTTGCGCCACCAACCGAGCGCTGAGTCTATGTCAGATGAACTTGATGAATTGTTTAGGAAAACCAGACAACAAATGAGCGACAGCATGGCGAATGACATCAATACACCGGAAGCCCTGGCCAGTCTAAATCAACTTGTGAGCTGGATGTTTAAGAATCCTGTTCCGGGAGTAGAAGGCACGCACACCGACGGCACGCTAGCTTTTATAGACGAGTTGTTAGGAATTAATATCAGTAATCGACCAGACATAACTAGCGAAGAGAAACAACTAATCGTGCAGCGAGAAGCCGCCAGAAAATCAAATGAGTGGGATAAGTCTGATGCGCTAAGAGCGCAACTTAAAGACCGCGGCATAGAAGTCAGGGACACCGACAACGGTCAAGTATGGGCGAGATCTAGCTAACTAAGCACTTTGGAGTTTTGGCGACGCTCGTAAGCATCTAGCATCAGTATTCGAACACAAGCAGCAACTGGGATTGCGATAAAGCCCCCTAAAAGACCGCCGACTGAAATTCCTAAGATCACCGCAACTAAAACTAAAAGCGGTGAGACATCTAGCGCCTTAGACTGGATTATTGGTTGAATGACGTTGTTCTCGATCTGTTGGTAAACCAAGAAGAACACAGCCAGTATTATTGCTGTTGTTAAAGACTGGAACAGCCCGACGAGCACAACAACACCAGCACCAAGTGTGGCCCCAACAAGCGGTATCAGACTAAACAGCCCAACCAAACCGGCCAGCGGCAAAGCAAATGGAATTCCCAGTATCAGCATGGCCACCAGGGAAGACATTGCCGAAAGAGTCGCTATTACTAGTTGGCCGTTTACGTAGCCAGTTATTACATGGTACATCCGTTTGGCGAGCTGCTGACGGTGCTTGCGATTATGAGCTGGATGCAACTGCCAGAACCTGTCAATCCAACCTGGACCCTCTGTTAACATTAGAAATGTTAGTACAAGAACGGTCACAATAGATACAATTGCTGTTAATACGCGCCCAATGCTCGAGAAAACCGGGCCGCTAACATCGCCCAGTCGGTCTTGCAGGTTGCCACCGATTTCATCAATCTCCGATCCAAGATCGTAGCGGTTAACGATATCGGAAACAAAATTGTCTTCTTCTTGAATCGTGTCGACGTATTCGGGCACCTTATCAACAAAAGTTCTAGACTGACTGATTAGCGGCGGTACCAATACGTACAAAAACAAGCCAATAAAACTCATCACGACTAGGTACGCGATGGCCGTAGCAGCCATGCGGCTTCCGCCAGCAATTCGGGATGTAAGATAAGTGACCGGCGGGTTAACAGCAACTGCTAAAAAGGCCGATATAAAGATCAGAGTTAAGGCGGGTCGAACGGCCGATAAAAATTCGAGGCCTAAAAAGAACGCCACTATTACAATCATCAACCTCACTACCGTGCGGTTGTCGATATTAATTGTGACGTTGTTGTTCTTCATGATGCTCACGTTTATTACTGTTAAGTATGGCTACTCTGGCTACAAGATGCAAGTTTTGTCCTAGTTTCTTAGCACCGCTTCGCCAACCCAAACAAACTCCCACGGTTCGGGCTCAGGGCCTTGCAGCAGCTTTCCGTTAGGGTAGCTTGGAATAAAACCAAAACGCTTGCTGTTATTAAAGTTATCTTTAGCTAGCCAACGATAAGCTGGAGTGTACTCAAAGGTCGACCCTAGTGAATCGGCATCCGCTAGATCAAGGGTGTATCCGGTGTGATGCTTAGAATAGCCAGGAGGAGCCACTTGTTCTAGAACTTTACTAATAGCTGTCACATTTCGACCACCAACACTGGCAAGCGAGGCCAAGAAAAGTTGTCGCTGCTCGTCAACTGAGCGATATCCATAGTTAATTTTAAGGTTGATTCCGTCTTCTTTTGCGGCTGCTTCAAGCGCCTTCCAGCTGGCGGCCGCCAGCGGTTGTAGTTCTGTCTTTTGAGCGCCAACCAAAGCAAGAGACGGAACTGACCACATTTTGTAACCTCTAGCCTCTGCTGTTTCTCTAATTAAGCGATCATCCGAAGCAAAACCAGTTATCACAGGCGCCTGCACGATTGGAGTAAGATTTGGTAAGCCAAGCGAATCAAAAATGCTTTTGAACTCACGCGGATTTAGCTGTTTTAAGCCCAACACGTCATTGTTTTGCGTAATACTCTCTAGGCTATACTCGGCAACTGGCGCGGCAGCGGGTTCCTCAAATACACCGAACATCAAACTGCCGGCTACGACGGAAACGATAAGTACCAGAGCCAGGGTTAGTTTCTTTGATTTATTCACTACTACATTTTAACACCTGCCGAGCTTGTCAGGACCCTAGCCTTGATGGACAATGTAATTATGGTTATTAAACAATCCTCAAGCGGGGAAGCCCATTTTATTGCTGCCGAACGTGCTGCTGAGATTCTGCGCTCGCATGGCTATGAAGCCTACTTAGTTGGTGGAGCAGTGCGTGATCTGTTGCTTGGACATCTACCTAAGGACTTCGACTTAGTAACAAACTCTTTGCCCTCAGAGATTCAAAGTATCAAAGAATTTTCCGGCAGTAAGTATAAAGACACCGCCCAGGCTTTTGGAGTGACCCGTGTTGTTTTAGAGGTAGAGTATCAAGGCGAGCTGGTCGCAAGCCATTTAGAGATAGCAACCTATCGTCGCGACATCGAAGCTCACCTGGGCCGCAAACTAACAAAGGTCGAGTTTGCCAACATAGAAGATGACGTCATGCGCCGCGATTTTACAATCAATGCCCTGGCTCTTGATCTTGAAGCAGATTTTTTAATCGACCTTGTAGGCGGTCTGCGCGATCTTGAACATAAGCTAGTGCGTTTTATTGGCGATCCGGCAGCCCGTATACAGGAGGACCCTCTGCGCCTACTGCGTGGACTACGTTTTGTTCATCAGTTAGGTTTTGAGCTGGAGCCAGAGACCCACACCAGCATAAAAGCGGCCGTTAAGACCGGGGCAGTGACAACAATTGCTACCGATCGAATTAGCGACGAACTTACGCAAATGCTTACCGCACCGGCTCGTGCAAATGCCCTGAGAGATCTTGCTAGCTATGGCATCCTAGCCCAGATACTACCTGAAGTTGCAGCCGGAACTGATGTCGACCAACCGGCCGATTATCATGGCTCTGCCGATGTATTTGAGCATACTGTTACAGCACTTTCATATCTACCAGAGCAGTCATCTCGGCGCTTAGTCTGGGCAACTTTGATGCACGACATCGGTAAGCCGGTAACTGCTCGCCCAACGTCACAAACAGGCGATCGGATTCGCTTTGACTCCCACGCTCAGATCGGAGCCGAACTAGCCGCTAAGCGATTGAAAGAACTCAAGTTTTCTAACAAAGTTATTTCCGACATAACCTGGCTTATTCACTATCATATGTCGGTCGATGATCTGCCCAACATGACTCCAGCACATCAACATCACTATATGAGTCATCCGGCCTTTCCGGATTTGCTAGAACTACACAAAGCTGATGCCAGAGCTGCTTGGAGCCAGTCTCACAACGGGGAAGACGGAGCACAACAAGATCTAGGCTTTAGTGAGCTAGATTCACTTTATGAGGGCTACTTAAAAGAGCTTGGCGGCAAACCAAAGCCAACGATTAAATCAGAGCTCGGTATAGACGGACAGTGGGTCATGCAAAAGTTTAAAGTTCCGCCCGGCGAGCAACTCGGTCAAGTTTTGGACAGCTTAAATCAAGCCTTTTTTAACAAGGAAATCACTACTCAGGAGCAGGCGCAAAGCCTGGTTGCAAGGCTGCTAAAACCCTAACCACAAGCGAATTTGCCAAATCCGCTAATGCTGTTACTATCATAGTGGTAACGGTAAAACCACATGTCTCAAAGCGAGGGGAGCGTTGGTCGGCGATTTGAGTTGCCGACTGATGAAATACAAACAATAAGGGGGGCTGTCGAAGATATTTTCGATGAAATTGACGGCCTAACAGAAGCCGAAGCCTTTGATTTACACGCCAAAGTTGGCGCCGACCTACGACCAGACTTGCCAGTTTTAGATGAAGTATTAGAAGAATTTTCTACCCACAGAAGCTGGGGTGCAATAATTGTCAGACTTGCCGAACCGGACGATGCGGAGATTGGGTCAACACCAACAAGCTATCTTTCGCCCGAGCAGAACCCTTGGCTTAAACACGATGGCCACCGCGCAATTTTACTCGGCGTAGCCCAGTGGTACGGCTATGGCTACACCTCCCAGCAACCTCGCAACATTCATAATAATGTCATTGCCATACCTGAATATGCCGACGCTAATGGCATCAGCGCCAGCCTAAGACCACTCAAAAAGCACACCGAAGACGCTTCTTACGATCCATTTAGTCCTGACTTTTTAACCTTAGACTTTTTGCGCAACCCGGATGATGTCGGCACAACTCTATCCATGCCCGACTTCTATACTTTGAGCCCAGCTGCTCAAGAAACTTTATCTCGACCGTTCTTGGTTAACCGCACCAATCCTGGCCAAGGTGGTTCGGCGAACGATAACCTGCGGGCTGTGGCACCATTTTACGGCGACACGGAGCACCCCTGGATTAGACTAAATACAGCTACGCTCGATCTCAGCGAATGCGACGCCAGAGAAATTATGGCTCTGATTGAACTTGCAGAGGTAATGAAGAGTCAAGAGGTTGTTATCCCGCCAACACCTGGAGACCTACTGCTAATCGACAACCGCCGAGTCTTGCATGGGCGCGAGGGATACAGCGAAGATCGACTGCCCAAGTTTGACGGAACCGACCGCTGGCAGCGAAGGGTAGTGGCTACCCAAGACCCAGAACTTCTTCAGCAAGTCGAGGTTGAACCACGCATAGTTGATCCTCAGTTAATTTTTGCTGTCGGCTCAGGGGCTATTGAGCACGCCGTTGCTGGTGTAAGATAGCAGAATGAAAGTTGCAGTTTTAGGCTACGGAATCGAAGGAAAAATTTCTGCGCAGTATTGGCAGGCTAAGGGCGATATCGTTACAGTTTGCGACAAAAACGAGAACGCTGAGGTTCCGAGCACGTATCAAACCCAGCTCGGTGAGAACTACTTAAACAATCTTGATGAATTTGATTTGATTGTTCGCACCGCTGGCATGCACCCGCGTCTGATTGCCGAAGCCAACAGCGAGGCGATGAGCAGAGTAACTACCTCATTAAACGAGTTTGTAGCTGCTTGCCCTAGCCAAAACATCATCGGCATTACCGGCACCAAGGGCAAGGGTACAACCGCTACTTTAGCGGCTAAGATGCTCGAAGCCGATGGCAAGCGCGTGCACGTTGGAGGCAACATTGGCAAGGCGCCGCTAGAGCTTTTATCTGAAATCCAAAGCGATCACTGGGTAGTGTTAGAGCTGTCTAGCTTTCAATTAATCGATTTCAAACAGAGCATTAAGCACACTGTGTGCTTATCAATTACTGCCGAGCACCTTAATTGGCACGCCGACCTCGATGAATATATTGAAGCAAAGGCTCAGTTGTTTCGCTCGCAAGATTCAGAAGGAACAGTCGTTTATAATGCCGACTCTACAAACGCTCTTAAGATAGTAGAACCTAGCCAAGCCAAGAAAGTACCGTACAGTGTTGGCAAAACTGCAGCTGACGAACCGAGCACTAAGACCGGTGCCTACGTTTTAAACGGCGCCGTGTATTTTGAACAAACTCAGGTATGTAAAGTAGACGAAGTAGCACTGCCAGGTCATTACAACCTGCAAAATGTCTGCGCAGCGGTTGCTGTGGTCTGGCCGATAATCGATGGCAACATCGAGGCAATTAAGCAAGCCGTTGGGTCGTTTAAAGGCTTGCCTCACCACTTTGAAGTCGTGCGTGACCTAGACGGTGTCACTTTTGTTAATGATGCCTACGCCACAGCCCAGGACTCTACTATTGCGGCTGTTCAGGTTTACTCACGTCCGACAGTATTGATTCTAGGTGGAAACGGTAAGGGCGTGTCATTTGATCCGATGCTGGACGCTATCGTAAAGTCTAGCGTTAAGCACATCGTATTGATTGGCCAGCTGGCCGAGGAGTTTAAAACCAAGCTGGCCGAGCGCGGATTCACCAGTATATCTATGGTTGACCTAAACTTGCCAGAAATCGTGGCCGAAGCCAGACGATACGCCCAGCCGGGAGACGTAATCTTGCTATCTCAGGGAGGAGCCATCAAAGCTCAACCCGACAGCGGACCATCTAGTGGGCCAACCTATAAAGATAATGTGGAGTTCGGCACTAAATTTAAAGAGCTCGTCAACAGCCTTTAAGCACGCTCAATCTTCCCACAGGCTAGACGAGGGCCCCCGCTGTGGCCTGAGCCGGTCTCGCCCGGAGTATGAGGATCGGGGTTGGCATGAACCATCAATGATGTGCCTCCCTCGGGCTGCAAGATTGATACTGGACCATCAGATAAAGTTACGCGGGTGGTAATCGCTTCTAGGATACCTTTCCCAGACTCATCGATTGTGATGCTTGGCAGATCACCGGCGTGGTAACCGTGGTTGGCGTCAGCATCGCTGTTGCCATTGGGGCCTGGATCAAAGTGGCCGCCGGCGCACTTAAAGCCCTCACACTCGCAGTCGCCCTTTTCGTGAATATGCACGGCGTGCTTGCCCGGTGCTAGAACTATTGGGTCGCCGGCAACCTCTAGTCGAAGATGAACATACTTCCAGCCATCAACATCGTACTCGGTAAACGTAGCCTGGCCTTTAACGTCCGGGCCTTCTACTCGCGCCTCGGCAGTAGCTGAAACTTTTTTTTGATCGGTATCTAAGTTAACCTTCATTTTTCCTCCATTTTGCTAAGACTAGTAGCGCTGCTAAAGCCAGGCTGCCAACCACAATTAGCACTCCGTTATCTGTAATATGGTTCACCGCGTGGTGAGCAAAAATATTCATACCAAGCCTCCTTAATACACTTATAGTAGCAAACTGCGCAATGTTGACTCTAAACCCGAGTTATTCCAATGCCGCTTGTGCTTGCTTGAGCGCAACAGGCAGATATACTTAGTTCAAATTTGTTAGGAGATTGCATGAGTGAGCAAGTCGATAGCAGCGCCGCGTACCGCTCATTTGGAGTTGATTTAGATCTAGGAAACGACGCCTCTAAGTACGCCTACGAAGCTTCTTTGCATACTCACGCTAACCGCGCGGAGCTGTTTGGCGAGCCAGAGATGCTGGGCGACACCTTTGCTAGCCAGCGCATAATCGACTTCGGTAGAATCCGCGACGTCGAATCCGTAAAAGGCAGCGAGAGTGCTGACGGTATCGGCACAAAACCAGAAATCGCCGAGCGCTTATTGATTTTTAACACTCTGGCCTTTGATTTATACGCCATGGCAGCCGATGATTTAGCTGCTGCCGGCGGAGAACCGGCTTGGGTTACCGCAATCTTAGACGTCAATGTCATTAACGAGCGCACCATGCCTTACATCCGCGACCTAGCACTTGGCACCATCGCAGCTGCTGCGGCCGCTCAAATCGCGGTCTTTACCGGCGAGACTGCCGAGCTTGGTGACCGGGTTGGTGGCTACGGTGAGTTCCATCTCAACTGGAATGCTGTTGTTTCTGGAGCAATCCATAGGGAGCGCGTAATCACCGGGCAAAAAATCAAGCAAGGCGACACATTGGTGGGAATAGCCGATCCCGGCTTTAGATCAAACGGTATTTCAGCGGTTCGCAAAATCTTTAAACGAGCCTACGGCGAAGAGTGGCACGAGGAAACCAATGAGCTTGGGCAAAGAATTGGTGAGCTAGCCCTAACTCCATCCGTGATTTACTCTAAGATGTTAGTTGATGCTACTGGAGGCTATGACGAAAGACGGCAAGAAAGGGTTCCGCTCCACGGAGTAGCTCACGTAACTGGCGGCGGCATTCCCGAAAAGCTAGGCCGAGCTCTGCACGAAAGCGGTCTTGGGGCAGTAATTTCGGAGCCGTTTGAACTACCGGATATTCAGCGACTTGCGCAAGAAAAAGCCATAATCGAAGAGGACGGCAAAGAGCCAAGAAAGATGACCGACCGCGAACTTTACGCCACTTGGCACGGCGGTCAAGGATTGATCGGCGCGACACCGGAACCAGCTAAGCTTATCGCCCTGGCCAACGAACACGGCATGGAAGCCAAAGAAATCGGTGAGGTTACAAAACAAAGCAGCATACTTATTAAAAGTGCCGGCATTCATACTCCGGGACAATACCAAGAGTGGGAAAGAGCCGCTTAGCAAAACCTGCGGTAGTCAAAGACATCTGTTAAAGGTATACTAAGTCGCGTATTGGGGCGTGGTCCGCCTTAGGCGGATAAGGCACCGTGAGGCTAATATGTTCTGCGTTTATATACTGCAAAGCCAATCTACCGGAAAGAGATACGTGGGCCAAACCTCTAACTTGGAGCGGAGGCTTGACGCTCACAACCAAGAGCTTTCCCGATACACTAAAGGCAGAGGTCCATGGGTGTTAGTTTATTCTGAAACGTACAACACTAGAAGCGAGGCGATTGTGCGTGAAAAGTTTCTCAAATCAGGAAAGGGTAGAGAAATAATCAGTAATCTGACAAAATAGGTTATCAATGGGGCGTGGCCAAGTGGTAAGGCACCGGGTTTTGGTCCCGGGATCGTAGGTTCGAATCCTGCCGCCCCAGCCATGCAAAGAGTCAGGTCATTTGGCCTGGCTTTTTGCATTGTTGAGACTTGGATTCGAACCGTGTCCGGCATTGGCCGGAAAGTTCGGTCGCAAGGAGTGGCCCTTGTTTGTGGGCCACAGTAAAGTCGCTCATGCTTGCACCCAAGCTAGAATGAGTTCAAAATCTTGTTAATGACTGAGCAAGGACCAACATTTATCCCCGAAGGGGGATTTGAAACAGCGATACCCTTAGATGGCGTGCCTCCCCAGCACTTGCCTCAACCGGTAGATATTCCGGAGTTTAAGGTTAACCCCGGCGGTATTGAGATAGACCCGTCAGGCAACCTTAGTTGGCGCCGAACCACCAAAGAACCAGACGCGCGCACAGAGCGAGGGTATCTTTAAGTGCCAGAAGCATCTAGCCCCGACCTAAGCTCAGATCTCGTTGAGGCTATAGAGCTAGCAGAAGACACCACTGAGCAGCAAACAGCCCAAGACAACGAGAGCGCTCAAGCAGTTGGTGCAATCGGCGTAAGGAGTGTGGCGCTTGTAGATGACAGCGTTAAAGCATGGCAGGACCTTGCCCACTGCCAAGGAGTAGACCCAGAGCTGTTCTTCCCGGAAAGAGGTGAAAGTTCAAAAGAAGCTAAGGCGGTCTGTCTGGGCTGCGTGGTTAAAGTTGATTGTCTTGAATATGCCCTCCAAAACGGAGAAAAATTCGGAATTTGGGGCGGACTATCCGAACGTGAGCGGCGCCGCTTAAAACGTCAGCGAGCTTTTGCCAGAACTCAAGGTTAAAGATACTGGCAAGCAAAGTCTATAGAAGTTTGAGTTGTGGCTTGCGCCTACGAAGAAGTCGAGCAGACCATAAGCAAACCCTGTCACTTCAATCACATGATCTATGTGTTCTTCGGAGTATGCAAGAATGTTGGAGGCCCCCAGATGCAAGAGCACTAATTGATGCTAAAAGTTAAGACATGGATTCACTGGGCGACTTGCTCAAAGAAAGTGGCTGCGTTTGGTGGCGCGAATACTAAATAGTGCTATTTGAGCCCTTAAATAGTCTTTTTACTGAGCTCAATATCATTTGTAGAAGCAAGATACTCGCAAGCGTCAGTCCGATTATAAATACAACCGTGGCAGCAACACGTAACCCTTGTGCAATCGCTAGGTCCGAATCTAAGCGATCTATTCGACTTAGCAGTTGATACCAGTCGTGAGCTCGATCATAGGCCGCATCTGTATCGGCAGGATTTATACCTAATATTCCAGGGCCAACAGAAAGCGGCAATAACCGAGCACGAGCGTCGGCTGCATATGTCGCGACATCAAATAGATTTAGCCCAAGCCAGCAAAAACACAGCGAAGCAGCAAAGTACCACTTCTTCTGCAAAAATCCAGCTAATGCTAGCAGAGGAACGAGACACTGAAATATGGATCCGCCGGCGATATGCATAAACTCTCCAAAGGGTGAAAATAGCGCATGCCCAAGCTCATGCAAGCCAAAATCAAGCGCTGAAAACGGATTACTAAGGCGGTTTAAAGAGAAGGAATGATTCCGCAGGTTCCCTATAAGCATGGCAATAAACCAGCCAAGTATCGGTAGCCTCCACCACCAATGTTTTTTGCTCGCCCAGGCTAACGGCTTCTGAAATATGCTTAGCGGCTTCTTGTAGACAGTACAGTTAGTGCAGAAAATATACTTTTCATTAAACGAAAGTGTTTTCTTCTTACAGACAGGGCATTTTTTAGGAAGCATTAGTCTATTTTTATCATAAGTTTAGGTTTTTTAGTAAATCTAGCGGCCAAAAAAGCTTCATGTGCCGCTGCCTAGCCAGCAAAGCGCCAGCCTCAAATCAAGAACCTAATTTAGCTTTGTAGTTAGCTGGGTGCTAAAGTTAAGATATGGATTCACTAGGTGACTTGCTCAAAAAGAAAGCGGCTGCGTTTGACGGCGATACTGTCCGCGAAGAACTCGCGCTAGTTCAAGAAGAATTAGATCGATTGTTTGAAGGCAAAGTCCAAGCGCAAAAGTTTAGCGATAAAGGCGCGGTACAGGTAGTGACCAGAAGCTCAGTGTTGGCTTCGGAGCTCAGGCTACAACAACATGCCGTTATACAAAATCTTAACCAGGTTCTAAAAACCGAAGTTACTCGGTTCTACATTAGGATTCAGTAGTTACCGCCAACAAATAAATAAACCCGTCAGGTGTGAAGCTAACGGGTTTATTCGTCTTACTGAGGGCCGATATTTCGCCACTGCGCGTGAGCTACCGGGCACGCAACGGTTTCATATTCTGCACCTCACACAGACGTCTCTCTGGTGCACTATTTAGGCAAAGATACGAACAGTCTTTCCGCTCTTGTAGGCGTCGAGTATTCGGTCCTGGACGGACTCTGGTACTCGCAGATTGATGGTCTGTTGCCCTTTAGAGCGGGTTAGGGTACATATACGATAATTTCGACTAACTTTTTTAATCGCTGAGGGTTTAGCCTCACTGATTACCAAGTCTACGAATTGGTTTTTGGTTTGTCGTCGCATATCTCCCTCCCTGCTTGTTATTTTTGCTCTTGTGCTCATTTATAATAGCGCCGACACAAACGTTGTGTCAAGACTTTTTCTTGAACACTCTTGAACCTCTTGACAAAGCGCTTTGACCCCTATACTCTTGAGGCATGCACATAATTCAAAAGCGAATTTTACGACAAGCCAAGAAAGAAGACATTTCAAGTCTAGGATACCGAAGCCTAGGAGAGAAGATCGGGGTCGACCACCCTCAGCAAGTTAAGTGGCACCTCCAAAAACTAATTAAAGACGGTCATCTGAAGCGAACTGCCTCGGGCCAACTTTCTACAGCCGAATCAGTAGGAGTGCAGTCTTTGTTTAACATTCCGGTACTTGGTCGCGCCAACTGCGGCGAGGCATTAGCAATTAGCGAAGATGCCGATATTGAGTCTCTAACTATTTCAAAAACCTTGATGCCCAAAAAGAGCTCTAAACTATTTGCCGTGCAGGCCGTAGGCGAGTCTATGAACTGCGCACAAGTCGGTGGCCAATCAATCAGTGACGGCGACTACGTTATCGTCGACGGAACTGTCGAAGTGCCCAAGAACGGCGACTACGTGGTTTCTTCCATTGAAGGGCTGGCCAACATTAAACGCTTTAAGCGCGACGAAAATGCTCATTTAGTAGCCCTGATGTCAGAATCAACCGAAGCGCGGCCACCGATTATTCTCGACGAGCAAGACACTCAAGCTTTGCAGATACATGGAGTAGCGGTAAGGGTTATCAAGACCGGAGCTTTTTAAAGTGACTGAGACGGCTGTCTTTGCGGCTGGATGCTTTTGGGGAGTTCAAGATTACTTTAACCAAATACCGGGCGTTAAAGAGACCGAGGTCGGCTACACCGGCGGGCTAACCGAAAATCCCACCTACGAGTCGGTCTGCACCGGAAGCACTAATCACGCCGAAGCCCTGAAAATCGTTTTTGATCCAAAAATTGTCAAATACCAAACTCTTCTTAAGCACTTCTTTAAGATGCACGACGCAACTCAGTACATGCGCCAAGGTCCAGACACTGGGTCTCAGTACAGATCCGCAATTTTTTATGCCAGTGACGACCAAAAGGAAGCTGCCAGGGCCATGATTAAGCAGCTCAACTCTAAACAGCCTAAAGATAAACCCATCGTAACCATGCTCGAGAAACTTGGCGAGTTTTACTCGGCCGAAGAATATCACCAAGACTTTGTCAGAAAAAATGGCTACGGTGCTTGTCATGTAGCCTACAAATCAATCGATTAAAAGATGACTGTCTGGGCGTAGCCGCTCCAAACTTGAAGTGCGGCAGCACTAAGTTCTTTTGAGTCTTTTATAAACTCTTCTGTCTGCTTCAAGTTAAATGTTATTGAATCTCCAGGTTCTATGTGGTCAATACGCTTCACCTGGTCGACCATTCTAGTCTCCACGTAGATCAGCTTTGCTGGACTAAGCTTTTGCCGATCTGTGCTTAAGTACTCTTTAAGAATTCTGCGAGCAATCAAAGTTTGTGAGTCGCCAGGCTGAACAACCGCTGTCACATAAGCCGCGCCGACAACACCCTCTGGCTTGTCTGTTTCGTCTTGCATACTCTCGTCTGATGATTGATTAACTCCGGGCGCATCTACCGCCTGGGTCACTGAGTTATCGCTATAAGCCGCAAACATCAACCCAAGCCCAGTTAAAATAAGCAGTGCGGGAACCACGCTTGAGGCATGTAAATATTTATGCAGACGTTTCAACGGAGATACTCCTTAAACAATACTTTTATCTTACAATCTTTTCGATCATACAAAAAACTGACATGAACTACTTGTTATACTGTTAGTAATGGAAAGTTACAAAAAGGCTTTATCCCAACTCAACCCTGAGCAGCGGCAGGCTGCTGAGACGATTGACGGTCCTTTGCTAGTGGTCGCAGGGCCCGGAACTGGCAAGACTCAGCTGCTAAGCCTACGGGTCGCTTACATCTTGCAAAACACCGACACGGCCCCGCAAAACATCCTTTGTCTAACCTTTACCAACAAAGCCGCCCTTAATATGCGAGAACGACTTCTGGACTTAATTGGGCCAGAGAGTCAGGGCGTTCAGATAAAAACCTTCCATAGCTTTGGAGCCGAAATTATTGATTTGTACCCCGAGCACTTCTGGAATAACGCGCAGTTAAGTAGCATGCCCGACGGCCTGCAGTACAAGATTGTAGGAGAAGTTTTAAGTAGCCTGCCACTAGATAATCCGCTGGCCTTAAAGTTTAATGGCCAGTTTACGCTAGTAAAAGAAGTGGCTGAGAGCATAGGCTTAGCCAAGCAGGCCGGCCTAACACCGGCCCGATTACGGCAGATCATCGCCTGCAACCTAGACTACGTTGAACAAATCGAACCTACACTTCAGGAGCTGCTAACCCCAGCGCTGAGCATGAAAAGACTCGACACCATACTGGAAACCATACAGGAGCTGCCGGCTCAGAATATCGATGATGACATCTTTCCAATTACTCCCTATGACGTCTCCCTGAAGCAAAGCTTCGAACAAGCTTATTGGCAGGCTCACGAAGACGGTAAAACAACGGCCGTAGGCGTCTGGAAGAAGCGCTGGGTACAAAGCCAAAATGGCGCTAAAGGCATGTTCGATGAACGCCGGCGCAACCAATGGTGGCTAGCCCTGTCTGATGTCTATGAGACTTATCGGCAAACTCTGCACGAGCGTGGATATTATGACTTCTCAGACATGATCATCGAGGTTATTACCCAACTTGCGCAAAACTCCGAGCTGCGAGCTGATGTGCAAGAGCGTTTCCTCTACGTAATGATTGATGAATTCCAAGACACCAACGAAGCCCAGCTAAGATTGGCACACCTAGTCGCAGATCATCCGACCGCCGAAGGTCGCCCCAACATCATGGCGGTAGGGGACGACGATCAGTCAATCTTCAAGTTCCAAGGCGCCGAACTCAACAACATGCTCAACTTTCGCCGTCAGTATCGAGATACTTCCACTGTGGTGCTAAAAGAGAATTATCGCTCTCATCAATCGGTCCTAGACGCGGCCGCTCAAGTTATTACTCGAGCTAACTTTAGATTAGTAAACCAAACGGAAGGGCTTTCTAAGGATCTGCTAGCTAAGAGCAAGGTTAAGCCCGGAGAACTTCAACACCGCCTGTACCCTGATCCGGCGTATCAATACTCCGACATGGCAAATCTGATTGAAGCCCGACGCCGCTCAGCGCCCGATGAATCAATCGTGGTACTAGCGCGTAAACACGCCAGTCTGCGCCAACTATCAGCACTGTTGCTAGAAAAAAAGCTAGCGATTCGCTACGAAAAAGAATCAAATGCCCTGGAGCACCCGCTAACCAGCCAGTTTATTATTCTAGCCAAATTAGTAGAGGCTATTGGGTCTGGCGACAACAACCAAGTTAATGCCTTGCTGCATAGAAGCCTTAGGCACCCAATGTGGCAGATACCGGCTCTTACTCTGTGGGAGCTAGCACTAGAAAATAATCGCAAGCCACAATGGCTAAATAGCCTGCTTGATCACAAGGAGCCGTCATTGCAGCAAATTGGCTCTTGGCTTACCGGTTTAGTGCCAGCGATTGAGGGCGAACCTTTGGCGGTTGCCTTAGAGCACTTGATCGGCCTGCGAGAGCTTGAAGGATTCACCAGCCCGCTTCGCAGCTTTCATTCAAACGATAAGCAGCCCAGCTACGAACTTATCGAAGCTCTTTCGGCAGTTCGCTTATTGCGCGAACTAACAAGCACTTTCAGCGATCAAGCTCAGCCGAGCCTGACAGACTTTGTCGACTTCATTGAAACTTCACAGGCAAATCAAGCGGTAATCTCTAACGATTCACCGTTTGTTAAAGGCCAGGGCACTCCTGTTGAACTTATGACAATCCACAAAGCCAAAGGCCTCGAATTCGATACAGTTATTGTGCTCGATGCCGTGGAACCACACTGGCAGGCCGCAAAAAATGGTCGTAAACCGCCAGCAAACTTGCCGCTGCGCCCAGCCTTAGATGATTGGGATGACTATGTCCGCCTAATGTATGTGGCGTTAACTCGAGCAAAATCCTCGATAATCGTTGGTAGCTGGAGCCAGGATGCTGCCGGCAAAGAAGTCATGGCAACGCCGATAATTAGCGGGGCCTTGCCAGAAGAAACACTCCCAGCTGAAAGTTTAGGTCAGCCGCAAGAGATCTTAGAACAAACGCTGCGCTGGCCAGAGCTCTCAAACACTGAGCTATCCGACTTACTGCGGCCACGGCTTGATAGCTATTCGTTAAGCGTAACTCATCTCCTGAAGTTCCTAGACTTTAGTCGCCCAGAGAGTGGACCAGAATACTTCGTGGAAAAGGTTCTGCTGCGCCTACCCGAAGTGCAGACACCGCACACCGCCTACGGGTCGGCCATTCACCGAAGCCTGCAGTTTGCACAGAAACTAGTTGCGGAGGACAAACTAGCGATACCAGAAGTCATAAAGCAGTTTGAGCTAACCTTAAAGGGCCAAGCCATAACAAACGCTGAGCTTGAGCGCTACTCACAGCAAGGCCGGCAACTGCTGGAAAAACTATTTGATAAAGATTCCGCTTTTGTGATCCCAAAAAACAGCCAAGCTGAGGTTGTGGTGAAAGATTTACGAATTGGACCAGCAACCGTTAATGGTGCTTTCGATCGACTCGACATCGATACTAACAAAGCCGTAATCGTAGATTATAAAACTGGCGCTGCCCCGCAAAATCTTACTGCTAGTGGAAAGTCTGGTGTCAAAAGCTGGACGCATCGCACTCAGTTAATCTTTTACGCCATGCTGCTCAAGAACTCTACTCAGTACAACAAGGTTGACGAGGTATTAGGCCAGATGATCTATCTTGAATCAATCGGCGAACCAAAGTTTATTCAAACATACAGTCCAACACCCGACGAGATTGAACGCATGGAAAAACTGGTTGCGGCTGTCTGGAGATGTATTACCGAACTCAAGTTTCCTTCAGTAGATGGCTATAGCCCCGACGGCGAAGGAATTCTTCAGTTCGAGGACGACTTGCTAAGCGGGAAGATTTAAGACCTTCCGGCGAAGTTTGCTTCTAAGCCATGCTCGTGAAGATTTCTGAGCGAAAGCGGCCATCAACAAGGAGGCATATCTGAAAGATACGACGACGAGTTGCTGGCTGTTTGCAGCCAGAAAGAACACGAGAAGGGCAGAATGAAACTACGCTGGGAGGTCTAACCTCACAAAACATTCGGCGCTATTGCAGCCAGCTTTGGCGCCGTCGTATTTTGCGAACCTCTCAACCATGGCTTTAATCGCAGCTTCATCCTTAAACTGACTAGCATGGGAGAGCAGTGCTTGGCACTTAGAGTCAGTTTTAGCTTCAATATCCACAAAACAACTGGCGTTACTTGGATTAAACATTAAAAGTATCTTGACCTTGTGAGGTTCAAGGGCGAGTTCAGGAAAACTTCGTTTGTCGCGGGCGAGGGGATAGACGCAGTCAAAAGTAGCTTCCCCAACCGCTCGGTGGTCGGCGTGGTTTACATAGTTAAGTTCTGAGGAATAGAAAAAAGTTGGATCAAACGTAATGACGAGATCGGGCTGGAGTTCGCGAATCTTTTGAGTGACTTGTAGTTTAAGGTCTCGGTTAGCCTCGAGTCCGCCGTCAGGAAAACTTAAGTGATGAACATTCTTGATGCCAAGCAGATCAGCCGCCTCGCGCTGCTCTTGCTTGCGTGTTTCCTCAAGTTCTTGCGCCGTCAGGTTCTCGTCATGACCCCCAACTGAGCCATCAGTACAGACCAGTAGGTTAATCTCAGACCCTTGCTCGGCCCAAAGCGCAATCGTACCGCCACATATAAAGTCTGCGTCATCAGGGTGGGCGACAACTACTAATATTGAGTTGGGTCGATCATCGATGCTTTTCATACCCGCAACTATAACATGGTCGTAGCCTCGGAAGCATAAGGACTCTTTACAAACAGTAGTAAATGGAGTATAATTGCGCGTTAGGTAAAGCCGAATCGGCAATACCACAGACGTGCGGGGATTACTTCGCGCGGCACCTTAACAACACGGAAAGCTGGAACGTTTGTTACTTGCCTGCTCAGGTCAACTGCACATTGACCTAGGCATGCAAGTAGCAAGCAACATCCAACCACAAGAAGAAATGAAGGGAGAGTGATGGGGGACTCAAATCCACCAAAGCTCGCAATGCTCACCGCAGGCATCAGCTGTGTCGACCCTCGACTGATCCGGATCCATCCGAGTCTGCTCGAGGCCTACGACGACGAAGAGGGGTTCCACCTCTACTCGATCGCTGGTGGCGCCTCAGGGCTGCTCAACTCCAGAGCGAGGAACGGCTTCATCGCCAACCTCGGCGACCTCTGGAGCAAGAAGTGCGACGACAACACCGCGCTGGTGATCGCACTGCACTGCCATGAGGATTGCGGCGCAGCAGGGGGTTCGCGCTCATTCCGCGACATGAACGCGGAGCTCGCACACCACTACGCAGCGCAGCAGGAAGCGGCCAACCGCCTCTACGACGCGCTGAGCACCGATCAGCTCATGTCATCGCTCTCTGCGACCAGCATCAGCATCACGCACCACTTCCTGATGCTCAGCGGCCAGCGCATCGCCGGCTCCAGAGCAACGGGCGCCTTCGTCTACACCGGCACCCCCGGGCACTTCGTCGACGAACCCGTCGCCGCCGAGCACATGGACGAAGGTTCGACGATCCCGTTCGTACCCGAGCGGGTCGGCGGCCTCATCGGCTGAACACGCGGCTGAGACCAGCATGATCGACGGCGGTCGCCAACTGAACTTCACGTTCACGCGGCGACCGCCCCGGTCATCCCTTCCTTCTTATAATCTCTAGCTTTCCGTGTTTTTTCTTTTGTCTAAAATAGTTTACGAATGAATGATTACCGGCAGTCGGTAATTTTTTTTGTCTTCAACTAAGACCATCTCGGTTGCGACATAAAGTCCAAGAGCCGCTGGCATGACTTGGTCTTTGTTAAGAGCAAAAACTTCCTCGGCAACTTTGAGCACATACCACAAATCGAGATTAAAAGACTGCAAGCCTTCTTTAATAAGTCCAGCGGTATCGAGTGTCGTGCCCTCGGCTAGGTTAACAGCCGCGGCTACTTCGGCGTGGTCACCGTCTAGTGTCTGCACGGAACCATTGCTAGTCTCAGCGCCACCAACCAGTTTTTCGCCGCTGACAAAGCCCGGTAGATTTTCACCAGTTTTGGCCTGGTCAACAACCGCTTGCCAAATTTCGGCTTGTTCGTCGTTAAACGGCTGAGTCGCGCCTTCGATAATCGATCTAATGTCTGCTTGTGCTGCATTTAAGCGAGCCACAATTTTTGGCAGATTGTCGGCAAAGCCACAGTCAGAACCAGTCTCTGAACGATGACTGCCACGGTGGACGCCTACAGAATAGCCAGACTCTGAAAGCTTTTTGCGTACTTCTTCCCAGGTGGTGTTGAAGTCGCCGGTTCGTTCTTCTAGTAAGTGAACCAAAACCGCAAACAGCAAACTGCCGCCAATAGCTTGCACATACAGACTGTCTTCACGGGGAGTTCCGGCTGTAACTGCACCGGTCCGGCCATCAACACAAAAAGGTCCGGCGTGCTGCCAGTCGGCTAGGGGTTTATAGGCAGCTTGGATTTTACTGCTAGTTGCAGCATCAATTTCTTGTACGTTCACGATTTATCTCCTTTGGTGTCTTTTTTTAAGTTCAGCAACTTTAAGCTGCGAGCGGTGTCTTTGGATCAGAGCGTGAGCTTTATCAAGCGAAACCTGGTCGTCGGCAGTTTTAGCCATTTCTTGAGCGCGCTTAAGGGCTTCTTCGGCTTGCTGTTCGTTGACCTCGTCTGAGGCATCGGCTTCATCAACCAACACACGAACCCGCCGACCGTTAATTTCAACCACGCCGCCGTGCGTTGCAAAGTGTTCCAGGCTAGTATCGGGATCGTCTTTATTGCGACGAATACTGATAATTCCTGGAACCGCCAAGCTCACTAGCGGCATATGCTCCGGAAAGATTGCCACTTGGCCATCTGGGGTAGGGAGCATAACTTCGTAAATTTCCTCACCGAACTTTACGCCGTCTAGAGTTACGAGCTCAAGAGTGATCACTTAGATTTAACCTCGCTGATTGCGCCCTTCATGTAGAAGGCGCTTTCTGGCTTATCGTCGTGCTTGCCGTCTAGAATTTCTTTAAAGCCAGCGATAGTATCTTTAAGTGAGACGTAAGTACCTGGGTTACCGGTAAAGACCTCGGCAACGTGGAATGGCTGCGTCAAGAAGCGTTGAATGCGTCGAGCACGAGACACTGTTTGCTTGTCTTCGTCGGACAGTTCTTCCATGCCGAGAATTGAGATGATGTCCTGCAGGTCTTTGTAACGCTGCAGAACTCGCTGAACTTCGCGGGCAACACTGTAATGTTCGTCGCCAACAACTTCGGGGTCGAGAATCGTTGAGTTAGAGTCAAGCGGGTCAACAGCTGGATAAAGTCCAAGCTCAGTTAGGGCGCGGTTAAGCGTGATTGTTGAGTCAAGGTGAGCAAAAGTTGTAGCTGGAGCTGGATCAGTGAGGTCGTCGGCGGGCACGTAAACAGCCTGCACTGATGTTACTGAGCCGGTTTTAGTAGAGGTGATGCGTTCTTGTAGAGCACCCATCTCGGTTGCTAGGTTTGGCTGATAGCCCACGGCACTAGGTAGTCGTCCCAGCAGAGCCGAAACTTCTGAGCCGGCCTGAGTAAAGCGAAAGATGTTGTCGATAAAGAGCAGCACATCTTTACCTTCGTCGCGGAAGCCCTCGGCAATAGTTAGGCCAGAAAGAGCCACGCGCAAACGAGCTCCAGGTGGTTCGTTCATCTGGCCAAAGACCATTGAAGTCTTGTCCAAAACGCCTGATTCATCCATTTCGTGGTAAAGATCGTTTCCTTCACGGGTTCGCTCACCAACACCGGCAAATACCGAGGTACCGCCGTGCTCTTTGGCAATGTTGTTGATCAGCTCGGTGATAAGAACGGTTTTACCAACACCCGCACCACCGAACAAACCAACCTTACCGCCCTTGGTGATAGGGCAGATTAGGTCAATAACCTTAATACCGGTCTCAAGGATTTCTACTTTTCCGCTTTGCTCCGATAGGGCTGGAGGATCTTTGTGAATCGGTGCGGTTTCTTTTACTGTGATGTCCTTGCCGTCAATCGGTTCGCCCACGACGTTGAACATTCGTCCAAGAGTTTCTTTTCCGATAGGTACAGAAATCGGTGCACCGCTATCGACAACTTTAGCTCCGCGACTTAAGCCGTCGGTTGAGCCAAGTGCGATTGCTCGCACACTTTGCTCGCTTAAATGTTGAGCAACTTCAAATACCAGCTCTTTGTCTCCGAGCTTGGTAGAAAGCGCGTTGTAAATTGCCGGAAGTTCGCCTTCAAATTCTACATCTACCACCACGCCAATAACTTGCGAGATGGTTCCGGTGTTAGTTGCTGTTTTAGTTTGTGCCATTAAAATTCTCCTTTTCTTATGGTAGTAAGTCATCAATATCATTAGCGTGCGGACCATCAACACCAGCTTGGTACTGAACTGTCGTGTCGCTTGTCGCTTCGTCCCCAAAACCAAATCGAATATCTCTTATGGCTTGAATCTCTGAGATTGCTTGCTGAGTTGTAGCGTCTACGATCTCGATGTATTCTGGGCTCAGAGACCCAATAATTCCTGTGAGCCCAAGGGACGCATAAACTGCATATTTAACTCCTTGCTCCACGGTGTCGCGCGTTTCAGGATCGGTGTCAGAGTCAACTCCAGCGTGCCTTAACGCTTCGTCAATCATATTCTGAGCGTCACGCACGTCATTTACAAAGTTGAGCTCAGTAGCGTCCGGCAAAAAATCATCTGTTACACTCATGCTATTGCCTCCGCGCCACCGGTTATTTCTGCTAGTTCCTGAGTGATGGCGGCCTGGCGGGCGCCGTTATACACTAGGGTTAAATCGTCGATCAAATCACCGGCGTTGTCCGAGGCATTCTTCATGGCCATCATGCGCATCGAGTGCTCCGAAGCTGCTGCTTCTAAAAACGTCTGCATTAAATGAGCTTCAATGAGCTTAGGAGTAATCGTTTCCAGAACTTCGCGCGGTGATGGCTCAAACACCGCATCCTCAAGGTCCTGCCTGACTTCATCGATCTCAAATGCTGCCGGAAGTAGACGGTGGGTTCTAACTTCTTGTGCAATCGAGGATTTAAAGTCGGTAAACAATACGTCTACCGCGTCAACTTCGCCGTCGCTAAACATGGTCATGGCTGTTTGCAGTATTGGCTGAATGTCATTGACTGATGGTCGATCGGGGAAGTCTTGATAGTCGCCGATAACACTCAAGTCTTTGATTCGAGCTGCAAAGCGAGAGCCCTGACGACCGATCATAATGCCGCGGCGGCCAACCTTGGTTTGTTCGTCCTTCTTGAGCTCAGAAGTAAAGTAGCGAAGCAGGTTACTGTTATAAGCTCCCGCCAAACCGCGGTCGCTGGTAATCACAATGTAGAGACGATTTTTTATAACCGGTCGCGGCGTAAAGTACGGAACCGCAGCCATATCCGCCACTTGTCGTAATCGAGCAAGAATTTCTCCAGCAGTATTTCGATACGCCCGCGTTCTAAGCGCTGCCTCTTGGGCACGACGCATCTTTGAAGCCGCCACCAGTTCCATGGCTTTGGTGATCTGACGCGTACTTTTTACGCTGCGAATGCGACGTTTAATCTGCTGGACGGATGCCATATGCTATTCCTTTTCCTCGCTGGGCTGAGCGTCTTGAGCTACCTGCTTGGCAACTTTTAAGATCAACTCTTTGGTTTTGTCATCAAGCTTGTCGCCCTTGTTGAGGTGGGTCATTTCAGCCTTGTGTGCACTGCCAAGTAGTTTTAGTAACTGGTCCTGAGCGTGCTTGATCTTCTCGACTGGTACGGCATCAAAAGCACCTTCGGTACCGGCCACTACCATCGACACTTGCTCCCAAACGCTAAGCGGGGAGTACTGCTTCTGTTTTAAGATCTCGGTCAGTCGTTGGCCGCGTTCGATACGCTGCTTAGTTTCTTCATCTAGATCAGTAGAGAACTGCGCAAAAGCTGCAAGTTCACGGAACTGAGCCAAGTCGAGTCGAAGCGATCCAGCCACACCCTTAACGGCTTTGGTCTGAGCTGAGCCACCAACACGAGAAACCGATAGCCCAACGTTTACAGCCGGTCGAATACCTTGGTAGAAAAGGTCGGTCTCCAAGAATATCTGACCATCTGTGATAGAAATCACGTTGGTTGGAATGTAAGCCGAAACATCACCAGCTTGAGTTTCAATAATTGGCAACGCAGTTAATGAACCGCCGCCTTCGGCGTCGGACAATTTGGCTGCGCGCTCAAGTAGGCGAGAGTGTAAGTAAAAAACGTCACCAGGATAAGCTTCGCGGCCGGGAGGGCGTCGAAGCAACAATGACATCTGTCGATAGGCCACAGCGTGCTTAGAAAGGTCGTCAAAGATGATCAAGGCGTGCTGACCGCGGTCACGGAAGTATTCGCCCATAGCGGCACCTGCGTAAGGAGCTAGGTACTGTAGCGAAGCCGAGTCCGAAGCGGATGTAGCAACCACAATAGTTTGATCCATAACGCCTTCTTCGGTTAGTCGCTCAACCAGTCTAGAAATCTTAGCTAGCTTTTGACCGACTGCAACGTAGATGTTAATCACGCCGGTCTTTTGGCGGTACTGATTGATCATGGTGTCGACTGCGATGGCGGTTTTACCGGTTTGGCGGTCACCAATAATCAATTCACGCTGTCCACGGCCGATTGGAATCATGGTATCAATGGCTGCAATACCGGTCATCATTGGCTCATGAACAGACTTACGGGCAATTACACCCGGTGCCGTCTTTTCAACCAGGCTAGTTTCCTTGGTCTTTATAGCTCCCTTGCCGTCTAGCGGTCGACCAAGAGGGTCGACAACGCGTCCGACGAGTTCTGGTCCGACAGGAACCTCTAGAACCTTGCCGGTTAGGCGAGCGCGGGCTCCAGCCTTAATCTTGGTTTCACCACCCAATAACACTGCGCCAATTTCGTCTTCCATTAAGTTGAGGGCAAAGGCGGTAACCTTTGAGCCGTCATTAGCCTCAAGCTCAATCATGGCGTTAAATCCACAGTCGCGAAGTCCGTAAATCCAGGCAATACCATCACCCACACGGGTAACGACACCGACTTTCTCGATTTCAGACGACTTTTTAAGATCAGCAATCGCTTCTTTGAGTTCGTCCGATAGTTCTTTAATTGATAAATTAGCCATTTAGTCCATTCCCTTAGTTCTTATAATTGTGCCTTTAGGGCGTTAAGTCGGCCTTTAACCGACAGGTCTACTTCTAGATTAGCGCTGCTCGCACGGAGTCCGCCAAGCAGGGCTGGATCAAGTTCCGCTTCTAGTTCGGCGTGACTTGCCCCGGTTTGCTTTTTAAACAAATCTTTTAGTTCACGATTGATCTGATCAGTCAGTTTGTGCGCAGACACTACGTTAATAGTAGTAGTTCCGCGACTCTCTAGCTCACTGGCCAGATCGTTAAGCAGTAAGTGAACCTCGTTAGTTCGACGCTCAGTTATTAAGTAAGCGGCCAGTAATTTGGCTGCTCGACTAATTGTCAGGTCGCCGTCTTCAATACGAGACACTACTTGCTTAGCGATCCGGCGACGTGAGAGTTTGTTCACGAGTTACCTCGCAAGGCTCGTTCAACGAGCTTACGATCCCGCGCATCATCTAGCTTTTCTTCCAGAACAGTCTCGGTTGCGTCAACTACTAAGCCCAGAACCTCTTTTTTAAGTTCGGTTCTAGCTTTTGCAACTTCGAGCTCAAATCGCCCTTGCTGCTCAGCAGCAATCTCTTCGGCTCGTTTGTTGGCCTTAGCGGTTGCCTCAGCCACAATTGCTCCAGCCTCTTCGTGACTTTTTGCAATTACGGATTCGGCCTCGCTTCTTGCCTTAGACATGGTGCGCTCGACCTGTTCGTTTAGTTCGGTTTCACGCTTACCCATGTCTTCTGCCAACTTAAGTCCCTCGTCGATCTTTTGTCGACGATCTTCTAAAGCCTCGAGAATCGACTTGAAAGCAAACTTTTTGAGCAGCAAGAAGATCAGCACAAACGTAAGTAGCTGAAAGGCGAGTTTTTTTACATCTACGCCCAACGCAGCTACGCCGCCGACTTGTTCAGCACTTTCTGTTGCCGCTAACCAAAGTGAGTAATTCACGTTCCTGTATGCTCCTATATCGCTCTATTTATGAAATTGTGAAGGCGATAACCAGCACGTAGATGGCAATAGCCTCAACGAGGGCTGCTGAGATCAAGAACACTGGCAATACTTTGCCGGTAAGCTCAGGATTTCGTCCTAAAGCCTTCATCAGGTTGCTACCAATCCAGCCTAAGCTGAAAGCTGGCATAACCACACCCAAGGTAATAGTCATACCCTTGACGAAGTTTGGGTCAGAAAAAGCTGATGCTGTAGCCTCGGCTGCAACGTCTGCATTCTGCGCAAATGTCTGTAGTAAATCTACCATTTAGTTATTACTCCTTGTTATTAATTACTTTAAATTTAATCATTCGCTGTTATCTCCGTAGCTACGGCTATATCAGGCGAGTGATCGACAATAGGTTCATATTCGTCTTCTTGGCCTTCCTCGTGGTGGGTCGCCACCGATAAGAAGACGATGGTTAACATCGTAAAGACGAAGGCTTGAATAAAGCCAACAAATAACTCCATGAAATAAAAGGGCAGGGTGGCGATAGGTGCTAAGTAGCCGCTAATAGAGGCTATCACCGCTAGCAGCACTTCGCCCGCAAAGACATTACCAAACAATCGCAAGCTGAGCGAGAGCATTTTTGTGAATTCACCAATTACCTCAAGGATGCCAACAAAAAGATTGATGGGGTTCCACGGCTTGTTTGAGAAGTAGTGCTTGAGGTGATTTATAACCCCCAGCTCTTTAATGGCGTATATCTGAATGAGTACAACTGTAAATATTGCTAGCGCGAGGGTTCCGTTGATGTCGGCTGTAAACGCCCGGAACGCTGGCTGGCCATTTCCCTGAACCGATCCGACACCCGGCATCAAGCCAAACCAGTTACTAAACAGAATAAAGAAAAAGATGGTCAAAATCATCGGAGCAAACCGTACGGCTTTTTTACGATCATGCATGATGTTAGCGGTTGTATCGACTACAAACTCCACACCGACCTCGATAACGCTCGCAAACACACCACCAGGCTTAACACTTATGCGCTTGGCAGCGGCTACTAAAATAATCAGGATCGCAATCGAACCAAGCAGCCCATAGAACATCGAGTTGGTAACGGTCAATCCACCGACGGTAAATAAAGTCTCAGCCGCTAGGGCTGCACCGAACAAACTCAAAGTCATTTTTTACCTCCCATAATGTCTGGGAAGG
This sequence comes from Saccharimonadales bacterium (SeqCode), assembly GCA_041751215.1. Lineage (GTDB taxonomy): Bacteria > Patescibacteriota > Saccharimonadia > Saccharimonadales > JBGSXW01 > JBGSXW01. The sequence continues at coordinate 52,867 of JBGSXW010000002.1, read as the reverse complement.
TCCTAAGTAAGAACTTATATACCAATAGGCTGGCAAATAGAATCGATAGCAAAACCCCGATAATAGAAAAGAGTGGGCGAGTGTCGAATCGGTTGTCGAGCCAGTTTCCGCCAAGCGACATAGTAAGAATCGGAACGGCGACTCTCCAGGTAACTTCACCCATGTAGAGTGGGAGTCTGGCTAAGTGTTCGTCGTCGGCTTTGCTGGTTTTTTTGGTTCTAGAATTAGACGCAGGCCGCCCGGTTCGCGGCACACGAGAAGTGTCGTTCTTGTCTTTTGCTGACTGTCCCATATATCGAGGTAAGTGTAGCAAGTTCACATCAAGAGCGCAAGGGGTCAGGAACTAGCTACATGAATTGACATCTTAAGCATAGACATTTAATATTTAACCGAGTACTTAAACTTTATTTATGATTTTCTCTAACAAGCAATCTCTCGGCGAACAGTCACTAGTCTCTGTATTCGGTGCGCTAGGTGACAAAACCAGATTTAAACTACTGCAAATTCTTAACAAAGAGCAAGAGATCTGCGTCTCGGAGCTAGCTAGCCGCGTAGGGATCTCTACCGCGGGCGTTTCTCAGCAGCTGAAAGTTCTTGAGCAGTCGGGACTGATCGAGCGCCAACGCATGGGTCAAAAGATTTGCTACCGCGTTATTAACGATTCCGACGTGAACCGTCGTCTATTCAAGTTGATAGAAAAGGAGGATTAGTCATGAAGATAGCAGCAATTATTTTAGCGGTGATTGTGGTGTTGTTTGGGGTTTCTATGTTTATAGGAGGCGACGAGCCTAAAACCGATGGCAGCGCAGCTCTAATGGATGAAGCCAAAAGCGACGATACGCAGCCTCCCGCTACCGAAACTCCAGCACGACGAGACAATCAAGCAAATAACAATCAGACCAAGCCCGCCGGTAAATACGTCAGCTACAGCCCCGAGGCCTTGTCGGCCAATAGCCAATCGGACATAGTGCTGTTTTTTCATGCGCCTTGGTGTCCAACCTGCCGTCAGCTCGACGCCAACCTAAATGAAAGCTCATTGCCGCGCGGTCTAACGATATTAAAAACCGACTACGACTCAGAAACCGAGCTAAAGAAGAAGTACGGAGTTACTTATCAGCACACCCTGGTGCAGGTTGATTCTAACGGCAACCAAATAGGTAAGTGGTCTAACAGCTACACCGTTGATCAAATCGTGGAGCAACTTAAGTAAATGGACCTCTCGCTGCTAATAACCTCGTTCTTAGCAGGGGTGTTAACAGTCTTAGCACCCTGTGTAATTCCAGTTTTGCCGATCATTGTCGGTGGCAGTGTAGTTGAAGAAAAAGACACTTGGCGGCCATACATAATCGCCGGGTCGCTGGCGGTCTCGGTAGTAATCTTCACTTTGCTCCTGCGCGCTAGTACTTCGTTAATTGAGATCCCCGACACACTATGGTCGACGATTTCCGGTGTTATCTTGATGTTCTTTGGTTTAGCCTTCTTGTTCCATAAGCTTTGGGAGCAAGTTGCGCTGAAGCTGAAGCTAGGCAATCACACTGGTCGCTGGTTGAACAGTGCCGGCAAACGAGATGGAGTTATTGGGGGCGTTTTAGTCGGAGCAGCGCTGGGCCCGGTCTTTACTAGCTGCAGTCCCACCTACGCAATTATCCTGGCAACAGTTTTACCGGTAAGTTACGCCGAGGGCGTAATCTACTTGATTGCTTACGCTATAGGACTAGGTGCAATTTTACTAGTAGTTGCCTTGGCTGGCCGCAGTGCAGTTATGAAATTTGGCTGGGCAATTGACCCAAACAGCAAATTCAGGCGAGCCATCGGAGCGATCTTCTTAGCAGTAGCGATACTGGTGCTAACTGGATTTGATAAAGACCTACAAACCTGGCTCCTAGACAACGGCGTTTACGACCCAATCAGCGAAATCGAAATGAAGCTTCTGTCTAAGTAACGCCTCCCTAGGCTGCTATAATTGGATCAATATGAAGATGGAAGACTACAATACTAAAGACCGCGTCATCGTCGTCTACACGGGCGAGGGCAAAGGCAAAACCAGCGCTTCAATTGGCTTAATGGCTCGCGCACTCGGAACTAACTGGCGAGTTGCTTACATCCAATTTATTAAGCATTGGAAAGTGGGCGAGCACGACTTTATTAAACAAATCGAACCTATTTTTAAGGATAAGCTGACATTTTATAAGGGCGGCAAGGGCTTTTATAACGCGGGCGAGCTAAGCGCTAAAGATGTTAGTGAAGACGAACACAAGCAGGCTGCTAAAGATACCCTGGACTTTGCTTATCAATGCGCTAGCTCCGGCGACTATGATCTGGTGGTCTGTGACGAAATTAACAATGCCGTAAATGATGGACTCATAACAATTGCCGACCAACGCAAGCTCATGAAAGATTTGGCCCCAAAGACGAGCCTTTGTATGACCGGGCGAAATTTTAAAGAAGAATTGCTGAGCGAAGTTGACATCGCAACTAATATGGCTAAGCTCCGCCATCACTTTGACGACAAGTTTTTAGCCAACAAGGGCATCGACTACTAATTTAGCCCCCTGCAGACAGTCTAAAAACGACAATTAACTGATTGACTAATCGATGTTTTTAATGTTAAATATATGAACTTTGGTCGTGTTTATGACTAAAAGTTCTTACCGGCAAGAAACACAGTTCAAATCCGCGCGCAGCCACGACGTCGGAACGGTTCGCCGTTTTGCACCTCATCGCTGTGTCGGCCCCGATCGGATGCACTCCCTCCCTATCTGCCTCGCAAGCAGAGCACCCGATCGGGGAGTTCTAATAGAAGGCCCTCGTTAGCGAAGGTTTTCTAAAAGTCAGGCTCGACAGCCCGCACGTCCCATGCCCAAGATATGGCCGCAACCCCTTCCGAACTCCGCCCGCGTCCTCTTGTGGGAGACTCTGCGTCTCTGGGCTGTCGAGCCTTCATCGCAATGCAATATTGGAGCAATCAATAGCATTGGGGGCCGACTGGCAATAGTTCGACTAGTCAGTCGGCCCCCACCCCTTGCGTATAAACTGTGTTTCTTGTCTTTTTTCTTTTCTTGAAAACGTACATGCTAATATTGTCGCATGACTCAATCATCACAGGAGCGAACTGTTCTATCGGTTATCTCGGCTGTTTCCGCCTTTGTGCTGATTGCGCCATTTATATACTGGGCTAATCAACTCGACTGGGAGTTCGGGAGCCTAACTATGTTGCAGCTCTTTCCTTTAATCGGATTGTGGGCCTTTGGCTTAATGTGGAGTCACTTTTTAGTAGCCGGCCTTAAAAGACGGTGGCCAGAAGCCATCGATTACCGCTTTTACTATCAATTTACTGGGGTTGTGGTTTTGGCATTGATTTTGCTTCACCCAGGACTACTTATTTACCAGGGTCAGATAAATGATTTTGATGCGGTAGATTATGTCGGCAGGAATCGGCATTTTTATGTTTTGCTAGCGTATTTTGCGATTAGTGTGTTTTTGCTTTACGAAGTTGTCGATCGATTTAGACAAAAGTCGGCGGTCCAGAGATATTGGCCACTGGTTAAAGCCTTTAATATTGCGGCTTTTGTAGCTATTTACTTTCATAGCATCTTTTTAGGCCAGCATTTACAAAACGGCTGGTTACGCTCGCTTTGGCTGTTTTACGGGCTGAGCGCAGTCGTTTTTATAATCGACAGCTACGCCCACGATATAAAGCGCGGCGACGGTCGGCCAAACTAGCTGCCTCGTTTTGACGATTCTTAAGACTATTCCAAGGTAGTGAAGGTTAAAGTAGCAATATGAAGTTTTTTATTCGCTTTGCCATTCTGGTTTTGATTGTTGCTGCGCTGCTTGGTGGCTTGGTTTGGACAATCGATCATTCAAATGCCTACGCCAAAATCAGTTCCTGGTGGCAGCACCCGCCCGGCACTTACAGAATAGTTGAAGTCAGCGACGGCGATACAGTAATTGTTGATATGGCAGGGCAGAAGGAAACCATTCGCCTAATCGGCGTAGACACCCCAGAAACTCACCATCCATCCAAACCGGTGCAGTGCTTTGGCCGTGAAGCCAGCGACTTTGCCAAGCAGCAACTGTCCGGTCAGTTTGTGAGACTAGAGGCCGATCCGTTAAGTGGCAACCGTGACCGCTACAAACGCTTGCTTCGTTTTGTTTACACCGAGGACGACCAGCTTTTTAACCAACAACTAATCGAACAAGGATTTGGCTTTGCAGTTTTAGCCTTTCCTCACACCAAGATGGAAACGTTTACTCAGGCCCAGCTTTACGCTGAGGCCAAATCGGTCGGACTGTGGTCTAGCTGCGCTATTGAGCGCGAACCTTATTTTTCAACCGGTCCGGCCAGTCTTTAAACGAACCATAAAGCACAACATGAAGCGGCAGCGCACCGAGCCACATAAAGACCACAAACGGGTAAATGAATGCCGCTTGCGCCTTGTTATAGGCCCAGACGGTTCGAGGCCACTGAAGTAGATAGGGAAGTAGCGCACGCGAAGATGAACCAGCGCGGCGACAAGATATACCAATCCGGGGCTTGCTGATTAATTGAATCTTTCGGCCAAGTCTGTTTAGCAAAATTCCTATTTCTAGGTCTTCGCAGTAGCTAGGGTCGAGGTGGATTTGATCCCTAATCTTGAGCCAGTCCTGTTTAGATAAAGCCATCCCCGAGCCGTACAGACCGTAAGACCTGGTTATTAACTTTTGGCTTACGTAAATGACTCGCATGGCCAGGTTGATTAAGCCTCGGACACGGCCGTCGTAAACACTGATTAGGCTAGTTACTGCTGCATTGGGGTCTTTGGAGAAACGCGTCTGAACTTCGGCCAGCCAGCCGGGATCTAAAATAGTGTCAGCATCAATCGTAACTAGGATCTCGCTAGAGGCTGCATTAAAGCCCCTGAGCCGTCCAAATACTTGCCCTTGCTGTGGTTCATGCAAAATATCAACCGGAAATCGCTTGCAGATCTCAATAGTATTATCCGTGGAGTTGTTGTCGACCACGATAACTTCATCGGCTAAACGAGTTTGATTAAAAACGGCCTCAAGACAGTCCTCAATATAGTTGGTCTCGTTATAGACCGGAATGATGACGGCAATCTTTAGTTTTTTCATTGTGGGGTGCTTGTGCAAAATAGTGGGGTAAGCGTATCAAACTAGGCAAGACTTTACGAGCGTGTGATCAGTTCTAAAAAAGCTTAAGCTCAAGTCTCCGAACCGCGGCGCGTTGCAGTATACTGTTAAGATGCGTAAATTAAAGAAATCCAAGGGCCTAAAAAGCTGGCCAAAGCGGTTCCGCCGACACGTGAGCAAACAGCGAGTTATCTATCTGGCACTGCTAGGGTCGATTCTCTTTGCAGCACTGATAAACCTAGCCGTGTTGTTTTATTGGTATCAATCTCAGTCAAATCAACCATATCGGCACGGCGTAAGCTTTTCGACTAAGCAGGCCGGCGACTACGGGCTAGACAGCGAGGAAGCCCTAAAAGCGCTTATTGATGATCTCGGGGTAAAACAATTCCGTCTGATGAGCTACTGGGACCTGCACGAACCGCAGCCAGGAAAGTACAACTTTAGTAGCCTAGATCGTCAATTTGAAATTATCGAAGCTGCCGAGGGAAAGATAAGTCTAGCGATAGGCATGCGTCAGCCTCGCTGGCCCGAATGCCATGAGCCGAGCTGGGCCACCAACTTAAATGACCGGGAACTAGAAGATGCAGTCAATAGCTACCTAAAAGTAGTGGTTAACCGCTACAAAGATAGTCCGGCGCTAGAGAGCTATCAATTAGAAAATGAGTTCTTCATTGTTAGTTTTGGCGACTGCAAAGACCATCGACGCGAACGACTAGTCAGTGAATATAATCTTGTAAAGCAGCTAGACCCAGATCATCCAGTCATTGTTAGTCTGAGTAGCAATTTCTGGCTACCAATCAACGAACCGACCCCCGACATTTACGGCCATTCTGTTTATAAGCGAGTTTATGACGGCACCTATACCAACGCTTATCTTGAATACCCTATGCCAGGCTGGTATCACGGGTTGCGCGCTGGCTGGATTAAACTACTCAAACAACGAGATTCTATAGTTCACGAGCTTCAAGGAGAGCCGTGGGGTCCGGAAGCTACGCAAAACCTATCCATAGAGGAGCAAGACAAGTCTATGGATGCCGAGCGCCTAAAAGGCCGCATTGGCTATGTTAAGGCCACGGGCATGCGCGATGTCTACTGGTGGGGAAGCGAATGGTGGTACTGGCGCTACAGCAAGTTTAACGACCAAGAACTGTGGGACGTTGCCAAAGAAATCTTTAACGAGCAAGGCCGTAACTAGCTTCAGCCTATTCTTGGTATAAGCATCAGCTAAAACTCCTGAATTTGGGGAGGGAGGTTTCCTGCTCCTACCGGTAGAAGACGGAGGCCCCGCCTCTATCAAAACCTCTGAACTTGCGAGGACAGAGCCTGGTGTGATGAGGACTGTTCAGACGGACTCCGCAGTCACCCAAGTTCTGTCTGAAATAAGTTCATGAGTGTTTTGGTAGTAGCGTGAAAGTTTTTGGGACACCTTTTTGAAAAGGTGTCATTACCCCGTCGCGGGAGCGACAAAGAGCGTCTCAGGAAATCTTTGTTCCTATACCGTCCCCTTGAGCGGCTTTAAGAATATTACCTTCTTGGCGAATATCAAACACTACGATTGGCAGCTTTTGTTCCATTGCAAGACCGATTGCCGCCTTGTCCATAACCTTGATCTTGGGGTTTTCGATGGCCTCTTGAAACGATAGGCTTTCGAAGCGTTTAGCTTGGTCGTTTTTAGCCGGATCGTCGTCATAAACTCCGTCAACATTTGTAGCCTTTAGGACCACGTCGCAACCTAGCTCAAGAGCAAACAAGACCGAAGCACTATCGGTGGTTACAAATGGACGTCCGGTTCCGGCTGCGCAAATAACTACGCGTCCTTTATCGAGATGACGAAGTGCTCGGCGACGAATAAATGGCTCGGCAACCGACTTAACTTCAAAGCTAGTCTGTAAACGAGTCGGCACGCCGTTATGCTCCAGCACGTCCGTTAGGCCCATGCCGTTAATAACAGTTGCCATCATACCCATGTAGTGAGCGGTTGCTGCTTCAATGCCATCGCCGGCAAAATCAGCCCCCCGAATATAATTTCCGCCGCCAACGACGATAGCTACTTCAATACCAGCACTTGTAACTTTTTTTATTTCTTTAGAGAGCCATTCCATAAAGTCACGATCTAAACCGTTCTCTTGCTTACCGGCTAGTTGCTCGCCCGAAACTTTAATTAACACTCGTTTGTTCATCACAACAACTCTAGCAGACAACATTAAGAAAGGGAATTAGGCGACCGGAATTACGTATTTAGCTTAATAGATCTTAAGAATGAAGAAAGGGGCATGAGCAGTTTGGTATTAATGATCGCTGAGCGATCTCCAAACATACTCATGCCCCTCAAGCGGAAGCTCTGACAGCCAAGATCCGAAGACCTTGGAAGCTGTTCTTCCTAGGAGCCGAAGCTCAATCTTCTAACAACCTCCGTCGGATTGGATTTGCATATCCCGGCTCAGTGGCACTGGCAAAATGGGCGCTGAGTCGCAGCTGGGATCCGACACCCGACAGCTCGAGAACCGGAACATGCGACCACCTCTCGCCACCAGCAAGACTGACTTCATAGCCAGACAGCCACACGTTTGGAACTTCACCGCCATCTATCGCCTTTACCCATTCAGGATGGAGGCAGGCCGCGGCCAAGATGGCAGCATGGGGTGAGCCCACATGACGCACTTCACATGGCATGGCGTTGTCGACACCCTTGAAGTCAATGATCTCCCAGCGCAGGGTGTTGACCGGGTGATCGGTGCTCTTGAATGCCGTGTCCGTGTACGGCCTCAGGTGGGTTGGATCCGACAGCAAGTCCTCTCGGCGAGTGATAGTCGGGTGAACCTCGGTGACAGTGCGCCACAACAGCTCGAACGTCTGTTGGACGGTGCTGAAGTAGGGAACCAGCACTGGAGCCACAAGCCCTCCGGATGGCCAGTCGGGGATCTGGTACTGGGCGTCCTCCCATTCCACATCGCTGAAGTGCGGCCCCCACCACTCCATGGCCTTGAAGAGCTGCTCGTCAGACTGTTCGAAAAGGAACGGCTTCGGCTTTGATCTGAAGCCCCCTTCGATCAGCCACTGCAGCCCATCGAGCACCATCTCGGGATCGAGTGAGCCCTCCCTGACCCTTCGGTACAACTCGTGGTGCTTCTTGGACAGGCGCCCAAGCATTTCGTCGGTGACGTCGGTCGTCATGACGAACCTTCTCTCTGCCGCGTATGCTACATAGTGACAGGAATTTCCCGTCGATAGCTTTTGAGTACGGCGCATTGGTGCCATGAAGCAAAAAAGGGCAACAAAGTGCCGTACTCAAAGGAGGTGTGAACTGTTAAAGTACGCGTTTATTTTACAAGGTTCTGGCAATTTAGTCAAAGGTGCTAAACTAAATTTATGAGAATTTACAGCTGGAACGTCAATGGGATTCGGGCGGTTATAAAGAAAGGTGAGTTTCAGAAATTTATAGCCAAATATAATCCAGACGTATTGTGCCTGCAAGAAACCAAAGCCAAGCAGGGTCAAGCCGTAATCGACTTGCCCGAATATAGCGAGTATTGGCACAGCGCCGACAAACCAGGTTATTCAGGGACGGCCATTTTTTCAAAGGTCAAACCCTTAGCTGTTATTAACGGCTTCTCGCCGGAGCTAATTAAAAAGTACGACATGGCCGACAACTATGGGGATCCAAACAAAGAGGGTCGTGTCATAACCGCCGAGTTTGAGAAGTTTTATCTTGTTACGGTATACACACCTAACGCCAAGGACGACCTCAGCCGGCTAGACCTACGGGCCAAGCATTGGGATATGGCGTTTTTGGAGTATCTTAAGGGGCTAGAGAGCGGGGCTATTAGCTTGGATGCTATGCCAGGCGACAATGAGGCGCGGAGCGAGGCGTATGCAAAATACGGGGAGCGAGCACCGAAGGAGGCAACACCGCAGAGCGCCAAGAGCGCTGATGGAGCTGATGGCTCAGCCGTCAGTGAGGCCAGCGCGGCGAATAGTCCCGGCAAGCCCGTGGTCTTTTGCGGCGATCTTAACGTCGCCCACACCGAAGATGACCTCGCCAGGCCCAAAGAGAATGATGGTAAAAAGGGCTTCACCAAAGAAGAGCGCGCTGGATTCGATAATTTTCTTGATGCGGGTTTTATCGATACTTTCCGGTTGTTCAATAAGGACAACGGCCACTACACCTGGTGGACTCACTGGGCCAATGCCCGAGCCCGAAATGTTGGCTGGAGAATCGATTACTTTTTGGCTTCAGGCAAGCTCGCTAAAAATATAAAGTCTGCTCAGATTCACGCAGATGTCATGGGTTCTGATCACTGCCCAGTCAGTGTAGAATTAACAATATGAGAAACATCACGCCCGATCGAGCCTTTCCGGTTGTCATAACTGTGGCCGTAGTGTCGGGACTTCTACTGTTTGGTTACCTTGGGGTGTCAATGCTAATTGGCCCCAAAACCCAGCTCACCACCACCGAGCTTGTTGGTGATACAACTAAAGAAGACGCGAGTGTAGCTGCTGCATCAAATCAGCAAGCTGTAATCGTCATGGAGCCTCAAACAGCGTTTTCTCAGATTCAACGCGACGAAATTACTGCCAAATTTGTTGCTCCATTTATTGACTACTCCCAGGTCACTCCGCCGGAAGTCGCAACCATTCACATCACAATGCCCACAAAAAAGGCCGACACCTGGGAGGTTTTTGTGGTTTTCAAGGATGGAACTTACACTAACTTCTTCTACGGCAACAGCAAAGACTCAGCGCAATCCTGGTGGATTCCTACCTGCGAAGGCAACTGCAAGCTCAGCGAGCAATTCAGCCTCCGGTACCCTGAAATCGCTGCTAAGATCTCTCCCAACTAGCGATGGTTGAAGAGTTTTGGTTAAACCAAACTGATAAACCGCTATTCCCGGAGATTCTGTGGTCACGCCCGGAGCAGCAGTCCAAAGCGGGGAGCGTGGCGGTTTTGGTTGGCGCCTCTGATCATCTAGCCAATGCCAGTCAATCGTTTTTGCAAGCTAATCAAGCTGGTCGAGGTCAAGTAACTCTGGTTTTGCCAGATACACTCGCGCGCAAAGTGCCGCACCAGCCAGAGATTATTTTTGCTAAGAGTAATCCTTCTGGAAGCCTCTCGGAATCGGCTGGTGATCAAATCAAGCAACATCTGCAAAGCGCCGATGCCTTGCTAGTCCCGGGCAGCGTCGGGCATAATAGCGAAACTCAGCGTTTACTTTTAGAGCTTCTGCAGTTTCGTTTAGACTTGCCGGTTGTGTTGTCCCAAGATGGCTTTGATACTATCGAGCACGACTTGCAAAGATTTCTGAACCAAGACTCGATAGTACTTTTAATGTCGCTTGAGCAGCTGCAAAAGGCTGCCAAGCATCTAAAACGAGCCCATCCCATTACCAGCACAATGTCGGTTCATGATCTGGTCATGCAGCTGCATGACCTAACCCAAACCCTGCCGGCCACACTGGGTGTTTTTCATCAGCAAAAGCTCTTAGTGGCTGCGGGTGGTTCGGTCAGCTCAACCGACGTCTCAGCCAGTGATCCAATTAGCGAGTTAGCGACCAATGCCGCTGTTTTGCTAGCGGAAAAGTTAGGACCAACCTTTGAGGTGGTCACAAGTGCGGCTTGGCTTGTGAGTAGCAACAAGCCAAACTAGTTAACAAATGTCCTGCACAATTGGTGCCGCAGGTCGGAATCGAACCGACACGAGGTTTTACCCTCACTGGATTTTGAGTCCAGCGCGTCTACCAGTTCCGCCACTGCGGCAGCAACTATCCAGGAGCTGACTAACAGGGATAATTGTACTATAATGCAGGCCATACACCATAAATAACCATGAATAGTCATTCAAATAAGCAAACTGGAGAAGAACGGGTGGGATCGACGGACCAAGGACAGCCAGATCATAGCAAAGGGCAAGGCGACGACGCTGCTGTTGATTATGCCAGAAGCCAGGTTTCAAAAAGCTATGGCGAGCCAACCTCTGATCCGCACCACTTAACAAGGCGATTCTTTGACGCCCACGGTCATTCACCCAATCAGCAAACAGCTTGGCATAACTACTATGCTGGACTCAGCCAGGAGGAGAAGTACCAACTCTGGACCGAATATCAGGCCACTCAACAACCGTCAGCTGCACCCACACCGCGGCCAGCTGCGCAAGCTGATAGCAATCAACCTCAAAATGTCGCCCAGCTCAAGCAACAAATAATCGAGCGTTCCAAAAAACGAGCCAAGAAGCACTCACACCACATTAAGCCAGTCTTAATTGCGCTTGCCGCCGGCAGTGTTGTGTTGCTGATGAACTACAACCAGCTTGCCACCGCTCAAATCAAACAGTTCGTTGCTCCAAGTGGATCAAGCAGTAGTCCGGTCATTATCGACCCCAATTCGAAAGTCGCCATCGGCCAAGAGCCACGAATCATAATCCCGAAAATTAAAGTTGATGTTCCAGTTGTTTATGACGAAAAGAGTTACGAAGAAGAAAAAGTTCAGGAGGCGCTAGAACGCGGAGTAGTACACTATGGAACCACTGCACTGCCAGGCCAGCCGGGCAACAATGTGATTCTTGGTCACTCCAGTAGCAACTTTTTTAACGGCGGCAAGTTTAAGTATGTCTTTACGCTCCTAGGCAAGCTGGAGAAAGGCGACACCTTTGTTTTGCACTATCAAGGCAAACGCTATGTTTACCGAGTCTACAACAAGCAGGTGGTTGATCCGTCTGACTTTTCGGTCATTCAGCCGACAGCTAAGCCAACGACCACCCTGATTACTTGCACGCCTCCAGGGACCAACTGGCGCCGTCTAATTATTCAGGGCGAGCAAATCAGCCCAACCCCAACCAGCAAGGCCCCGGCCAGCCAAGTCATCTCACCCGAATCTCAAATTGTTCCCGGCAACTCACAATCGTTTATCGAAAAAATTAAAGACTGGCTCTTCAACTAAGGCGAGGCGCGTAGGTTAGTTAGCTCCAGTATGCTCTGCGAAGTCTTGGCGCTTGGGCGAATTGAGTAGATGTAGCGCTTATCGCTCGATAGGTAGGCTGTTCGATTTGGATCAGAACTGCGAATAAGTGCACGATTGTAGCCATCAAAGTCCATCATAGTTACTTTGTCGTTGCTGTTTTCGATTAATCTAAACTCATCTAGCCAGCGCACGCTGCTCGTCGGCGTATCTGTGCTAGGTAAAAGCTGATAGCGACTTAGCGCTTCAAAGTCTAAAACAACGACTTTATCCGGTGAGCGCACCATTAAGAACCGGCCCAGCGGTGCAAAGCCAACATTTTGAATGTCACGGAGCTTAACCACACGACTAGAACGCGCCGGCGTATCGTCGTCGGCATCTTGCGGGTTGGCGATAACGTACACTAGGCCAGCTGTTTTGTCCCAAGCGGCTAACTGAGTTTCATTTTCATAACTGCTGGCCCTAAGAACCAGCTCAGTCTTAAGCTGAGGATTTGAGTACACCAGCACCCAACCTTCTTCGGTGTAGCGGCGAATGGCAGCGCGGTCGTTTATGTCACTGACCGCATAAATTGATCCGTCGAAACTAATCGCCTCACTTACGTTACGCGCCAGAATTCGGGCCGGTGAATTCGACGCAATATCGATTGTGCGCAGAGTTTGATCCGAGACAACTAAAAGTCGGTTCCAGTCGCCGTCTCTAAGCGTCACCTGTAAGTCTGGGTGATTCGCAATTTGGCGATTTTTAAGACTAACCGAGCGACCCGGCTGCTCGGTGTCAAAAACCAAGTAGTTTGGAGTTGAGTTTGGCTTTTCATGCCGCAGCAAAACGTGTCGATTATTGTCGGCCCACTCCACCACAGACAGATTTCCTGTTCGATCATAAATTGCCTCAGGCATTCGTAGTCGAACTGGCGAAGCTTGCGGTGCAGACAGGTCGTAGCGATCAAAGGTCTGAGCTCTTACTCCGGTTTGAACTAGTAGGCGATTTTGGTTTAGGCTTTGCGAGACTATGCCCATGTCATCATAGATTCTCACCGGACTTGTAACTGGCGACTGGCTGATCAGCAGGGGATAGCTATACCAATGAAGCGTAGACCCAACAACCTTAAGTGGATGCGACCAAGTGCGATAACCCTTAGCCCTTAGTTCAAGGTCGTATTCTCCTTCTGGCAACGCTAGTCGAGCCGGAGTGTTAGACGATTCTTTAGACCCGTTGATGTAAACCTCGGCAGCAACCGGCTTGCTGCGCAACATAACTAAGCCATTATGAATAATCGCACCAGTTTGACGATCGTAGTCATACCCTTGAGCGGCTAATACAAACAAGAAGGTTACCGCGACTAACAGCGCCGAAAAAATTGCATACATTGAGCCACGAATAATAACTCGCTGGCGATGATTGTCGGGGTCGACATGGTGCATATGTTTTACATTATGAGGCTTTAGGCGGACTCGTGCAAAAGCATCTGATCGCCGCCGGGGATAGGCGCATCAGCTACATGCAGCTTTAAAGAAGTTTGCAGCCCAATAGAATGCGTTTAGAATGAAGGAGAACAAAAGAAAGCTGTGACTTATGGGACTTGCGACAAGAAAGCTAGCAATTGACTTAGGGAGTTCAACGACCCGTATATATGTGCCTCGAAAAGGCATCGTTTTAAGTCAGCCCAGTTTAGTTGCAAAAGACGAGGCCCTAGATAGCTTTGTGGCAATTGGCGATGATGCCATCGATATGGCCGGACGATCGTCAGACACTATAACCATAATTTATCCTCTCCAAGCTGGCGTGATTGCAGACTTTGGCGCCGCAACCGCGATGCTAAAGCAATTCTTAGGAACAGCTGTTGGCCGGTTTCAAATTAAAAAGCCCGAAGCCATGATCACTGTATCTGGTAGCGCCACCTCAACTGAGCGGCGTGCCCTGATTGACGCTGGCCGCGAAGCTGGGCTTCAGCAGGTTTTTCTGATTAGAGGCGCTGTAGCCGCTGCGCTTGGAGCTGGGCTTCCCATAACCGAACCGAGAGGAAATCTAATTGTAGATATGGGAGCGGGAACAACCGAAATCGGAGTTTTTTCGTTGGGCGGAATCGTGGCCCAAGGTGCGATTCGTGTGGGCGGAAACGCTATTGATGAATCAATCCAACGATTTATGCGTCGTGAGCACGGCATGCAAATTGGTGGCGACGAGACTCGCCGAATTAAGACTGAGTTCCTGAGCCTCAAGCTGCGCGAAGCGCACACCATGACAGTTCATGGTCGCAGCACGATTCAAGGACTACCAAAGTCTACTACCGTTAAACTTCCTCATCTTCAGTCATACGTAGAGACAACCCTAGAGAGAATCGTAATTGCCATTAGACGAGTACTAGAGCAAACGCCTCCAGACCTAATCAGCGACATTATCCGGCATGGCTTAATTTTGAGTGGTGGCAGCGCGCAAATTGGCGGTCTAAGCGAATACTTTACTAAGCGACTACACGTAGCTTGTATTGTTGCTCAAGACCCACAACTATGCACAATCAAAGGTGCTCACATGGCGTTAACTCATCTTGACGACTACAAGCGCAGTCTTCTGGCATAAAGTAGCTTGTAACTGAGACTGGTTTATTCTAAGCTGTTAAGCAGATCATAAGCGTCTTTTTTAACGGGTAAGGGATGAGCTCCAAACAAAACATTATCGAAATCAACGGGCGCCGCTACGACGCAACAACTGGCCAACCAATAGCAAAGTTAGCTAAGTTAAATACGGGTGCGCCAAAAGTAATCGATGGTTTTAGAGCTCCCGCTAGTCGCAAGTCAGCAACCACTAGCAAACCGGCCAGAACACCTCAACCTCATCACACCCGCCCAGTTCAAAAAAGCAAAACTCTCCACCGCGCCGCCGTGCGAGCAAGTCAGACGCCGCAAAAAACAGCTGCTTCACCTAAGATTGCCGGCCCAGCCGAAGAACGACTTAGCCGGGCAAATCGTCATCAAAAGAGCTCCATGATTTCTAAGTTTGGGTCAAATGCTCAGCCAAAAACAAACGCCGAGCCAGCGCTCAGTGCCCCGGTTGTGCTGCCGTTAGCACAGGCCCCAGCCGTAACCTCGACTCGACCAGCAGCCGCAGTAGCCCCACAAGCTGCTCCATCAGTCAGTCCAACTCCTGCTAAACACAAAGCCAGTAAAAAACGACTCGGCAGAACTGCTTTACACAAGCCTAAGTTTGCCGCCGTTGCCGCTGCTGTGGCAGCAGTTTTGGTTTTAGGCAGCTACTTTACTTATCTTAACGTGCCCAATGTAGCCTTGCGCATTGCAGCATCTCGAGCCGGAATGGACGCTAACATCCCAAGCTATCAACCATCCGGCTATGCCTTTACCGGACCGTCATCGTACTCTCAGGGTGAACTAACCCTGCAGTATAAGTCCAATACCGATGACAGCACCTATCAAGTAACCGAAAAGGAATCCAACTGGGATTCGCAGTCTCTATTAGACAACTACGTAGCTAAAGAGCACGAGCAGCACTTAACTTTCCAGGAGCGCGGACTTACGGTCTACGTTTACGATGGAAGCAACGCTAGCTGGGTAGATGGGGGAGTCTGGTACTCCATCGAGGGCGATGCTCCGCTCAACACCGAGCAGCTTCTAAAAATCGCCAGCAGCCTCTAAAACTTGCCCAAATCTGCTAAATCGCCGATACTTATCTGATATGAGCAACCAATCTGTCCGCACTAGATTCGCACCCAGCCCAACTGGCTATTTGCACGTTGGCGGAGTTCGCACCGCTTTATTTGCATGGCTAATCGCCAAGCAAGGAGACGGACAGTTCATACTCCGGCTCGAGGACACCGACAAGAAACGAGAAGTAGCTGGTGCCGATGCCCACATCGCCGAATCTTTGCGCTGGGTTGGCATCGGTTGGGAAGAGGGTTTTGATAAACCCGGCAAGCATGGTTCGTACCGCCAAAGCGAGCGACTCGATCGCTACCAGGAGTGGGCTAAAAAGCTAGTTGAACAGGGCCGAGCTTACGCCGACCCGTACAGTGCACAAGAAGTACAGAAGTTCCGTGAAGAAGCCCAGGCAACCAAAAAGCCGTTTCTGTATCGCAATCATCGGCCAGAAAATCCTCCCGAATGGGACGGAACCCAGCCGCTGCGCTTTAAGTCTGACCCAAAAAACTATAACTGGCATGACGAGGTCATGGGCGACTTATCGACTGGTCCGGAAGTAATAGATGACTTCATTCTAGTTAAGTCCGATGGCTACCCGACCTACAACTTCTCGCACATTGTTGATGATGTCGATATGGAGATAACTCACATCATTCGAGGACAAGAATTTATTGCTAGCACGCCAATTTATTTGAATCTCTACGAAGCCCTTGGAGTTACACCGCCAATAATGGGCACCGTGCCACACATTCTTGGACCAACCGGAAACAAAAAACTATCTAAGCGAGACGGGGCAAAAGATATCCTAGATTACCGAGAGCAAGGCTATTTGCCGGCTGCCATGATGAACTTTTTAGCCACACTTGGCTGGAACGACGGAACCGAACAAGAGGTTTTTACAACTGAAGAACTAATTAGCAAGTTTGACATGAAGCGAATCCAAAAAAACGGCTCCCGTTTTGACGAAACCCGGCTGTCTTGGCTGCAAGGTGCCCATGTTCGAAAAGCCTCGATCGATGAGCTCTACAAATTAGTACAAAGCTTCTGGCCAGAATCAGCCGAAGAATTTCCCGATGATTACAAGCGCCGAGTTTTAGCGCTCTTACAAGATCGACTTAAACACTTTGCCGAACTACCAGCGCTTTCTAGCTTTTTCTTTGAGGACCTTGAGCCTAATCTTGATTTAATAAGCTCTCACAAGCAACTTAAAAAACTGCCTGAGACCGAGCTAAAGTCGTTGCTTAGCGAAGCGGTGGCTATGCTTAAAGACAATGATTTTTCTGAGAACAGTTTGGTTGCTGGCTTAAACGAGCTGTTAGAAAAAACCAACCAAAAGCCGGCAGTCTTGTTTAGCCTAATCCGAATCTGTGTCACCTGGAGTCCTTCTAGCCCTGGCCTGGCCGAAACGCTTAACTTACTAGGCAAAGACCGCAGCCTAAAACAACTCGAGCACGCCCTGACAATACCCCTGGCGCGCGCCCACTCATCTTGATATACTCATCTGCATGAAGCGTAAGCAGATTGCGGACTGGATTCGCAGTCATAAAAAACGAACAGTCCTAATAGTTGCTGTACTCATTTTACTGCTCGGTGGGGGAGTAACTGCTCTAGTTATGCGCTCAAACGACACGGTCGCTCGCACCGATACCGATACAAACAGCACCGAACAAGAACCAACAACTGTAGCCTCGCCGCTTACCGGAGTTCAGGTTTCGCCGGCGGCCGCGCGCCGACCAGTGATCGGAATAGTTATTGAGAACAGCCCCGATGCGCGCCCTCAGTCAGGTCTGCACAAGGCTGGAGTCGTGTTTGAAGCCATTGCCGAAGGCGGAATCACCCGCTTCATGACTCTGTGGCAAGAAAATCGACATCAACCAATTGGCCCGGTTCGTAGCATGCGTCCTTATTTCATAGATTGGGCGCTAGCCTTTGATGCCGCCGTAGCCCATGTCGGTGGGAGCTTAAGAGCGCAAGTTCAAGCACAAAAGTTCAAGATGAAAGATCTGGATCAGTTCCAGAACCCCCAGGCTTACTGGCGGGCTACTCACCGCTATGCTCCGCATAACGTCTATACCACCAGTGGTTATCTCGATAAGCTAATGAAGCAAAAAGGCTACAAAACTAGTGACTTTATATCTTGGCCGCGCAAAGAAGCTAATCCTGAAGGCAAGGTAACTGCACGTACAATTAACATCCCAATATCTTCGACTCTTTACGATGTGCGTTATCAGTACGATCGCAAAACCAACACCTACAAGCGCTGGGTTGGAGGACAGATTCACAGAGACGCTCAGACCAAGCAGCAACTGGCACCAAGCGTGGTTATCGCTATGCAGTTTCAAAATGGTGGCACAGCCAACAGCCGCTGGCACTACGATCTAGTTGGCACCGGAAAGGTCACAATTTTTCAGGACGGCCGAGTAATAAAGGGCGTCTGGACTCGCAATGCACGTGGTGGTCAGTTTAGATTTAAAACAGGGGGTGGGCAGCCGATCAGCTTAAATCCAGGTCAAACTTGGGTTACGGCGGTCAGTCCAGGCAGCCCGGTTCAATACCGGCCATGATATCCCTTGGAAACTATAAGTCACAGACCACCAGCATCTCGATTGCCAGTTATCTAATCGTATCCAGCGTTGTATCAATATCCTGGTACGTCATGGCCTACGTCATAGAGGTTGCACCGCTTATCGCCATCTCGGCCGGAGTGATAATCGGAGCCGTAGTGAGCTTAATATTTGCATTGTTAATCAGCAAAACTCTAACGAAACCAATGGAGCTGCTAACCCAAGCTATCATGCACGTTAGCTCTGAAAACGGCGAGACTGCCGCACCCGACATAACTTCGTCGCTGTATGGCCGACAGTTGCTTAACCAGGCGATCGGCACGATTTATGACATTGCCAGTGGGCAGCAAAAATTAAATCAACGACTATCCTCTGAGCATAGCTACATGGGTGCACTGCTTGGCACAATTCCTACCCCGATTCTGGTTCTTGATAAAGACAAGAAAATTCGTTACCACAACTTAGCCGCTAACAAATATGTTGGTGAAAAAGTTGATCAAGTTGTTGGCCAAGACTTTAGTGCAATCTACAACCTTAGCTTTCTTGAATCGGTAACCCTAAACAGCTGGCTAGATGAATGCCAAAAAAGCAGCATAAAGACCATGCGCACATGGGAGCGGGTCAAGCTGACAATGCAAGATCAGTCCAACCGAATGTTTGATTTAATCGCAACCTTTAGTAAGAATGACAGCGAAGGCCTAGAGGTCGTTCTGGTGTTATTTGACCACACTAAACTCTACGCGTCAGACGAATCAGAAGTTAGCTTTGTCTCGCTGGCGGCTCACGAACTTCGGACACCGATTACTGCGCTCCGCGGCTACATTGAGTTATTTGAAGACGAATTAGGCCCAGGCCTTGATGCCGAGCAGAAGCAGTTTATGTATAAAATGACCGCCTCGGCCGCGCAGCTGGCCACTTTTGTTAACAACATCCTAAGTGCTGTTAAGATCGAAAACGAGCAGATGACTGTTCACCTGCAAGAAGAAAACTGGCTCGAAACTATCAAAGGAGCAGCTCAGGACTTTGCGCTGCGAGCAGCGGTGCGTAACCGCAAACTACTACTTAAGATGCCTCAACAAATGCCAACCGTGGCCGCCGACCGAGTTAGCATTTATGAGGTGTTGAGCAACCTAATAGACAACGCCATTAAGTACAGCCCCGACGGTGGTCAGATTATTGTAAGTACCTATGAAAAAGACGGCATGATCGAAACCACCGTTCAAGACTTTGGCATCGGCATACCAGAGTCTGTTATCGGCAAGTTGTTTGATAAATTCTACCGATCGCATCGCTCACGCGAGAACGTTGGCGGGACAGGGCTTGGATTATACTTGTCTAAGGCGATTGTCGAGGGTCACGGCGGCAACATCTGGGTGCGCTCAACCGAGGGGCAGGGAGCTACTTTTGGCTTTGATCTGCCAACTTATACTTCGGTTGCCGATAAACTTAAAACAACCGATAATAACGGTGCAATTATAAGAGGGGCTCATGGCTGGATTAAAAACCATTCTATGTATCGAAGATGATCGCTTTATCAGCGAACTCTACGCTCGGGCGCTGCGCCGGGCTGGTTATGAAGTCGATGAGGTGATTACTGGTCCTAAGGGTCTGGAAATGGCGCAAACCGGAAAGTACGACCTAGTTCTACTAGACCTTATGATTCCCGACATGACCGGTATTGAGGTGCTTAACAAGATCCGCGGTGTTGATGGACAAGGACTACCAAACACCAAGGTAGTAGTTACGACCAACCTCGACCAGGACGAAAAAACCCGAGCTGCAATCGAAGAGCGAGCCGATGGATATTTGATTAAAGCTGATATTACACCGCGCAAACTAGTCGAGCTGATCAAGCAGATCGAGAAGTTCGGGGAAGTGCCCGAGCAATCGCAGGGGCCAGCTACCGGACCAACTAGTTAGTCTTTGCTTGTCGCTCCCGGCGAGGGTAGTGGCGCCTTTTTAGAAAAGGTGCCCCAAAACTATCCCGCTACTACCAAAACACTCATGAACTTGCTTCAGACAGAACTTGGGTGACTGCGGAGTCCGTCCGCCAGCTGGCGGACAGTCCTCGTCACGCCAGGTTCTGTCCTTACAAGTTCAGAGGTTTTACTAGACGCGGCGGCAGTAGTAATAAACCAATTAGTAGCCAACCCTCGGTTAGTTTGGGCGTCTCTTCAGTGATGAAGCACAAGGAAGGTGCGAGTAGCAGAGCTCAGTTGTACACACGAAAGTACTGCTGGCGAGCAACAGAGCACGTGACGCAGAGTGGCCGTCACGACTGGCTGTGCCAGGCGACTGGGCCACGTTGATTCGCGCTGAAGAGCGGCCAAAGAGAAAGCCGGCCGACACAAATCCCAAAAGGGAAAAGTATCGACCGGCAAGGTCGGATAGGACAAAGAGGTGTCATCGATCGAGATCGACGTATCCTCCGGGGTAATCGGGGTGCTCGATCTGGTACTCGAATCCGTGACCGGGCTTGAGCACGATCGGCTCGTTGCGCGAGCACATGCCGCGTTCCTGGCACTCGGCTTCGCTGAGCATCTCGACGCCGACGACGTCTTCGAGGAATTGCAGCGCAGGGACACCCAGCACTTTCGCCGTCACCGTCTGGTTGAGCCGAAGCACAGCCGAAACACCGACGATTTCAACGCCGAATGCGCGCAAGAAGTTGAGGACCAAGAGGGAAGTCGTGCCCTTGGACAGCACGTCGTCGATGATCCACACCTTGGCACCAGGCTTGAGGTAACGGCTGAAGCCGTACATCTCTTCGTCTGGCAAGCGCACCTCACGAGTGCCGTCATCGTGCTTGACGATCTGGCACCACATGACCTTCAGGCCAGTAACGCCTTGTTGCGACGCTGCCTGGCCAACTCGATCCACGAAAGTCCGACCCAAGGTCTCTGGACCGAAGACGACGTCGACTTGACCAGCCCACTGCGGGTCGACCATGTCTGACGCGATCATCGACATGGTGTCGTTGTCGCAGGCCGACCAGCGCACGTTGTGGTAGCGCTCGACGTGGACGCCGCTGGTGTAGATGAAGTGGCCACCCAAGTGGATGCCATCATTCTCCACCAGGGCGTCGTAGATTGCTCCCATGTGACCTCCTAGGTCGTTCAGGCCGCAGCGAGGTGCTGGGCGATGATCTCCGTGATCTCCTTGTGCATTCCTTCGGCCACCTTGGCCGCAGCATCGGCGTAGTCCGGCCCATCGGACGCGAACGTCAGCGCGGAGCTGTTGTTCACGATGATGCCCTGACCCTCGCTGTCGATGCCCGAGAGCACCGCCGACTTGAGGTCGCCGCCTTGCTTGCCGATGCCCGGAATGAGCAACGGCATGTTGCCGGCGATCTTGCGGATCTCGACCATCTCCTCCGGAACCGTCGCGCCGACCACCATCACGCAGTTGCCGTTGGCGTTCCACGCGCTGGTCACACGGTAGGCGATGTACTTGTAGTACGGCATACGCATCGCATCGTTCATGAGCACCGTGGGCGGGTGACCGTTCTCGAGCTCGTAGTGACGCTCGCTCGCGTAGAACTGCTCCGTGTCGGGATCGAACAGGGGCACACAGGGGATGTCCTGCGTCTCGGCACCGCCGGCATTGCTGG
This sequence comes from Saccharimonadales bacterium (SeqCode), assembly GCA_041751215.1. Classification (GTDB taxonomy): domain Bacteria; phylum Patescibacteriota; class Saccharimonadia; order Saccharimonadales; family JBGSXW01; genus JBGSXW01. Next base: position 30,956 of record JBGSXW010000002.1, on the reverse strand, counting down.
TCCGGCAGAGCACGATCGCGCCCTTGTCGGCCCGATCGAGGAACGGTTGCAGCCCTTTGATCCGCCCCATGTACGGGGTGATCGTGATGGCGTCGACTCCGGTGCGATCCACCATGCCGACAGCTGACCTTCTGGAGTCTCCAGTCCAGCCGGCAGCTTGCTCAGGTCGAGGTCGATGCCAGCACAGACGTGCCGACCAGCAGCTTGCGCCGCTGCGTTGAGCTCTATCCAATTGCGTGAGGCCACGGGCCTCTCCTTTCGGTTTGGCCCATGTCTGGGCGATTTGTTTCCCAATTACCCTTTGCCAGGTCGGGGGAGCGGTCTCTTATTAAAAAGGCGACTCGTCCAACCTGGCACTGTTAAAGTCCTTTGGTCCCATCCAATCTGGATAATTATCTAAGTAACTCGCGCAAGTAGCAAGCTTAAGTATTAACTAGCTGCTTTGTTGGTCGGATAATATCTGATCTTTTACCTGAAGGGCTTCGGACTCGTGAACCGCTGGTCTTGGGTTAAAGATGGGCTCAGACGATCTGTTGATCAAAATGCTTGGTTTAAAGCCCAAGCTTGGAGAATCTAGGACCAACGTTGCCGCCAGCTGTCCTTCAGAAATTGTTGGCAGATGAAATGCGCCCGGTTCAATCCGGTGAGTTAAGCCCGCCGGTACCAACACTTGATCGAAAACTTGCGCACGTGCGTAGGTGCCATCAGTTCTTAGGCCGTCTGGTTCGCCAGGAACTTTTGTAACCCCAAAAACCCGAAAAAAAGGTTCTGATAAATCACCTTCTGGTGCTTTATCTGGCATAAGTTCAACATCGTAACGATCGTCAGAATACACACCCGCGAGTACTCGCGAAGCAAGATACCAAGCGTGATCATGAATGCCCGAGCCGCCGTCAATAGAAACCCTATGTCCAGCCGGCCATATATGGAGACGCAACGAACCTAAGCCCTCATGCACTCCTAATGGGTAGATCATAAAACCAAGTGGGTGCCAGCGCCCCTCATAGTCTTCGAGGTTGGGCACGACTTCAGTTAAGACTGATTCACTCAATTCTTCGAGTAACGGCTCGGCCTGATCAAAAAACCGCTCGGGGTTTATGTCTTCTGGGGCAACCTTTTGAAGGTGCGCCTCGTCTCCACCAAGCTCAAAGCCTAAATCTTGCAAACTTTTCATGAATGTATTGTAACATGTTGTTCACTTTTCGTCCTGGCGCCTGCCCGCCGCAGTAGTTGCGGAGGCCGGGGACTCATCAGAGAAATTACACAATTTCTGAAGTGAATTGACAGTTGGGAGTTATTGGATGTGAGGCTGGTGGTGCGGGATCGCCCAGTATTTGCAGCGATCCCGCCCAGCTCTCAGTTGTTTGGCGTTTCCTCGGGAAAGGCTCGGTTCATGTTGACTACGTAGCGCACCAAGCAGGTAGCAAGGCCTACGAGGTATGTCAGAACCAAGACGATCTGGATAAGCCGCGCCACGAAACTGAAGTTGCCCCACATGGCAATCAGCAGGACGAAGCTGAACAGCGCAGCCCCCGTGAAGGTACGCCCCGTCAGCTTCCACAACGCAGCGATCCGTACGTACTCGCCACTTGTTCGCGGGTAGTTGTGGCCACTCATTCGACCTCCAATCGATGTTGCGCGTAGTGCTACTGCTCGGTGGCTGAAGCCTCCTCGCCGGACTTGATGTCGATCATCCTGATGCGGTAGTAGTACGCCCGCAACAGCAACCAGATGACCGCGATGGTCAGCAGGCCGAAGAGCACCCAGGGAACCCATTGCGGGCTACCAGAGTCTTCGGCATCGCCCGTAACTGCAAGTCCCAACGTGATTGCGGCAAAACCCCCAAAAATGAAGGCCGAGAAGAGCGACTCGAGGACACCATCTTTGCAGTCGTTGTATTTCTCCGGGTTGATCTTTGCTGTCACTGATCTGCTCCGATCGTTCAGTTGGACTTGTTGACAGGCTCGCTGTCGGACTCGTGCATCTTGGCGACTTCGGCGAGGATCCAGTTTCCGATGGCCAGCAAGACTGTGCAAAAGAAGCCCGCCGCGACAACTGCGAACAGCAGCCACGTGTTGACCTGCATCTTCTCGGTGACATTCGGGGTGGGGGTGAGCGCCCAGTACAGCATCATCAGGGCAACAGAGGCCGAGATGAGCGAGCTACGGACGCCCGATCTGTAGGCATTCTTGTACTTTTCGGACTGCTTGACTTCGGACATTGCTGCTCCAATCTCAGGAATCGAACCGTTCGGATGAACGACTCTCGTTGAGCATCTTCTTGATGAACTCCTCGCGGCAGGCCATGTAGCAGGCGATGGTGAACATCACCAGCTTCAAGACGCTGAGGGCGGCGAGGTACGCCACCAAGCAGAGAGCGGCGGTGAGCAGCATGAACCAGAACGCACCGCCTTCAACAGTCGCGTAAGCGAACGAGGGCAGCGCGACCAAAAAGATCACGCACGGACCGAAGACCGTCATGAAACCCATGAAGAGGACCGAGGCGCTGTGACCGAAGTCGACGAAACCGTCCTCCTTCATCTTGAAGTGCTTCATCAGGGTGTAGTGCATTGTTTACTCCCAACTGTCAGTGAACGTGTTTAGTCGTTCGATGGAAAGATCTTGGTTGAGGTTGTCTCCTCAGATCTACTTTCGCCTCTGTAGTTGCCCACAAAGTGAATCGCAAGTATTATGCCATGCCTTAAGGGTTTTTACAATAGTCGGCTAACGACAATTATTCGCCTAAAAGCTTATGTTATTACCGTGATATAATTACCCCACAAGAGACGTGGTTTGTGATAGAGGTGCGTTTAAAGCCGAGACCTAAGAACTGTGGAGGGTTCTGATGCCAAGACTGCCAAAGCCTGGGGGAGATACTGGAAACTGGGGTGAGATCCTCAATGCATTTTTAAAAACGTCCCATAACCCCGACGGGTCGCTGAAACGAGTCGGCATTTCCAAAGGGGGAACAGGCGCGACTACAGCACCGCAGGCTCGCAATAACCTTGGCCTAGGCAGCGCCGCAACAGCTGATACCGGTGACTTTGACTCGGCTGGAGCAGCAGCGACCGTCGCTAGCAACTTAACCACTCACAGCAATACAACGAACGATGTGCACGGTATTGCTGACACCAGCGACCTGGCGACACAAGCTGACATCGATGCCGTATTAGACGACGCAACGGAAATTGCCGACCTGCCAGCAGCAACTAACCCTGACACGACCGACACTATTGTGGGTGTTGAGGATGGCAATGCCGTGCTTATGGATTCTGATGATGTCATTGCCGTGTCTGGTGCCGCTAAAAAAGCTTTTGGAACAACCAGCCAAACGTTCACTAACAGCGGAGGGCGAAGAGTGGCTATCGAGAGCTTTAATGGTGGGGTTGCTGACGACATACGTCTGACTTTGTATAAAAACAGTACCGACGCTCATCCCTCAATAGCAATCGCCAGTGCATTTGGCTCGGTTGGCTTTATAGGATTTGGCGCTGGCACGACCGCACCCGACGCGTTCATTGGCAGACTAAGGGCGGGCGTTATGGCTAACATCTACATTTTGGGGTCTTACGCCAGTCTCCCTGGCCGTATCGGACATAGCGTTACTGCGGTTGGCAATGTCGGTGGCGGCGAAGATAACCTGCAAACCTTCTCTGTTATAGCAAACACGTTAGCTACTAACGGGGACACTGTTCGGGGTCGTTTTCAGGGCACATTCGCAAACAACGCCAACGCAAAGCGAATCCGAATTAAGTTTGGTGCAACGACCATCCTTGACAGTGGAGCTCTTCCTACTTCTGTGGCTGGTTCGTGGCGAGCAGAGGTGAGCATCACACGAACCGGAGCGACCACTCAAGACTGTGTTGGCACACTGTTTTACAATACTTCAGTCCTCACAAACTTCACGACAGTCGCCGCTACACTCTCGAGCGCTAACAGCCTGTTTGCTACCGGCGAAGCCGTTTCAAACAATGATGTCGTGTCAGAAGTATTATTAGTAGATTTTGAGCCAGGGGCATAAAAAGTGCCAAAGCGCATACTTGTTAACGGCGGGTCACTCTCAGTTAACGGTCAGCTAGTGGCTGTGCCCAACTGGGATAGCCTGACGGCCTGGACCCACTCTTGGGACGTAGCTGATTCGTCGACCTATGCTGATGATGGCTCTGGCTGGGACATTGATCCCGCAACTCGGATTGAGACAATCTTAGACAGAGGCACGAATAACATGCCTGTACAAAGAGATAATGGAGCATGGGGAAATACAGTAGGCCAGACAGCCTTTCCGGGTGCAGTTTACTTGCCAGGCTCCCAAAGGTTTAACGGCCGGGCCGCGGCATACCACGATTTTTTGGCAGAACTTGACGTACCGGAGTTCGGCGGCTTACACGACGCCCACTCTACGCTGTCACCAAACTTAGATCCTGAAGATTCTAGTACATGGTTTAATGCCCCGAACGGATACGACACTCCTTACTGGTGCGCCATGTTGTGCCGGCTCCCGAATGGTTCCGCACAGACAAATGGCTCAGCTTGGGACGCCCACCAAGGCTACATTGGCACAACCGTAAGTCTTATATCCAACGTCTTGGGCACGCCCCGAAGATGGGGCGCAACTACAGGAGTCGCCCCGGGTACAGCGTGGCCCGCAACAGGCGTATTTATGGACGATAACGTAACTGTTCTAATCGTTACTAGAGTTGATGGCTCTAACTCTTTCATGGAAATAAACTGGCGCGACTCAAATGGAGACTTAGTAACCGACAGGACAGACTTTACGCTCACGAACTACACCGCCAAAGAACTTTACTTCGGCTTTCCTCATACCACATATTGGACTACGGCCGGGCTTAAGCTGGGGCTCCCAGATGAAAACGACATCGACAGGGTGAGAGAATGGTCAGCTCAGTTCATGCCGATTGGCGGGTTTTTGGCGCCAGAAGGCTAGATTCGTACACAAAGTCACCAATCTAAAAACACCAGCAAGCTGGCGTCCTTAGATTGGTGATCCCTACGGGAGTACTCGAAGTATAACCTCCTCGCATGCTCGGAACTAGGAGGTAGTTCCTGTGCGTGCTCGTTGTTATCGAACCCTACGAATTCTACGCTCGCAGAGCGTACCAAAGTAAAACACCCACGCAAGGTGGGTGGCTTACTTTGGTGAGCTCACTAGTATTAATTTAGAACCGCTTTTCGACGATCTTTTTAAGCTCAGAGATAATTTTAAAGCATTAGGCATGGTCATCAAAGACGGTGAAGTATATCTGCCCGATTTGGAGCTAAGAAATGTTCGGTCGTAGAAATGTAGCATCAAGTCTGTTTGATCAAGAGACCTTTGACCAACAGTTCATGAAAGATATTAAGCGGGCGCACAGCAGCCTGATTATTGAAAGCCCTTTCATTCGGTTCAATCGAGTAAATCAACTCGTACCCTTAATTACAAAACTACGACAACGTGGGGTAAAGATTGTTATCAATACTCGTAACCCAGAGGAACATGACCAAGAATACAGGCTACAAGCTGAATGTGCAGTAGGCCTATTACAAGAACTTGGTGTAAATGTACTGTTTACCGTTAAACACCACCGAAAAATCGCCATCATTGACCGTACCGTATTTTACGAAGGAAGCCTGAACATTCTTTCGTACTATGATAGTTGTGAGATAATGAGGCGAACGGTATCGGCCGTTGAGGCTGAAACACTCATAAAGTTTATTGGACTAAGTCGATATCTAACGAAAGTGAGTTGATATGAGCGACGCAGATGTATTCAAAGATCGTAACCTTCATGAAGATGAAGAAGTAATCGAAAAGACTATCAACTATTTGAAGTACCACGATTCAAACAACGCCAACCGCAACTACGCCGTAGGCTTCTTGAAATTCATGGAACGCTTCGCATTCCACGCCGAGAAAGTTGGCGACCTCAATTACGACGACTTTTTAGAAAAATATAAAGCATCACTCAAGAACAGCTAAATCTCGTTAGTTATTGGGCGATAAGATAAATTAATACTGCAATAAGCACAAGCAGGGAAACTACGAGTACTTTTATAGATTTATCTCTTGGCTGCTGTACATCATCTGATTGAGACGAGTTTGCAGTCGTCTGTAAAACCTCTCGATCTACTCGTTTACGTGGCTTGTACACCGCTGGCATGGGCAACCCTCCCTTTTTCGTGAGTTATGTTAACTTGCCTTATACAATCTTCACAAAAGCCCTTTAGTTCAATTGAGTGGTGTGTCAGCTTAAAGTGTTGATCACTCTCAAGATTCTCTAGTTCTTTCTCTAGTGCCTCACTTCGCAATCCGGTTGTTTTTCCACATTTAATACATGTGAAGTGATGGTGGTGAGGTGAAAATGCTTCACTCAGCTCAACCTTACTCTTAAACCCGGTCCATACGCGGTGCACAATGCCAATCTTTTCGTACAGCTCAATCGTGCGGTAAATACTTACCTTATCTACCTTAGTAGAGAGACGAGCCACAATATCAGTTACATTCAGTGGCTCCTCATTCGCTGCTAAGACACGGAAGACCTCTAAGCGAGGCTTAGTAATACTGTACCCGCGTTCGGTTAGTAGAGATTTTAATCTATCAATCTGATCCATGATGCAAATAATATCAAAAATGCAACTAATTTGCAATAAGTAGTCACTACCTCTTAGAATGTACTAGATATGATAGTATTTGATTCATTTCAGTTATTTTGGAACGATTTTGCAACCGAGAAGCCAAACAAGGACGGATTCCATGATTGGCAGGTGGTTAGTTTTTTGCATGTCGGCGACGCTGAGTACGCTGAGCAGCGCCGTAATGGCACAGATGAGCTTGGGTTCCAGCCTTTTACCATAACGCTTGCTAATCCTTTTAAAAAGGAAATAAAGGAATATCTCGTAAAGCATGTACCTGATACAACTGTGGAGCAATTTTTGGCATTTTCTCGTGATCGATATAATCAAGAGCTTGGCAACCGGTTTGGTAACTTTACGCCAGATGAAACACATGCTTTTGCTGAATACGACACCTGGGAGAACTTTTACACTCACTGGCTAGAACGTGATGGTAAGCAAGTCTTTTCTAAGAATATCCCGCTACTGTTCGACCATACCCCAAAGATTGAGCACTGGACACGCAAGCAGTCTGGCGTGGAGGTATTACCATACCAACGCTTACTAATAACCACCTATTTTGTCTCAAAGAAACAATTCTTTAGTTTCTTTATCAAAGAGGTTGAGGATAGTGAGATGGAACGGATCAAGCTATTAGCACAAAGCCGTGTCGGCCTAAATATTAACGAATTCTTAACCACTCAAAAGAAAGTTACTGCCTAAATGCCTGCAAATGCTGAAGTTCTAGCGCAAGCCCATCAGCACGAAGCTCATGAGGCTGTGGCTCATGTTGAACAGCAAGCAGAGACTACGCAACATCACCCCCACCTAGAAACTGCACACGGGGTTGAAGGACACGTCTGCACCCCAGACTGTGAGCACTCGCAGATGCAAGCCAATGAAATGAGTGATGATCTTTTTGCAGACCTAGAAAAAGATCATGTTTGCGGCCCTAACTGCGAGCACCATCAGTCTAAAGCAGATGAGATGTCTGACAGTCTCTTTAATGATCTCAGTAAACCTGAAGCCGAGACAACCAAACCAAAAGTTGAGCCAGCCAAGATAGCAGCCGATAAAGAAACCGCCAACAGAGCAGCAAAAGAACTTGACGATCACCAGCACGAAGCACATAAACCGCATGTCTGTGATGCACACTGCGAACATAATCAGCCGCAAGCTGATAAACACGCCGATTCTTTATTTGATAATTTAGAAAAAGCACCTCACCAGGAACAAAAAACGGCGGCAGAAACCATCGCAGAACAGATTGTAGATGCTACAGAAGCCCAACAACGCCTTGCGGTAGAAGTAGAGATCGCCAAACAAGCAACCATCGTTAAACCCGAAATGGATGCAGCCCTACGGCAACGTATTGATGCTACCGAGGCCTCTCAAGCAGTCGTTGAGAGTAACACCAAATCAATGCCCGAAAAGGAAAAACAAAATATAGCCGAACGAACGGAACAGGTTAATCGGGAAGAAGCCAAAGTACCTGCGGTTAACAAACCAGTTGAAAGGAGCAAAACAGACGCTATCGAAGCCGTGGAACCAATACAGAAAAGTACTATCGAAACCAATCAAGCAGAGATTACTGATGGTGATGGTGAGGAAAAAACCGAGGGCAGCGTAGAATTTAATACACTGTCAGTATCAGAGGATATGGAACCTGTTGATATTGAACAGGCTGATAGCAATGATGTCGATAACATTGACTTGCTCACGCAAGAAGTTCTCACGACCAGCGAAACTATGGTTGAAGAATCAAGTGAAGTTGAAGATCTTACCTTTGAAGCTGGCGAGCTACCTATCGCTCTGTCAGAAAATGACGAGATAAGCTTGTGGGATATAGCTGTTGATGCCGGAGCAACCAACAATCTCACAATAAGTGAAGTTGAAGAACCCGCACAAGAGCTTTTCACAGTGCCAGACAGGACTTCGAGTACTGAACAAAACGTCATTCCAGAACGAGAGTTAAAGCCCGCTCAGCAAGCTGTGGTTGCGGAATTAATATCTGCTGTTGAGCCAGAGGATGCACCAGAGGTACAAGAAATCATTGAAGACATCTTTGAACTAATTAAGGGAGTAGGCACCACGGAATCCCATGAGCTAGCAGTCTTATCGCCCACACTCAAAGAAAAACTTGAAGAACTTGCCGCTAAACTTTCTCTTACTTACGAGGATTTAGCACAGATGCTGGAATTTTCAGACGATCAAGAACTAATCTTTGACCAAGAAGCATACGATATCTTGCATGGACTCAGAAAAGACCTCAGTATTGAGTACAGTTTCGAATTTTCTCAATTCTCATCCACTCAATCCACAAATAAAACTATGAGTATGGCCCAGGTGCTTGGCGAGATCATACTCTTAGTTTTAACTCGCAATCGTCAACCACTAGCCTTAGCCGCGTAGTACGGCTACGGCAGTCGCGCAAGAAGCTTTTAAAGCCTCGTTAAGCCCTGCTGGGGCGGCATGATGAAGTTCAGTTTCAACAACGGCTAAGCCAGACTCTCGTAGAGATAATTTGCCTGCAAACTTACCGTGTGGGCCGAAGTCGTCTAGCTCATGATGTTCATCATAACCAACTATCTCGGCAGCACGCGTCGTAAACTGACCAAGCGCGCCTCTATGACTTTCTCGAAAGGTTCCAAAGAACTGATCAAGCTGTGCAGCCGAAAAGCGATCGTTTTCAATCGTATTAGCAATAAAAGCCTCACCAATCATTAAATGAGCTAGTCCGTGCTGAATATCACCATCTGTTCGTATCATTATGTCTTTCACCTTAGAATTAACAGACAGATTGTATGCTATAACTTCTCGTAAATGCAAATTAGTTGCAGAAATAACTAATTTCGCAACTATTTTCCTGTCCTCACCAGATACTTGTAAAATATAAGCCATTGTGGCATTAGTTCACGTACAACAATCAAACCGACTACGCTTCCCTGCGATGGGACTGGCTCTGGTCGGCCTTTTATTGCTCTTAAAAGTTCTCTCGAATCGGTATACCGCGATTACCGTACCAACAAAGATACAGGACTTTATTACGCTCTCCTCAAGCATCATAATCGAAGCCTTGCCATTTGTACTGCTTGGTATTGCGCTTTCCATATTGGTACAAGTCTGGTTACCAGAAAATTTACTCTTAAGACTTCTACCAAAACGTCCCACACCACGCAGAATTGCCTTATCATTCTTGGGTATCTTTTTACCGGTCTGTGAGTGCGGTAATATACCACTTGCGCGTGGCTTGATGGTTAAAGGCCTAACCGTAAGTGAGTCGCTGACGTTTCTACTGGCAGCACCAATTCTTAATCCGATTACAATCATAACCACCCAACAAGCGTTTGGTTCGGATAGTACAATTCTGATTGCGCGCCTGTTGGGCGGGTTTGCTATTGCCAATATCGTTGGTTGGTTTTTTGCAGGCAAACAAAAGCAGCAAGCGTTACTAACGCCTGAGTTCGCCGCTACCTGTAAAGTAGATCACCGTAAAACCAAGCATCAGCACAACAAGGTCAAACAAAGCTTTCAGATATTTGCCAGTGAAGCCAATGTTATTGTGCCAGCGCTCTTTATTGGAGGTTTTGTAGCAGGATTTGTGCAAGTTATGGTGCCACGCAGTATTCTTATTAGCCTTGGTGGTGATCCGATCTGGTCGATATTCGCTATGATGATGCTGGCATTTATCGTGTCAATTTGTGCTAACGTAGATGCGTTCTTTGCACTGGCTTTTGCTAATACCTTTACAACTGGTTCATTAGTCAGCTTCTTGGTGTTCGGTCCAATTGTTGATATCAAGATGATAAGTCTCATGCGAACTACATATACCAAGCGCGTCATACGTACAGTGATATTGGTAACTTTCTTAGTTAGTGCCTGCCTGGGATTGGTAGTGAACTATGCGTTCTAGTATACGCTGGCTGTATCATAACCGCGGGGTCATTTTAATTGCCGTGGCAGCCGTAGCTACGTTGTGGCTCGGGGCTACTAAGCAACTCGGCTTATTTATCCATCCACGCTATAACACTTTCACACTTATAGCTGGTGGTCTCGGTTTGCTGGCGCTCATGTGGGCAGTTACCGGTAATCGAGATCACAAAAATGATCACTCCGGTTTGTTTGCATGTTTGCTCATCGGAATTTCCATGCTGACGCTCCTGATAATTAAGCCGACAACCTTATCGAGCAACATTGCTAACCAGCGCGGTATTAATAGTGCTGCCAATACCGACGCCCTAACAAAACTAGCCAAAGCCGACGTTGTTTCACCGTTTGGTGGTAATGACTTCACCCAGTTAAGCGTCAAAGATTGGGCAAACTTGCTAGCTCAAACCAACGACCAAGCTTTTTTTGCCGGTAAGCAAGTGTCACTGGTCGGCTTTGTTACGCCCGATCAAGAGGGTTCAGATAACTATTTCTATGTCTCTCGCTTTATTATAAGTTGTTGTGCTGTCGATGCCCGTCCAATTGGCGTACCGATTCACAAATCATCATGGAAGAATGACTATAAAGCCGATCAGTGGGTGTTAGTTGAAGGAACTTTTAAAGTTGTTGGGGGACGCTTGGCTATCGAACCAAGTAAGGCCAGTATCGTCGATAAGCCAAAGGATCCGTATGTCTATTAAGCCACCCACGACCTATAAGCAAAGGGTGCTGTGGGTCCTAACTGTTTGCACTGTGATAAGTCTCGTTTGTATCATTGGACTCGTATTTAGTGGACCTCGTATTCGGCAGATTGACTATAATTCGCAAGCTTTGACTAAAGACCTCAACCAAACTATTGTACTGCGCGCCAACCAGCCCCTCAAAAGCGTTGATAAATCTCAGGTACATATTGAACCAAATACTGACTTTAATGTTACTACGTCTGGTGAATCGGTAATTATTCAGTTGAAGCAGCGTTTGCTTGAGGACACTACATACCGTGTTAAATTAAACGATATAACCGGCCGTAATGGCCGAACCACAAACAACGAATCAAGTTTTAAAACTGGTGGTTCCAATTACTACTACCTGAAACGAAACTATGGCTATTCCTCCAACCTCTACGCATTTGCCGAAAAGGAAGAAGATCAAATTATTAAAGGTTCTCTGTACGGCGAAGACGAAGTTGTTTATAGCGCGGAGAAGATACTCGATTTCACTGTCAGCGGCGACAAGCTCATTAGCAGTCAAGTCAGTAGTATAGACGAAGATGCGCAACAAGGTACTCCCAGTCTCGTTGTTTATGATCTAAAAACCAAAGAATCGATCAATATCTCTTTGCCTGAAACCAAAGGTACAATCGATAAGTTACACACCTCTAGCGACGGACGATTTGTAGGCTATACGTTTACTAGTAAGTTTGTCTCTGGAAACCAAAAGTATTCCTACAACTTGTTCATCTATGACTTTAAATCCAAGTTACTTGATGAGATAAAAGGTATTGGTAACGTCCGTACGGGTGTCGGTAATTGGAGATTTATGCCGGATGGAACAACAATCGTGGCCGAAACGTACACCTCTGGCACATTATTTATTGATGTGTTCTCACAGCACGAACCAATCCCCTTAGGTAACTTGTCTGGCGTAGCCAATACTTCAAGCAACGGTGGCAAGATAGCTTTTATAGACTACCGAGAGGGGCCAACCATACTTGATGTCTCTAAGAAAAGTAAAAACCCCTACACCACCCGCAACACTGGCGCGACTACACCAATTATTACAAGCATACGCTTATTGCAAAATAGCGAGGGCGTTATAAAACTACTTAATATTCCCGTGACCAGCTACAGCTATGAGTACACGGTAGCAATACAGCGATGGGGCGCCGACAAAGAGCTCTATAGAGTGAGTACCCAAGACAACGAGGTGCGCAATTACAGCACCACGCCAAACGATCAATACTTAATCTTAGAAACTTCGGCAATTAAAGGTCGTGAGTACGATAAGTATGGAAGTGAACTGCAACCCACAAATGTACAAACATCTATTATTAATACCTCAGATGGAAAAGTCTTAAAGACGGTTAGCGGTTCTAAGCTCGTTTGGAAATAAAAGAAAGGCTTCTGTAACCTCGCAAGGAAACACAAACCTCTCTTGGTTAGAAGTATATCAGAATTAATCTTGTTTCAAATATGTGAAACTTTTGCAACTAAATTGCAGATATTGCTGCTCATGCTTTAAAATTATGGCATGTCAACAGACAATAAAAACACCACCCAGTATATATTCTGTCGAGAAAGTGGGCAGTTCCAATAATACGTCAACTCGGCACGGAGGTAAGACGCCATTCAGAACTAATTAGGTATACGCCCGGTGTAACGCAAAAAGTTCTAACTGACACTCTCAAGTCATTAGAGCGCAATGGTATTGTTGAGCGCACTCACTACCCAGTTGTACCGCCACAGGTTGAGTATAAGCTCACTCCTATTGGATTTGAATTGCTAGAGATTACCGACATCCTAGTAAATTGGGCAGAAAAACACAAAGAAAAAATCAAGCGCGATCAAAAAGCTTATGATCGACGCACCGATAGGTACCTTACCCGTTAGTAATACTAACTTTTGGGTAACTTAGTATTATCTAGGTGCTAAACTATCTTCTAAGTACCTTATTGCAATTTAAAATTCACCCCTGATAGTCTAGGGGTACATGAGAGCATGTGGCGTGTCGCTAAAGGAGCGACCGTTTTCATCTCATCGGGAAAATACTAACGCTTAGGGATGGTGGGAACCTTACATTTAAAGCAGAGGGGAACACCATGGGAACTAAAAGAACAAATCGCTTCGTTGCTCTATTCGTAGCAGCGGGCTTGCCATTTATTCTAACAGGGACAGCATTTGCCGCCACACCGGGGGTAAGTAATATTGAAAACTTCATACGGAGCGTTATTGGGGTAATTGCCGGATTGGCCGGTCTCATTGCGACCGGCTTTTTTGTTGTAGGTGGTTTTAGCTATATCACAAGTTCTGGAAATCCTGAACATCTCGATCGTGCCAAAAGGACAATTCTGTATGCTGCAATTGGCTTGGCGATTACCATTGCTGCTTTTGTCATTAGCAATATTGTTACGACACTCGCGACCAATGCCTTTGGGAGTTAAGGACAACCATGATCGAGCTTTTAACTACGAATCTTTCACTTGTAGCCGACGCATCAGCGGCAGGCTCTGTCATGCAATCGTATATCGGCCCGCTTGTTCGCACGCTTAGTGCGCTTGCCTCATTAGCCTGTGTTTTCTTTCTCGTAAGCGGTGGTATTAATTACATGACTAGTGCTGGTAAACCAGAGAATCTTGACCATGCCAAACGCGTAATCCGCAATGCACTACTCGGGCTTATCATTATTCTGGCTGCCACTGTTATTACTGAAGTGTTAACCCATGCTTATACCAGTTCCGCCGTTACGCCCAGTTCAAGTTTGCCACAGCTTACGCAAATTCAACCACAACCTGCTTCAAATGGGCTGGTAGATATTCTCATTAAGGCCGTAACCGGATTGCTTAATAATATAATTCAAACCGTAGCCACGCCATTTCTGGCTGCTCTGTCTTTCTTTACCAAAGCAACGCCACTTATGGCCGATAACTCGACTGTATTTAATCTATGGCTAGCGATGGTGGGGATTGCTGATGCGCTCTTTGTGCTAGTTATTGTTCTGTTGGGCTTCCACATTATGAGTGCTTCGACGTTTGGCTTTGACGAAATCGAGTTTAAACACTTATTGCCACGGATTGCTTTAGTATTTATGCTCCTCAATACCTCAATTTTCATCATCGATGGCATTATTGGACTCTCTAACGCGTTGATTCGAGCTATCAATGCCGCTGGCGCACCCGGTACAGTCTGGGAAGTTTTAACTAAAGTTGTCGAGGGCTCTGGCGGACAGGGTGTGGCTGGTCTGCTCATGATGCTGGTGTTCCTAATTTTTGCTGTGATACTCCTGGTTTACTATGTTGGGCGATTGGTCACACTGTTTATCGGAGCGGTACTTTCACCAATTGTCATATTGATATGGTTAATTCCAGGCTTTCGAGACTTTTCCGTAACTGCCATCAAAGCATATATTGCCACCATTTTTGTACTCTTTATCCATGTGATTATTCTGCTGCTTGCTGCCTCACTGTTTGCTGGCATGGTTGTCGCAACACCTGGTGAGACATTAAACCCTCTCATGGCCATGATAGCAGGGCTGGCAACAATTATCGCGCTCCTCAAAACTCAGGGCGTAATGATGCAGTTCTCATATGCCAGCATCGGACCACGAACTGCACGTAAACTTGGCAGCCAATTCATGACTGGCATTAGCTATCTTGGTAGTAAGGGCCGTGCCGTTACCAACGCGACGACCAGTAAAGTCAGTAGCCGTAAAAACGCCGTCAGTAGCAAGAGTACAAGCAGTTCATCAAGCAGTAAGAGAACGACAAGCGCAAATTATAAACAGCCAATAAGCGGTAATACAAATAATCGTGCAACTCAAAAACAAAATCTGGACAAGCGCCCACCGACTGGTACTACCAGCGAGGCCCCCCGCTTAAACAAAGAAGAACTTAAGCCACCTAAAATTATGGAGAAAAAGTAGATGAAAGCCACTGTTGTCCCCGCACAAGTTACAACTGTTGAAGACCGTATTGCCGGTAACTTAGGCTTTTCTCAGCTTTTGTTACTTGCTACGCCCGTTTTTGCAGGAGGTCTCCTGTATGTGGTCTTGCCACCCTTTATGAACAACGCTGCCTATAAAATGGTGTTGATTGGTGTGCTTGCTTTTATTTTCTGGACAATGGCGATCCGTATTAAGGGCACTATCTTACTACTCTGGTTGGTCATAGTGTTGCGCTACAATTTACGGCCAAGCTTGTACGTTTTTAACAAGAACACACTGAAAAGTCGTGAACAATATCGCGACACAATTATTGAAGAAAACGAACCTCAGGAGGCTACAAATACTGCGCGAGAAACAACTCTACAGCAGCTTGGCATTGCCGATACGGTACGAGCACTGGATATCATAAATAATCCAGCCTCAAAGGTACGTTTTGAAACCAACCGGAAAGGAAAACTGTATGTTCGCTTTACAGAAATCAAAGAAGAGAGTTAGTGCGCGCAGCCAAATAGATATTAAAGGTGTACGTGACAATGTACTGATTCTACCTAGCAATCAGTACCGCGCGGTCTTACACGTTTCATCAGTTAATTTTGAGTTAAAAAGTGAAGATGAGCAAGATGCCATCATCGATACCTATGAGAGCTTCTTAAACTCAGTGGGCAGTAGTTTGCAAATCTTAGTTCGCACCCGTGAAATAGACATGGATAAGTATTTAAGCGATCTACAAGAACGCTTGGAAAATGAATCCGAGAAAATCTATAAGCATCAGCTTAAGCACTATGATGAGTTTATTCGTTCGCTGATTACCACCAACAAGATTTTAACTCGCAACTTCTATGTAATAATCCCGTATAACGCCACCGCTAAAACTGACTTCGAATCCGTCAAAGAACGGCTTAACTTAACTGCGGATATCGTTGCTAAGGGTCTGGCACGTATCGGAATGCACAGCCGAGAACTAAACAACCTCGAAATTCTCGATTTGTTCTATAGCTTCTATAGTCCTGAACAAGCAAAGATACAGCCACTCACCAGCCAAGCCCTACAGCTACTGCATACTTCGTACATACAGAAAGGAGATGACAATGAAGACTAAACAAAAAGGTGTACCTAATCCGATTGACCAATTAAAACAATGGAAGAAGCAACGAGACGAACGTCCTAAGGAACTAGCCTTAACCTTTGGGGAGCAAGATGCACTTGACGTGCTGTCATATGCTGGACTTGAAGAACAGGTAGATTACCTGTGCATCGATGGCGTCTACATACGTACGATTTATATTTCTGGCTATCCATTTGTGGCTTCAAGTGGCTGGCTCGATACCCTAATTAACTTCAGTCATAACGCCGATATTAGCTATCACTTGCACGAAGTTAATGCTCTGCAAGCCCTGCCAAAACTACACCGAAAGATTACTGAGCTTGAATCGACCAAACGAGCAATGTTACGAGCCGGTAAGATTGTTGGCTCTGAGGTTACTGATCCGCTCGAATCGGCTATTGAGTTGCGTGACAAAATTCAGCGTGGTCAAGAAAAGTTATTCCAAATGTCCATTTATGTATCATTACGTGCACCGTCGCTGGTTGAACTTAATAAAGTGACGAAGCTACTGGAAACAACGCTATCCGCTCGTTTGTTTTACTCAAAGACTGCTCGTTACCAACAGCTTGAGGCACTGCAATCCATACTGCCACGCGCCCAAGATCAACTCAACCAGAAGCGAAACTTAGATAGCTCATCAGCCGCATTATCATTTCCGTTTATGAGTTCTGAATTCGTACAGGAGTCGGGTATTCTGTACGGTGTCAACAAATCGAACAATTCTCTCGTTATCCTTGATAGATTTAGCCTGCATAATGCAAACTCAATCGTGTTTGCGCAGTCAGGCTCTGGAAAAAGCTACGCTACCAAGGTAGAGATACTACGCCAACTTATGCAAGGAACGAAGGTCATTGTGATTGACCCTGAACGCGAGTACAAACGACTCACAGAATCCGTCGGAGGTACCTACATAAAGCTTTCTGCTAAGAGTAAAGAAAAGATTAATCCGTTCGATCTGGCAACCACCTTCCACACTAGAAACGACCTATCTGAACATGTGCAAGACCTAACCGGCTTGATTGATCTGATGGTCGAGGGACTCGACAAGCGTGAGAAAGCATCGGTCGATAAAGCAATTTTAAAAATATATAAGAAGGTTAAGAAAGAACAACCTTTACTACAAGACCTCTATGCGGAACTTCACAAGCTTGGACAGTTGCATCTTTGCGAACGACTGGAAAGATTCATTACTGGTTCGCTCGCCGGAGTTTTTAACTCGCCAACAAACATTAGACTCGATAACCGTCTGATCATCTTTGATATCAAAGATATGCCTGCCAACCTGCAGCCAATCATGATGCTGATCGTGTCTAACTTCGTCCAAAATCAAGTGAAAGCCAAACCGGAAAAGCGATTGCTGATTATTGATGAGGGCTGGTTGTTACTCGAGCACGAACAAAGTGCACGGTTCGTATCAGGACTAGTACGCCGCGCCCGCAAGTATTACTTGGGAGTGTCGATGATTTCTCAGCAAGCTAATGACTTCCTACAAAGTGAGTATGGGCGAGCAATTGCTTCTCAGTCAGCACTACGTATCTTGATGCGACAGGATACAACCACCATACGAAATGTAGTCAGTGAGTTTAATTTATCTGAATACGAACAAAATTTTCTACTGACTTGCGAGCGAGGTGATGCTTTAATTATTGCCGACCAAAACCACGTAGCCGTTAAAGTTGTGGCTTCCGATAAAGAGCACCCCCTCATCACTACTAATCCAGCGGAGCTATACCAAAAGTGAACCCAGCTCTCATCTTCTCCATAAGTGGCGTTACCAAAAAGCAGATTGGTTTCGTGCTAGCAAGCATAGTGATTATAGTTGCGCTACCTGTTATGGCAGTATTTTCAATGGGTGAGGATGTCCTATCGTTTTTAATCTCAACACCGAGTGCTGAACACGCTGAGACGCAAGGGTTTTACATGGGCGGACCAATACCAGGTGATACGTACGAGTGGGGTAACTGTACCTATTGGGCATTTGCTCAGCGTCTGTGGGCTAGCAAGCCAATACCAACAACTTGGGGTAATGCCAACACTTGGGATGACCGAGCGGAACTTGATGGCTATGTAGTTAGTCATGTGCCAGCAGTGGGAGCCATCTATCAGACTGATGAGGGCTTTTGGGGGCACGTAGCATTTGTGACTGATGTTAATACCGAGACAGGCGCATGGAAGATTACCGAAATGAATGTCAAAGGTTTGAACATAGTCAGTAGTCGTACTTTCGCTGCCTCCTCAGCCCCATACTATAAATTTATTCACGATAAGAGGTAACCCATGTTTAACCCTGACGCACTGAAAGAATGGATGATCTGGGGATTGATTATTGCCGCTAGTCTTGCTGTTCTATGTGTAGTCATAAGTTTCATTTTCAAACTGCTCAATCAACGGCACTTACTCCGTCGTCGCATGGTATTACTTGAGCTAACCCCACCGTCATCAGTGGCAAGAACTCCTAATGCAACTCGTCAATTATTTTCTGTCATTCATGGGCTTCGTACCACGCGGCGCGTCAAAGACCGTCTACTACGACGAAGTGCCGTAGTGAGTTGTGAAATCATATCTACTCGCGAAGACGGTATTCGATACCTGGTGTCGGTAGAGGAACGACTTGCACGAACGGTTCAACAAGCCATTACTTCGTACTTGCCAGATGTTAAGGTAAAAACTACTAAAGACTACATCCTGTCAGGCAATAAAAATGTCCTGGAGTTTAAGCAAACTGCTCACTATATTTTTCCGCTCACTGCTACTCACTCACTTGAGCAGCACGACCCCTTAGCTTATATCACTGGTGCAATGACAAAACTAACTAGCGAGGAGTTAATAAGTTTTCAGGTAGTGCTCAAGCCTGTTAAGTTGCGTGAGGCCAGTATTTTATCGCACCGCATACTTGGTAACGAAGATATGCTACGGCAAGCCAGCAACAAAGGGTTTGGTATTTTTGGTGTACTAACCAGGCTTATTAATAATGCCTTACTTGGAACGGCCGAACTGACGGGCGAGGTGTATCATGGTAACACCAAACATGGTTATCAGAACCAATCAGACAAAGACGCACAGTATCAGGCGCAGGTTGCCAAGCGTCAACGACCGGCCCGAACCCTTAGCGCATTTGAGCTTGAGCTCATGGAAACCATGCACCAAAAAGTTACGCAGCCCTTATTCCAGGTCAGCGTCCGCGTGCTTGTCCAAAGTCGTCACGATAAAGAGCACCTAGCCTCTATAAAGTCAGCGCTTGATGCGTATTCTGTACCGCCATATCAAGAACTGCGAGCTAAACATCGAATACCGCTCGTAAATAGGTATCGACAGTTCGTATTCGAGCACCGACTACCGCCACTACTCCAGCGTAGTAGCTTAATCTTATCGGTGGCCGAGATTGCGGACTTATATCATTTTCCTTATAGCAAGGTTAGTAAGACTGATAACTTAGTTACCTCGCTCAGTCGAACACTGGCAGCACCTATTTCACTCAAGCAGAATAAAGGCTTCGATATTGTTATCGGGCGGAATCATCACCACGGCACCGAAACTAATATTGGTCTGACCGAGAAAGAACGTGAGCGACACATGTACATTATCGGTGGTACGGGTAACGGTAAGACAACATTGCTTCAGTACGCTATAGCGCAAGATATGCGCAGCGGCAAGGGTTTGGCTGTAGTTGATCCACACGGTGATATGGCAGAGACACTCTTGCGTTACGTGCCGGAGAATCGGATTGATGATGTTGTGTACTTAAATCCAGACGACCTCGATAATCCAGTGGCACTCAACTTATTAGAACTAACGCCAGGTTTGAGTGGTAACGACTTACTCCGAGAGAAAGACTTGATCACCGAGTCAGTTATATCGGTATTTCGTAAGATATTCTCCGATGAAGACACTGGTGGCCACCGTATTGAATACGTGCTCAGAAACGCCATTCACACCGCTCTAACTGTGGAGGGCGCAACTCTATTTACGATTTTGAAATTATTGCAAAATGCCAGTTACCGCAAAAAGGTAACCAGCGCTCTAGAAGATGAGGACTTAAAAGATTTTTGGAAGAACGAACTAGGCCAAGCTGGAAACATGCAGCGCGTTAAGATGAGCGCCGGTATTACTGCCAAAATTGGACGCTTTAATTCCAATGCTGCGGCCAAACAAATGCTCGGCCAACAAAAATCCACCATAGATTTTGACGAGATCATTAACACAGGGAAAATACTCATCTGTAACTTTTCAAAAGGGTTACTGGGTGAGGATGTGTCTGAGCTTTTCGGTATTACCATACTGGCTAAGTTACAGCTTGCCAGCTTACGCCGTGCTCGTATTGCCCAAAGTGAGCGAAAGCCGTTTTATCTGTATGTCGATGAGTTCCAGAACTTCGCCACACCGTCATTCGTACAAATGCTATCGGAATCTCGAAAGTATAAAGTCTTCATGACCATGGCGGAGCAATCTACTTCACAGCAAAAAGATCAGCAGATGGTCAGTATCATATTAGCTAATGTCGGAACAGTTCTGTGCTTCCGAACCGGCAACCCTAATGACGAACGTCTGTTGTTACCTTTATTTAGTCCGTATATTGAACCAGGCGAAATCTCCAACCTTTCTGCTTTTAACTTCTACGCTCGTCTGTCATCTGTCCTAGCTCAAGAGCCATTATCCGGTCAGACGCTACTGTTAGACAACAGTTATAGTGATGGTATAGCCCGACAAGTTATTGAAGTGTCACGTCAACGCTATGCTATTAAGCCGGAACCCAAGCAAACCAGCGAGCAAAGACAACAAAAGGAAAGTGAATCCAAAACGACTACAAAGCCAACTTCGAAGACTAAAAAGGTAAAAGTTCCTGGCGAATAAAATACTACAACTCAACTCGCCAAGGCAGCTCACGTTTCATATCCTCGTGCAGTTTGAGCGAACTGTAACTAGCAATATTGCGTAGGTTTAGTCTGCGTAACATTAAGCCTCTTGTCCTCTTGCTAATTGCTGAACCATCTTTGGTGATTATATGACCAAGGAAGTGCAAGCCTTGCCATGATCTCATTATTTGATTTTGAGTAGCGTTGACAGTAAGCCCTAGTTGCCGTAGTTTACGTAGACTTATGCGCTTTGCATCCCGAACTTCTTGTTTAGTTCTACAGAACAAGACAAAGTCATCTCCATAGCGAACGTAAGCTAACGGCTTCACCACGTGACGAACATATGAGTCAAATTCGTTCATAAACAGGTTAGATAGAATTTGACTCGTCAAGTTACCAATAGGCAAACCAATACCTGACTGACTGACTGACTGACTGACTGACTGACTGACTGACTTTTAATTGTGTCGGGTAGCTCTTAATCACTTTGTCAAGGAGGTCCTTGGTTTGGGCACAATCTATCTGTCTATCGATAACTGCAAGTAATTTCTCGTGGGGCACACTATCAAAGAACTTACGAATGTCTGCCCGCCATATCCAGGCAGTCGGATGTTTGGCAAGCAGTCGCTCAGTACGAGCAAGGCAACCATGTAGCCCCTTACCAGTTCGACAAGACCAAACATCATAATCCAGCTTGGGGTTAACTATGGGTACAAGATAATCGTAGAGCAGCCTATGAACCACGCGATCACGCACACTTGCTACATAGATATCGCGACGTTTTTTCTCGTTTACTATCTTGTGACTATATGCGTGATGCTCATATTGGCCGGATTTCAAGTCATAACAAAGCCGTAGTAAATTGGCTTCTAGATTTTGTTCAAAGCTAAGTATTACTCGACTTGGCTGTTTGCCGCGCCGAAAAGCTACCCAGGCATGCCAGATATCTGTTAAAGTTATTGAAATGGAAGAATTACCAGTCATCGCCAAAACCTATGAGTTATACAAAAAATTAATTGAGCTGAACCAGACAGTAGATAAGTCGTACCGCATATCTGTCAGTGAACCAGCAATAGACAGATGTCTTCAGTTCCTAACGGAATTAATGACCGCTAAGCATACGCCAAAAACCGTTAAGGAGCAGTTTTTAATTAAAGCCCAAGCCCAGGCAGACGTATTGAGTCTGCAAATCAGATCTATCTTAGAGCTAAAACTCGCCAATGAAACCAATTGCTTAAAGCTGCAAGCTAAACTAACAGAAATCCAGCGTATGCTTGGTGGCTGGATCAAAAGCGTTCGATCCTGAAGCCAGCCTTTATTGCCATATTGTCTCATCTGCCGACGCGACGCATTCTCATTCTGCACGTTAGAATCGTTCAGGTTCGAGTTGCCGTTGTCGTTCACGTTAGCGTTCACAACGTAGTCGAAGTCGTCGAGCTATGTTTTCCTGGGCAACTTCACAGTTGTCTGACCATATGAAGTACATCAGATGGACAGGCTGTGCCAGCAAAGCTGGAGCTGTCAAGGCAAAGCGTGGGGCAATAAGGTTCTATATGTGCTAACATCCTATGTACCTCCGCGGCACCAGAACATAAGTTAACAAGCATACTGTTTGAAGCACCGCTAACCCCACCGTTTGGGAATCCTACTTCTATAGTTATTGTAACAAAAATTTGCGTCCGACATCTTTGCTAATGCAAAAACAAAAAGGAAAAGAAACAAAGAAAGAACTAAGGGTTAAGCTTCAAGCCCCACCTGCCGACGCGACGCAGTCTCAGACTGCACGTCAGAATCGTTCAGGTACGAGTAGCTGTTGCCCACGCGAGCGCTCACAACGTAGTCGAAGTCGTCGAGCTCAACAGGGTCAACTTCAATAGTTCGGGTATAGGTATCAAGCCAAGAGTTTGGCTGAGCATTATAGCGTTGGCCGAGTGAAGCGGTAGCGAGGATTGGAGCGGTACCAACTTCTGGGAATTCTTGCTGTACTACTCGAAGACGATTTAGCTGTTGGTCTCTGGTGCCTTCACGAGAGGCATCGTAGCCAGTTTCTACCAGGGTCATAGCGCCGCTTTCAGCTCGCTTTTCGTCATAGCCAGTCAAGGCGTCAATTGAGAACTTCTTGAGGAAGTCTAAGCGACCAGCCCAGCCATAGATACCGTGCTTAGAAGATTTGTCTACAGCTGTTACGAGCTCCTCGGCAGTGATAGCATCAGGAAGTGCTGGTACTACCATCAATGGGCGACCCTCAGCGGTGTACAGGTGTCCTGTCGCTTCTAAAGCTCGGTCGGTAAGTTGGTCTTCAAGTCGTTCACGTTGTTCGCCAGCAGGGACGATATCAAAGCGTTTGTTCTTACGTCGTCCAGTGTTAATAATTTCAAACACACGGTTAGTGTGTTCAATATCTGTTTCAGCATTAGCGAGGATTTGATCACGCAAATCTTCTGGAACAGCTACAGTTTCTGCAACAACTAACTGACCAGCGCCCTCTGGCACCCAAAGGCCACGTGCTTCTACTTCAGCTTTGAGCTCTTCAAAGTTGCTGATAGCCTCTGCATCAGACAGCTCAGCAGCAGGAACGCTTGCAACGCCGCCTTTCATCTCAAATCCTTTACCAACTGTAAAATCCATAAGTTCTCCTCTGTTAACTAATAACTTCGTTATTTAGCTAATATTCTACTACTTTTAGCAAGTTTTGTAAAGCTATTCGATCGTAAAAGATTTTGACTGTTTACCGGAGTTAAATTTACTTTTAACTTCTATGGTCTTCTTCTCAATTTCGCCAAAAATTTTCTCGACATCGACGCGCTCATATTTATAAAGCGACTTGTTACTGGTATTACCAAGCAAACGGAGGTCGTTCAATATACGGTTGGTGCGTTTCTCGGCTACACTGATAAACCGCTTTCTTTTAGCTTCGTCGGTGTATAGGTTGGGGTCGTAAGTACTCTTCTTTTGTTCATCCATACCTATCTATATATCACACTATAGATACTTTTGCGAGTGCTTTATGATTGCTGGGCAGTACTTTTCTTGATATAATGCGGTCACGAGCCAAAAGCTCAAATAAAAGCGAAAGTCGCCAGTTGCGAATGTTTGGAAGCACAGCAATCTGACGACTTAATATCGACGATAGTTTTTTTGATCGTCTTTCATATAGTAGCAAATTAAGTAAGAGAGGGACAAATCTTATGGGGTCAGGTACAAAACGAAAGAGCAACGACCAAGTTCGTATTAACACACCGGCGCAGCAATCCGGAAACACGGGTGGAATCGCTACCGGTATAGACACCAGTGCATTGAGTGCGCCAATCTTTCAAGATAAACAAGTGGTGCTGTTTGCCGGCGGGATTGACGCGCTAATTGAACATCTTTGGTTCAAGCGGCATCATTTACGCCTGTTCGATAAAATAGCTGCCATGAATTTCTACGCCGTCACCGGTCTAAACTTCTCGCTATTCTTGGGGGAGTGTCCGTTTGGCCAGGCACTTAATATCAACAAGAGCTTAGTATTCTGCCAAGAACTGGATCGTCGTGGCGTTTGTACCCTCCCAAATATCTACGCCACTAACGATGCCCAGCGCAAACGATGGGCCAGTTTTCTTGCCCAACGGCCAGCGATCCAGCAAGTAGCCATGAATTCTCAGCTCCAACGAACCAAAGCTTCGATTGCGGTTGACGATGCCAATATTCGTTATTTACTTGAGCGCACCGTTGTAAATATCCTTATTCAGGGAAGACGAGTAGCATTGCCAACGGACCTACAAAACAATCCACGCCTTCAATTGGCATCATCAGGGGCGCTCAAAAAAGAAGCCATAGTGGGCAATCAACTGTCCAGATATCTTGAACAACAAGTAACCCCAGCAACGACGCAGACAATAAGGAAGCACATTGTCCTAGTCTAGATCATTATTGTCCTCGTTATTCCTGGGAGCATAAGTCTTTTGTAGGTAGATGCTTAACCAGGTAGTTGACACGAATTAAAGTCCGTAGTATAGTCCCAGGAATCTGAGGGAGCAAATGCTCTCTTTTTATTTGTGAGAAATATGATGGATGTAAAGAAACTTGAATACGGGCTGCAAGACCTTCCTATTGAAAAGGTTGAGTATGATGAAAATCAGCCACGCAAAGATATCTCTGCTAAAGTTGCTTTAACCAACTTGAAACGTTCTATCCAGCTTTATGGCATCCAGCAGCCAATTACTGTTACAGAATATGAGCCAGGGCGTTACAAGATTATTGACGGGCATCGTCGCTTTATCTGTGCCAACTCTCTTGGGCTTACTCACGTACCGTGTTTGGTCTACCCAAAGCTCAGTGCAGGTGAAATGGAAGCACGCCGTTACGAAATGCAAAATATTCGTCGGCCGTGGAAGCCACTGGAGAGATCAGATGCTTTGCACCGTATGAAACGTGAGTTTGGGTTCCAGTCGATCAAAGAACTATCAAGCCTTATTGGCATATCGGAGTCCTCGGCTGCGGATTATCTGTATCTGCGGGAACAACAACTGCACTTGCTTAGTCGTCTCGCTGAACGAGGCTTAAATGATAGTTTTCAAATCGAAATCGTCCGGCTTAAGCCACACTTGCGAAAACATGCTGGTTTAGAGGTCGATCAGATTATCGACAATATTCTTGATCGCATTTCTAACGGAACCATTAAAAGTTCGAAGGACATTCGGATTATCAAAAGTGCCTTTATTCGTATCGATCTATACGGTGATGTACTAGCAACCTACCTTCAGAACCCAGAAATGCGCGTGAAAGAGCTCGAGGAGCAGACACTGCGTACTGGTTTCTCGTGGGATATTCAAAAGGTTGTTGCGGCCGTTGCCAAAAAGCAATCAAGGGGCGAACGACTAACCGAGAAGGAACAAGGCGCCCTGCAGCAACTCATCCACCTCGCAGAGGAGGTTTTGTAGCTTGCTCTTATTCGACGAAGACAAATTGAAAGCCGTTGCTTACTATCGTCATTCAGCTGAAGACAAGCAAGAAAACTCTGTTGAGATTCAGCGAGAACAAGTTGAAAAGTTTGCTGAGCGCGAAAAGGTTCAGATCGTTGAACACTTCCAAGACGAGGGCATTAGCGGCCTAACTGCACATCGTCCAGGCTTTCAAGAAATGTTTAGCAAGTGGGTGACCAATCCGGATGCGCCTCACATTGATTACATCTTGGTTTACGACGCTTCGAGGTTTGGACGGTTTCAGGAAATGGCTGAGGTTTGGAAGTGGCTCGGACTATGTAACCAGTCCGACATTAAGCTAGCTACGGTCACGCGAGGGCTACCAAAGAGAGAAACCTCTGTTATTGATAGCTTTATCCTTACCCTAGATTTCAGTATGTCTGGCGAATTTAGTAAGATCTTAAGCGATAAAGTTATCTACGGCTGTATCAAAGTCTCCGAACAGGGTTTTTCTGCTGGCGGCATGGCGCCTTACGGGTATGCGCGCATACTGCTAAATGAGCAGCACGAACGCATCGGCATTCTGCAACAAGGTGACCATAAGATTATTTCTAACCAACGAGTCAAGTTTGAACCAGCTAGTGATGGTACGGCTGATGTAGTCAAACGTGTCTTCCACGAGTTTGTGGAGCTCGATCTATTCCCAGCTGATATTGCCGAACGTCTTAATCAAAGTGGTTTTCTCACAGCTACAGGCAAGCAATGGAATAGTTCGGGAGTTATTCGCGTTCTCACCAACGAAACCTACATGGGCACCCGTGTTTACAACAAGACGTGGCATCGTTTGAAACAAAAGCAACACAGCAACCCACAAAGTGAGTGGGTACGATGCTTGGATGCCCACGAAGCAATTATCGATGTTGATAGGTTTCAAAAAGCCCAGGAACGGTTATATTGGCTTAGACCACGAAGCCGCAACACTGCCGTGTGCCACATTAATGCAGCTGAGACATATATTAAGCGTTACATCGAGGAAGTGATAGCCGAACTCAGTGACGACCAGAAACACTATATTCGTAGATTCTTGCCAGTTGTGTTTGGTGCAACATACGTACTCAATGGCAGTGAACGGGCTTGTTTTTATCTGCCGTCCGAAAGAGCACGCTATAACAAGGTCCTGGCTTGTAAAATTAGCACAGCGCAAGATATTCAGAAACCGCTTGCCGGGGTTTACTACGTTAATACCGCCGATAAAAACTACGTGGTCCTTGATGAGCATGCGGAGTATTCAGCACTAACTCGTGAGGAGCTTCGTGCAACAATTATGGAGTTGGTGGCAGAAGTTCTATCGAGCCGAGTGCCTTGGCTTATTACAACTACCGCTCCACAAAGTCGTTCCTCACAATTACAAAGTATCACGAGTAGTTAGGAGATTATTATCTTTGAGTGCTTCTAAAATTCTTTTAGCACACAATTTGCACAAATCCACACTTTGAAGATACAGAGAAATCCGAACTGTACCTCGAATATCAACTTCCTTGTGGCACTTATCGCATTTGTGAATCGTCATAAAGGTATAGTAACGCGTACTCTTGTGGATTTCCGTTGTCAATTTTTAGGATTTATAAAAACACGTAAGTAAGGCTCAAGCTATTTTCTATAAAGAAAATAGCCAAATCCCCAAATAGCTGAAGCTATTTACGGATTTACGATTAGAGTTTTAATCGAGTGCAGTACCTCCGGTTCGGTCACGTTTGACCATATGGCATCATCACCCTGTTGAGAACTTAGTAAAGCCGGTTTTGTGGTGGTATATAAAAGTATGTCGGTATCAGAACGATACGAAAGCCGAGTGACCTGTTTTCTAAATCTACGCTCAACAGCACCTGTCTCGCAAACACAAAGTATAGCTGGGAACGGCAGATCAGTTACCGACCAGTCGTCGTTTTCATGGTACTCAACTAATTGCCGCAGACGACGATCAACGGCAAAGGGTGGCGTTTCAGTTGCGATAAGCTCTAAGAAAAAGCGTCGTGTCTGACCATCTACCTTAATCGACAGGAAGCCGTCGGGTAGCTGGCTAGGGAAATAGTCATAGATCGTTAGCTCGCGCCTTGTAAAGAACTGCAGGTCATTGTAGAGCTTCACGAGTTGGTTATGAAGAGCGTATATATTCAGACAGTGTTTAATAAATGCTGTTGAGGCTTGCTTATCTTTATAGCTATTCTTAATGGTCTTATCGTCCAGACCATCGGGGGGATTGTGTTCGATCAAGTATCGTAAGGCTTTTGGGAGCAAGTAGTACTCGGCGGGACGACCCTCAAGCTTATAGTTGGGTTCAAAGTGCTTAGCTACATACCCATGCTTTACTAAGATATCTAACTTTGAATAGATAGTAGTACTGTTCTTCTTGCCCAAACTATCTGCTACTAACTCACGGCTACTAAATCGAAACTTATATAGCTTCATTAATACATTTAACTGGCCTTGGTTTAATTTTCGTTCTTGTTGATTCATGTCTCTTACTCTACGCTTCCTCGCTTCTATATATTTATATATTAAGAAAGGAGAAAAGGAAAGAAATAATAACAGGGGTAAAAGTAAGAAATAAATTAGAATACCGGCATTCTATCAAAATCTGTTGTATTAAATGCTCAATACTATTGATAATATGTCCCCCACGGGGTACAATTATTACAGAGTTAGCTAAGGGTAACTGGCTTCTTAATAATTCGGCTAGATAGTTAACGCAAGAGAAGTAGCGTATTTGTGGTGCGAGGGTTAATGTTATATAATGACCCCTGATGATTACACGAAAACGTGAACGAGTACAAATTGATATGTCGGACGCTGTAAGACGACGCGCCAAAGCGGTTGCTGCCGAGCGTGGCATAACACTCGTACAGTTAGTGTTAGATGGACTTGCAAAAGTTGGGGACAAACAACTAACTTCTATAATCGAAAAAGAACTGGCAGAAAAAGCAAAGCCAGGCCGTCCTCAAAATTAGATTAGTTATATAGCTGAATTGTTATGGAGCCTTTGACGAGGGTATATATGTCAAGGCCAAAGGGTAGTAAAAATAAGCCAAAAGCACCAGTCGTAGAACAATTTACGTTTACGACTGAGCAGCGCATTAAACTTGTTGCCAACTTGGTGGTTGAAAAGATTCTTGAAGACAAGGACTTTGCACAAAAGCTTATACCACTCTTGGAGGGAAAAGATGCGTCCCGATAACCAACCACGTATTGGGCTGCTGGTTATACGTGTATCTTCCGATAAACAAGGACTTGATGGTGATTCGCCCGAAGCTCAACGTGAGCAAGGCGAAGCCTATGCCCAAACACATGGCATTATTATTACTGAAACTATTATCCTATTGGAGTCTGCCTCGCACGAAGCGCAGCCGATGGAAAAAGTTATCACGCTCTGTAAAGACAAAAGCAAAGGCTTTCAAGTTGTTCTGATTAAATCCATCGACCGTTTTACGCGTGGTGGTGGCGATTACTATTCACCGCTCAAGAAACAACTCACTACTATGGGTATCGCCTTAGAGGATATGTACGGAGTAATCGGTAAGATACAGGTCAACACACTGGAACACACGGGCTTTAAATACTACTGGAGTGAATTCAACCCAACACAAAAGTCCGAATACTTAGAGGCCGAACGCGCCAAAGACGAAATGCGTGACATTATGAGCCGGATGATTGGGGCGGAAATTCGCTACACCCAACTTGGTTATTGGATGCGTCAGCCTCAATATGGTTTTCGGAGTGTCAAGATTGATACTAAGAACGGTAAGCGCTTAATCCTCAGGCCTGACAAGAACGAAGTCAAATTTATGCTGCGGCTCTTTGAGATGCGTGCCGCACATGTTTTTACTAACCAGCAGATTGCTGATGAACTTAACTCAATGGGTTTCAAGACGCGGATAACACTCGTGCGTGATAAATATGACCGCACTAAGATAAAGCGAAAAGTTGGTGGCAGACAAATGACCGCTAAAATGGTTGATCGTTACGCTAGCAATCTTATCTACTGTGGTGTCATTAAAGAGAAGTGGACATACGGTAAGCCTGTCAAAGCACAATTTGATGGGTTGGTTGATGTATCTATATTCAACGAAGCTAACCGTGGACGAGTATATGTAGAGATTGATAGCCGCAATGAAGTAACCGTCAAAGAAAAGGCGGTGCCTGAGCACCTCAAAACCAAGCAAATCTACAATCCTGACTATCCATATAAGCAAGTCGTAGCCTGTCCCACGTGTAACAAAACATTATCAGGCAGTGCCACTCGTGGACGGAAAGGCACATACTACCCGGCGTATCACTGCGCCCGCAATGGACACTACTTTCGCGTGGCTAAACCAGAATTCGATCAAACCATTGAAGAGTTTGTTAAGGCGGTTTCTATTAAACCTGAATACATCGACAACGTAATCGCTGCCGTTGGCGAGCTATGGCGTGAACGACAAGCCCAACAAGTAGAGACTAACCAACAACGCTTAGCACACCGTGAAAGCCTCCAAAGCCAGATTAAGTCCACTGTTGATCGTATGCGCGTTGTGTCCAGTGAAACCGCACTAAAATATCTTGAGGAAGACATCGTGGGTGTCGAGAACGAGCTTGCCCAACTCGACGAAGAAATAGCCACTCAGCCCGATTTACAGGCCGAATTTGACCAAGTTTTGCAGTATGCAAAATACATTTTAGAACACCTCGCCGAAATGCTTCTTGACCTCTGTAATCCGTTACGTAAAGCAGCCTTTTTCGGAGCCATTTTCAACACCGTTCCAACTTACGCTCAAATAAACTTGAGAACCAAAGAAAAAAGCTCGCTACCAGAGGTAAACGAGCTCTTCCTGATTCATACGAACCTTAAATCCCAATATGGTGA